>NZ_JBFNXJ010000017.1 GCF_040812015.1 Chitinivorax sp. PXF-14 | reverse complement strand
ACCCCGTGTGGCCAGCGTGGCCGCTGACCTGGTGGCGCACTTTGAAGAGCGCAGTACCGCCCAATCGGGCAAAGCCATGGTAGTAGCCATGAGCCGTGAAATCTGCGTTCACCTGTACAACGAGATCATCAAGCTGCGCCCCGACTGGCACGACCCAGACCCCGAGAAAGGCGCCATCAAGATTGTGATGACCGGCTCAGCCAGCGACAAAGCCCTTCTGCGCCCCCACATCTATGACGGCAAGGTCAAAAAGCGCTTGGAAAAGCGCTTCAAAGACCCCGCCGACCCACTGCGCCTGGTGATCGTGCGCGACATGTGGCTCACCGGCTTCGACGCCCCCTGCGTGCACACCCTGTACGTAGACAAGCCCATGAAGGGCCACAACCTCATGCAGGCCATCGCCCGCGTGAACCGCGTCTTCAAGGGCAAGCAAGGCGGCCTGGTGGTGGACTACATCGGCATTGGCAACGAGCTGAAAGCCGCCATGAAGGAGTACACCGCCAGCAAAGGCCGGGGTACTCCCACCGTGGATGCCCGCGAGGCGTACAGCGTCCTCATGGAAAAGCTCGATGTCCTGCAATCCATGCTGCATGGCTGCGATTACAGCGACTTCCTCACCGGGGGCCACCAAACCCTGGCCAGAGCTGCCAACCATATCTTGGGCCTGCGTGAAGAAGGCGGCAAGGATGGCAAACGCCGATTTGCCGACACCACGCTGGCACTGACCCAAGCCTTCTCCCTGTGCTGCACACTGGACGAAGCCAAGGCAGTGCGGGAGGAAGTCGCCTTCATGCAGGCCGTGAAGGTCATTCTGACCAAGCGGGACATCACCGCCAAGAAGCGCACCGACGAACAGCGCGACGAGGCTATCCGCCAAATCATCAGCAACGCCGTCGTGTCCGACCAGGTGGTGGACATCTTTGATGCCGTGGGCCTGGACAAACCCAACATTGGGCTGCTGGATGACGAATTCCTGGCCCAGGTGAAGAACCTGCCCGAGAAGAACCTGGCGGTGGAACTGCTCGAACGCCTGCTCGAAGGCGAAATCAAGAGTCGCTTCGGCAGCAACGTGGTGCAGGAAAAGAAGTTCTCCGACCTGCTGGGCAACGTGATCAAGCGCTATCAGAACCGCTCGATTGAAACCGCGCAGGTGATGGAAGAACTGGTCGAGATGGCCAAGAAGTTCCGGGAGGCAGCCAGCCGGGGCGAATTGCTGGGCCTCTCCGAAGACGAGGTGCGGTTCTACGACGCCCTGGCCACCAATGAATCGGCGGTCCGAGAGCTTACCGACGAAACCCTCAAGAAGATCGCCCACGAGCTGACCGAGAACCTGCGCCAGAACCTAACGGTGGACTGGTCTGAGCGTGAGAGCGTGCGGGCCAAGCTGCGGCTGATGGTCAAGCGGGTCTTGCGTAAGTACAAGTACCCGCCGGACTTGCAGGAAGAGGCTGTGGACTTGGTGCTGCGGCAGGCGCAGGTGTTTGGGGACAACTGGGGCGGCACCTAGCCTGACTACGGGGCGAACCGACGCGCCAATATTGATGAGCGCTTCGCTCACAGATTCTTGGTGCCGAAGGCTTTGATGGCATCAAGCAAGCCCTTCGCGAGTGTGCGAACGCCTGTCAAGTCATAGCTGCCGCCGATCTGTTCGTAGGCATAGCGGGCTTGAATGAAGTAGTTCGAGCACTTGGTAAGAAGCGGTGCTAGCTGTTCTCCTGACATGGCCAGGAACGCTGACTCAATGGCAGCCTGTGTGGGCAGTTCAAGAGACGCAAACACATCCGATAAGTTGTGCCCATGTGCCGTGGACATGATCTTGGCAGCCTTCACAAGACCGTCCGGGGTCAGGCCACCACCTACTGCCCCACCTTCTGCGGCCTTCAAGCTGAGTTCAGCACAGAGCGCATAGTTGACGATGAGCGGGAAGACAAATGTATTCAGGTCGACGCCCTCGGTTGTCCAAATCTGCTCTGCTGCTCTGTAGAACTGCTCGGCTGACACCCAGATTCGACCATTCGGCCGGATCAATCCCGAAAACTGCGGTGCATGCCTTGTGCTGCTGCGGCTGTCTTTTCTTTTTGACATATTTTTAAAGCGCTAAGTCCCAAGAAAAGAAGTCATTGTGTTCAGTTGCGCTACGAACTAATTGCGACTCGCAAACCGGTCAAGTTCGGCAGAGTGGATGCAGGGTCAGCGTCAAGTACAGCAAGACTACGGCGAACCGTCTCAATAGGGAAACGGCACGAGGCGCCGTTGGAGTAAACGCGGCACCAGAGCACTTTATGAAGACATTCAAAAAGCCCTTCCCATCGGTACCGGAGCGGCCTATGAGAGTACAAAATTCTGGGAAAAATCTCATAAGCACATGCTGCCGGCAAGAAGTGGAGGGGATCGTTCTCCAGCACTTCACCTTTGCGTGCAAGACACACCAGCGCTATGAATGCATCCAGGGAACGCTGGTTTCGCACGGCCAGGATCTGCGATCTGCCAGGAATAGTGTGATGAAAGCGACTTTCGCGAGCTGGGTCCGTATCGTGGAGGAGGATCTTGCGAATATTCCTCGGCATCTGCTCAATAACTTGGTGCAGACCTGAGATTGGAGGGAGGTCGGGGGACATGATTTGCCACAAGGGCAAATCACGCCAATACCTTAAGCGAACCGACCCAGCAGTTCGAGCCTCCACGTGGGTCAACGAATCATCATGTGGAAGTGTCCCTTACCGTTCACAAGATGCTTTTAGGAAAGCGCATCAACGCAATAGATTGCCTGTGCACACGTTCGAGTTGGCAGGCCGCAGGGGCAGATTTGCAGCAGCGACGGACATCGCCCAATGGCTATGGAAGCATCGCGATGTGTCGTCTCAAAACACTGCACCAAACAGATCTCATCGTTCAGGGTCAAACGATGACTTAGCAACAGGGATTCCCGCGTATCGCAGTGAGATGGGGCGTGAACTGCACACGCAATGAATCGGCCACACAGTTCTGGCGCCTAGCCGTCAAGACCCAGACGCAGCATGCGTTCAGAGGGTCCTGTTGAACCCAAAAGTAGATAGAGAGAGGAGAGTTCAGCCCGAATTCAAGAACCCGTACCCCAATTCCCGTCATCCAAAAAGACAAAAGCCTGAGGCGGCAACCTCAGGCTTTTGCAACTAGCCGTTAGCCAGTCAAGTACGTACTTGTGTGCTGGAGTATCGGACAGACACGCTTGCTCGTCAATAGCAGGCGTGATTGGGTGACCCCGTCCCATGCGCGTCTCATCGCGCAGTACATCCAGGAGCATGCCCTTGAGGCTTTCAATTCATTTGCAGCGAGAGATCGCTCGCCTTCATTTTTACGACAAACGCCAATCCAGCCGAGCAATCGGCAGGATGGTTGGCGTTTCGCACAACAGCGTCAAAGCTCTCAGGCAGGTCTTGGCGGAGAGTGGCCGACTCTGGCCCGAGCTGTCCTTGCTCGATGATCATCAGTGGAGATCGGTACTTAACAACCATGACAAATCGGTGGCTCAGAAAAAGATCACTCCCGATTGGAACTGGGTCCACGAACAAATGCAGCGCGAGGACGGCACGCTGGAGGTCATCTGGTGCGAGTGGCGCGAGGGGTGCCCCGATGGGGTCGGCTATAGCGCTTTCACAGAACACTATCGACGTTGGCGAAGGTCACTACACATAGTCATGCGGCAGCACCATGCTCCCGGCGACAAACTATTTGTGGACTTCGCGGGCAGAACAGTAGAGGTTCGAGACCCCCATGGAGGGCCATCCTCATTTGCACAGATTTTTGTGGCCGTCCTCGGCTACTCAAATCTCACCTATCTGGAAGCAGTTCCGAGCCAAAAGGTTGAACACTGGCAGCAGTGTCATATCAACTGCTTTTCTGCATTGGGCGGAGTGCCCCAGTGGATTGTCTGTGACAACCTGAAATCCGCAGTGCTTCGGCGAGGCCGCGACCACATTGATTTGAATCCAGCATATCGCGAATGCCTCGCTCACTATGACTCGGCGGTGCTGCCCACCAGAGCGCGGAAGCCCCAGGACAAAGGGAAGGTTGAGGTGGGCGTTCAGATAGCGCAGCGTTGGGTGCTGTTCCGTTTGAGAGACCGGGTGTTTTTCAGCTACGAAGAGCTCAATCAAGAGCTACGGCGGCTCACTGCCGACATGAATGCGCATCCATTCAAAAAAATGACAGGCAGCCGCATTCAGCGATTCAAAGAGGTCGAGGAAGCTGCATTGAAACCCCTGCCGAGCGCAGCATTTGAACCATGCCACTGGAAACGCTCTATTCGCGTCAACGCCGACTACCACGTCGAACATGGGGGGGTCTTTTACTCTGTCCCGTACCATCTGATTGGGAAGAAGGTCGATACTAGATTCACAGAAAAGACGCTCGAAATTTTTGAGTCGGGTAAGCGGGTGGCATTTCATGCATTGGAACTGACTTCCGTCGCGATGGTCACCTTGCAGGAACATCGCCCGATCGCACACCAACGCGTGCTTGACGCTGAACCTAAAGCCCTCCTTGAATGGGCAAAGACCGTCGGTGCGAATACGCACGCCATGCTGAGCCACCATTTGCAAGACCGCTCTGACATGGTGAATGGCATTCGCGCGGCCAAGCGACTCCGCGAGTTGGCGCGACTGCATGGGGAGTCTCGTCTTGAAGAGGTTTGCTCATACTCGCTGCCGTTAAACATCACGGCGCTACGAAGCATTCAGTCAATCTTTCGCAATCAACCGGACCGGCAGGCGCCCCCACTAATTTCACCTGTCGCACAACATGAAAATCTGCGCGGACCTTCCTACTACGGAGGCAATCCATGAGTGGCATTCATCAGACCATCACACGCCTGCGGGAGTTGCGCATGGGAGCCATGGCTGACGCTTTGAGCACTCAAATGGACACGCCATCCTTACAGCAGTTCAGCTTTGAAGACAGGCTCGGCATGCTGGTTGAAAGGGAGTGGGCAGAGCGCGAAAACAAAAAGTTGAAGCGCTTGATTAAAGGCGCAGCACTTCCTGAGCCAGCAAACCTCGAAGACCTGGACTCGCGTGCTAGTCGGCAGCTTGATCGCTCCCTCGTTTCATCGCTATCTAGTTGTGAGTGGATTCATCGTCACCAGAACCTCATCATCCTGGGCGCGACAGGAGTCGGGAAAACGTGGCTGGCATGCGCGTTCGGAACCCAGGCCTGCAGGCTCAAGCTCTCGGTAGTGTTTTACCGAGCCTCTGATCTGTACGCAGATATTGGCTCTGCGATGCTCGATGGCTCCTTGCCAAAGTTAAAGGCGGCGCTGATCAAGCCGCAGTTGCTCATCTTGGATGACTTTGGCATCGGCAACCTGAACGCACAAGCTGCTCACGTGCTGTTGGACGTTGTAGATAGACGCATGCGGTCCGGTTCCATCTTGATTACGAGCCAGTACCCGACAGATCAATGGCATGGGCTATTTCCTGATCCGACAATTGCCGACGCGATTCTTGACAGGGTTGTTCATCAAGCTCATCGGCTGCAGCTAAAGGGAGAATCCATGCGGAAGCTTCGCGCCGCAAAGCGGATGCAAGCGATGTAATGGTGGTCAGGGTGCTGGTTTGCCAGCGAGTACAGTGTTTTCAGCACCTTGACCATCATTGCTAGCAACGTGACCAATGGAGCCTTTCCATCTGACCAACCATCGGCCAAGGCCAAAATCTGCCGCTTAACACCGGGGATCGCACCATCATCCCGAGGGAGTTAGTTTGAATGACCTGAGCTCGCTCTGGCCATCCCGTCGTCCCCGAAGACCAAATAGCACCAAGCAAAACCCCTACGGCAATGCCCCCTGGCCAGAATTCCCCATATCTCCCGGCATCTACTCCGCGCAGTGCGGACGTCGTTCTGTATTTGGACCTTGATGGTGTGGTCCACCACGAAAAAGTACTCTGGCATCCCAGCAAGGGTATCTACATGAGCCCGTATGAGGCTGTAGGACATGCTCTTTTCGAATGGGTTCCTATCCTGGAGTCGGTTCTTGAACCTTACCCAACAGTCGCTTTGGTACTCAGTAGCACCTGGTGCATCCGTCCCGGATACAGCGCAACCCTAAAACGCCTTCCGGCCTCCTTGCGTGTTCGGTTTATTGGTGGAACGTACCACGGGCGTGTGCATGGTGTGGACCCCTGGAACCTGTCCATGTTCCGCTCCACCCCCCGGGGGGTGCAAGTTCAACAAGACGCTCAGCGCAGAAAACCCCGGCAGTGGATAGCTCTCGATGACGATTTGGAAGGTTGGCCAGACTCCTGTTTGCAAAATCTGGTTGCATGCGATGGCACTACAGGCTTGTCCAACCCCGATGTCCAACAGGAACTGAGGGAGAAGTTGCGCTGCTGCCTTGAGGCTTTGCCCGCCAAATCCTTGTAGTTTCTTAAAGCAAGCAGTTGGTAGGGGATGGGAGTCCTGCAAGAGCGGGTGTCAAATTCCGTCGCTTCACCTCAGCCAAAGGCACTCTTACAACGATTGCAGTAGTCCATGTGGAACCATGCAAAGACCGCGCTGGTTGGCGAAGCGTGTCATCATGGAACTGCATATCTTGCATCTTGATGGGCACGAGCCAAACCAATTTTCTTGCGTTACGCCAGTTAAGAGCCGGTAGCTCCGTATTTACCAGCGATCAACCGCACACGTGAGTCCCGTCGGAGTCCATACCAACGACACGGCGGGAAGACCGCCTGCATCCTCCGCGATGCCTCGCAATGTATTTCGGTCTATGCCCGAATGTGCGCCGCCTTTTGGGTGACTGTGCCAGGTGCCGATAAAAGCGAGATACCCCAAAGAGACCGCGTTTGCGGCGCGCAAGTTTTGAACAAGCCCATTGGTTCCGAGGACGAAGCGAGCGGCTTCTCGAACGCTATCGGGCGGGGCTTCAACAAGGCCCGCAATGGTGATGGTTCGATTTTCAAATGAGATGCGACCGACCAAGGCCCCACCTGTTTCCCGTGCGCCCCAGTGCAGCGCATCAGCATGGATCGCTTGCGCAACCGGGTACAGAATCCGAATGCTCCAGCCACCGTCGTCTGCCACCTCGAGCACAGTGGTCGGGCCAAGACTGCTGCGGGTCCATGCCATGCCGAGGCCTTCGGCATCCGAGACTCCGGCGCAAAGCGTCGCCTCCTTCGGAAGCCCATCAACGAGCCAGCGCTCCAGTTGCAACCCGGCCAGAGATGCAGAACGCGAAACAACGGCATCGGACATTGGCATCGTCAGTGAACGGCAGTTGTCGCCCACAAAGATGCGCGTCGGCTCAGACGTATCACCGGCAATCGAGGCACGCAGTTCCGGCACAAACCTGCAGCACTCGAACAAAAAGGCCGTGAGGTCATCAACCCGGCCGGCGCGACCAGCTCCTTCGAGCAGAACCGCAACACAGCGCCCCTGACCGTACATCACGACCCGAGCCAGCCGAGCAGGGGATTGATTCAGTGCCGCTGATTGTGATTCGGCGGCCAGCACCTGAAGCGATGCCGTAGTATCCACAATGAGAGCCGCATCCTGCGGAACGGTTGCCGCAAACTGTGCTGAATCGACCAGGAGAGTCACTGCATCAATGTCGAACGCCCGCGACTGAGGATGCGACAGCGATTCAAAGGCCGTCTTCATCAGCGCGGACTTCCGTGGCGGGACCAGCACCGACGCCCGCTCAATGAGCGCATGCCGCGCTGCATTGTGAGGCGACATGGATTCGTTATCGATGAAAGTCATTGAGCCGAAACCTGCTCGCCCCAGTTGCATGGCAATTTTCGAGCCAAGACTTCCGCAGCCAAGCACGACCAGGGACTGCGATGTGGCAGCGGATGGAATGCCGGACGTCCTAGCCAGCAATTCGGGAGACAACGCATGCGCGTGAAATGCCGGGTGAACCGTGGCGTTTCGCTCCAAGAGCGATTGAGCGTTCAGTTCATAGCGCACCACGTAGGGCAATACCTCGACACTTCTCCCTGGGGAACCCACCAGCGACGCAGGCCTTTGTACAGCCAGAATCACAATCGCGTACAAGCCATGCACCCAGCCACGCGAGTCCTGCTGCGTGTCCAGGATCGAGCGCCCGTAGTAGCCGTCTAAACCCTGGGTCAAAGCATCGCGATCGATGCCGAGTTCCCCTGCTCGATCGAGCAACGTCGCGAGATCGACAACCGTCTCTGGTTGATAGTGGCCAACCACATGCGGATGCCCCCCGGTCATTGGAGCGCGTGCGATGAAGGCCGCAACATGTCCATTCCCCCATTTACCCAGCTTGTCGTTGTGAACGTCTTGGGAAAACACAAGATCGACTTGCGCGGTCAGTTCGGCGTTGACGATGGCGTACAGACCGCCATCAATCGTCACGTAGCCTGCGGGGACTACCAAAATCGTGCCATCAGCGGGAGCAGCGGCAGCGACCTTTTCGGCACTGAATACCACGGTCGAAGGACAACTGTCTCGCCGCGTCGGCTCCCACCCCTGTTCAAGGTCCAGCAACGTCCCGGCTGCGGCCTTGTGCAGCCAAACGATCAACTGATCGACAATGGCGTCCAGACCAAATCGATGCAGCAGCTCGTCCAACGACCCCTCGAACAGGCAAGGCGAGACCAACTCGCCTTCACGATGGGGATTGATGTGCGGCAAGTTGAGCGGGAAGTCCGCACGCAAAAAAGGCTTGGGTGCGGACATGGGCCAGCCACGGCCGAATACCAGAACGCATGTCTCGACCGAGCGCACTCCGGTCTCGGATACGCCATTGCGCCGAGACCTGCTCGGCAGTTCAACAGCAACATCGACTTCAATCAGCGTCGATTCACCACTTTTCCTTGGCTCGCCAACGCGGACAAGGCCTCGATGCCGCTGAAGTTGATGCAGTGCGTCCGCGATGGTGCCGGTCATGATGCCCCGTGCGGCATGGGCGTGCGCGCGGAGGTGATGACGGCGGCGGCCTTCGATCCGGCTTCCTTCTTCGAGGGTGGCTGCACACCCTGAGCGGTGACGGTGAAAACGAGGGGCTCCACGGACTTTTCGCTCGGATATTCGCCCGTGCAGTAGAACTCGCCTTTTGCTTCGTCCACGATTGCTACGTACTCACGCTTTGCGCGGATGCAGGGCGGATCGCTGTCGTCGTCTGCGATCGGCTTGCAACTGGCGACGATAACGGCGCCGTCGCGGGTCTGCGAAAGCGCCTTGCGGGCATCGGCATCGAGTTTGGCCTTTTCACGGTAGTCCGACCAACTGTCATAGGACAGCGAATGCCAGGAACAGTGATGCGGTGCCTGCATGATGTCGTACCCAAGCACATCGGCTTCGGCCTTGTGGCGCTGCCACTGGCGGTTCCAGATGAATACCTCGGCATCGCCACCAGTAAGGAACTTCGCGCCATCCGGCGTCTGTGCATCAGCGGCCAATGTGATGTTCAGGATCACGCTGGACTGGTTCTTGACCAGGCACTCTTCCTCTTCTTCGTCGTCCTGGGCATCCAGGGGTGCCAAAAGAAACGCAGAGAAGAATGCAGAACTCTTGCCATTGATCGTCGAGAAGCGCGTGTCCACCTTCCGCACAATCGAGGTGAGGTCATCGGTTTTTCCGTCGATGTCTTCGCCCATGATCTGGATGCGGTCACCGTTTCCGACGGCGAAATTCTTGTCGCGGTTCAGCTGTACGCGCCGACGCGCCTCCGTGTTGAATGCCTTGGCGTCGTCGCTCAAGGTGTGCGTCTTGCTGGCGCGTCGAAACACGATCGGGGACGACCACATCTCGCGGATCACGATCTTCTTGTCCTTGTCGTCCTTCTTGTCATCCGGATACTTGTCCAGCGGCCCCAGGTGGAAATGCCGCGTCAGGCCTCGGCAATGGTCTTGGTCCGGGTGGCTCAACAGGAAGGCATCGACGTATGGCCTACCGTTCTCATCCTTTTTCAGCCGCTCGCGCAAGTCCTTGGCAACGTCGCGCACGTCCTTTCCGGGGTCGTCGGCGTCCTGCCGGATGTTGATGTCGATCAGCAGCGTCGTTGCGTCGAGGTCGCCGAACTTGATGAGCGTCATGTCCCCGTTATCGACGGGGAAAAACGTGATGGTGGTGGGCATGGGAGTCTCCGGGTAGACGACCGAAGGATGATCGCGTATAGTTAATATACGACTATTTTTTACGCCCGTCTACTTTTTAGGCGATATTGATGCAAGAGTCCCCTGTCACTGCCGCCGAGCCCACTGAACCCAAGGGATTAAGTTGGGGGTTGGAGAGCAGACTTCAATTCATCGATTTCCGTTTGCGCTGGGAGCGGCGCATCAATCGAATGGATCTCACTGAGCACTTCGGCATCTCTGTTCCCCAGGCTTCACTGGACATTGCCAAGTACACAGAGTTGGCACCGGGCAATTTGGTCTACGACCGCAGCTCCAGGACCTACACGGCTGCGCCGGGCTTCCAGCCGCTGTATCAACGAAGCTCGGCACAGCGCTATCTGGCAGAGTTGCTTGCAACCAAGATGGGGGTTGTCGAACCGGCTGCCAGCTTCATCGGCTCTGCGCCAGAGACAGATTGGGCACCTTCCCCTTGGCGCACGATCAATGAGCAGACCGTCGAAGCGGTGGTTCGGGCAATCCGGCAGCGGGAAGCCATTCGGGTGAGCTACCAGTCCATGACGTCCCTGGACGAATCGATTCGCATGCTGTCACCGCACGCCCTTGGCAACGACGGTTTTCGTTGGCACGTGCGCGCGTTTTGCCACAAGCGCCAACGCTTCAGCGATTTTGTTCTTGCCCGTATCCTTCGCATCGACGGTTTCGAGCCAAGTGAAGTGGACTTCAGCCAGGATGCGCATTGGCATACTGTGCTGATGCTGGTCCTTACGCCGCACCCTGAATTGCCCCCGGCCAAGAAGCGAGTCTTGGAGCTGGACTACGGCATGGAAGACGGGCAGGTCAAACTTCCATGCCGCCAAGCGTTTCTGTACTACACGCTGAGGCGTCTGGGCTTGCATACCAAGGAAGCGCCGGACCCGCTCGCGCAGCAAATCACGCTCAAGAATCGCGATGAAATCCAACCTTATATCGATGCATTGACGGTACAGGCCTGACTTCACATGACAAGCACTGTTGATCAGTTCAAAGGTTTATGCTTGCGCGATGTCCGCTTGGTCACCGGACTGCTTTTAGCGTTGCCGACGCTGGTGTCGCGGTGAGGTGAGGATGCCAGGGTTTATGCGAATACGGGTGGAAGATGTCGAGCACGGATGCTGCGTGATGCTCCAACACGTGACCAAAGTTGGCCTGAACCACGAGATTGGTGGCCGAATTGCCATGATCGATTCCGGCTCATCGGCTGACTTCAAGCCGAGTACTGCAATCAAGGCAATGGGCCGCGACAAGCTCGACTACCTCTTCATCACCAACGCTGACCAAGACCACATGTCCGACTTGAAAGGTTTGGAAGACGCCGGCATTCAAGTAGTCACACTGCTACGAAATCCGACGTACACCAGAGAGGAGATGCGCCGCATTAAGCTAGTGAGTGGCCCACTCACCAAAGATGCCACATGGTACGTGAACGCGCTCGGCACATTCACCGAGAATGTCACCGCACCGTTTAACACCAGCATGAATGGCATCACATACAAAGCGTTCTACAACTCGTATGGCAGTGGGTACGGCCAGTTCAAGGACACGAACAACCTGAGCTTCTCAACGTTCATCAAGTACGCGAACTTCAAGATGCTATTCCCCGGCGATCTGGAAAAACCAGGCTGGGCCGCCTTGCTACAACGGGCTGACTTCCGGGCTGAACTGTCAGACACTGAGATCCTGATGGCGTCGCACCACGGACGCGAGAGCGGATACTGCGAAGACATTTTCAAGTACTTCACTCCTTCGTGTGTGGTGATCTCCGACAAGCGCAAGGTGTACAAGACGCAAGAGATGGTGCCGGACTACCGCAAGGTAGTCCGGCAAGGTGGTGTACGAGTGCGAACAACAATGAAGGATAGGCACGTGCTAACGACACGCAGGGACGGCTGGATCGTAATCGACGTGGATGATCAGGGCTACACCATCGACACGGAGTACCACGGATGAGAGGCACTGAACGATCCTTGAAGTCGCTAAACTTCGCTTGGCACGTAGCTCTCGCGACGGCTGATGCCATCGTACTAGCCCTCTTCGTTGCGCCCGAGCTAATCACCAGCGCCACCACTACGCAGCTCGGCGTATATCGCGCGCTCGGCGCTGCAGTGTTGCCGATTGTCGTGCTCCTGCTGATGAACGTGATGTCATCGAACTTCAAGGCCATGCTCGTGTACTGGAAACCCTACGGCTGGCTGCCGGGATGCGAGGCGTTCACGAAATACGGGCCGGCAGATCACCGTGTGGACATGGTTCAGCTAAAGAAGAACGCCGGTGCATGGACGGACGAGCCTAAAGAACAGAACTCGAAGTGGTACAAACTGTACAAACAGGTCGAGACAATTCCTGAGGTGGCTTACGCTCAGAAAGACTTCCTTATGTACCGCGATATGGCCGCGCTGTCGCTGCCGCTCACGGTCATCGCGCCGCTCGGTCTATTTATCGCCGATGCAAGCCTGAAGGCCATGTGGGTCGGTGCCGTGATGTTCGTCGTGCAGTATGTGCTGACTGCGGTCAGCGCTCGAAACGCCGGTGAGCGTTTTGTGTGCAACGTGCTAGCCGTGCACTCGACCAAGAAGGTCGTTACACCGAGGACTACGACTATGTCGAAGTCCCCTTCTCTTGGTGGTTCTACCACGTCCCCATGAGGAAGCGTCGGTGAACAACTACTAAATACGGTGGATCCAACCGGGCGGTTCAACCCCCAAATCCATGTTGGCTGAGGCGGGAGTACGGGGTCACAAACGGCCCCAGCGATGTTTTCCAACGTCCGCTCTTGGTGGCGAAAGTCGTTCAACGGCTGCGGGTGGAAAAGCAGCATCTAGTCTGACTTCAATTTGCCACTGGTCAAACCGACTTTTCGCGTCCCTGTACCAAGCAAGGAAGTGGCTCGATATTGGTCGCTGACACGCACCAATCCAGCGCGCCAAATCTCATAGTTGAGTGGTCGAATCGGTGGCAAGCCTGTCAAGCTGAGTGATCAAGGAAGTCCCCAGTTACCTGTCTTTTTCAGTCCGAACACCGCTTGATGACATAGCGGCTTCGTCTCCACAAAGTAGCCCCGCCATAGAACTGAAATGTGCCTGAGGTGGGGGGCATCGCCACGCATTGGCAATTACAACTGGCGTCGTACCCTGGTCCGATCGGTCAAGTAGATGTGGAACGTGTGGTCACGTTGCAGTGGACTCGGTGGTCAAGTGCATCTGGTTTCTGCAACTTGGTTCGGTCCATGGAGCTCACATGCTCATTGAGCAGGCAGCCACTTGTGCAGTGCCGTGAGCGTCGTGACGTTCTTCTTGATGACCAGAATGATCGGCTTGCTGAAGTCGTTGATCTTCCAGCCGCTCTTGGCAGCCGTGTTCTTGTTGAAATCCTCGTTGACGTTGGTGAGCGTTGCCGGATGCGGATATCCTGGCGCGAGGCCGACGCCGATATTTCGACGGTCCTCGGGATCGCTTGAGCGACCGATGAAGGCTTCGTCTATGCGTTGCTGCGTCTGCTTGCGCAGATTGTTGTGAATCCCGGCAATGACGATGATGAACTTGTAGCCGGCATCGGCTGCGCGTGCTATCAGGCCGGTGTAGTTGGCTGTCTTGCCCGACTGCACATGGCCGATGACAAGGCCGCGACGGTTCCAGGTCGTCCCGTCGCTCAACGGATCCTGCAGGTGGCCGAGAATGCGGGTCGTCACGTCGCTCAGCGACTGGACCATCCGCGGGGGCCAGCCTTCCTTGAGAAGGAAGTTGCCATAGGAATCCGCATAAGTCCAGGCGATGTCCTCACGCTTGTGGACCCACTGATCGTCATGCTTCGCAGCGACATCCACCAGCGAAACGCCGGCCCCCATGCGCGTGTCGACCGAGATCATCGCCTCGGTAACGATATTGCGGAGGTCGCCCGTAAAGCCAAATATCGTGGCTATCTGTTTCGCCTTCTCTTCCACCTGTTCGCGCGTCGGCGTCTCGGTCATGTTGGCCAGGCCCGAGATGAGCGCGTTGGCGATATTCCGTTCTTCAGTGATGACTGTGATGCTCATGCAAAGGCCTCGCTGGTGAATTTTTCGGCCAACTCAATCTGGGCATCGAAAAGATGCGTCGAGCGGACAATCTGGAGAAAGGCACTCGGATCGCCTGGCCCATCGCCATAGAGCGCCTGCCGGAGGCTCTTCAGTCGCTCCAGAGCCTGGCTTTCATCCATCGACTTCTGGTTGACCTCGCGTGGATGGGTCGAGTAATCGGAATAGATCATCTCCACCGGCAGGGAAGCGGCAATCGAATCGAGCAGGACGCGAAGCAGATCGGCATCCTCTTGCGAGAGTCTTGTGACAAGGGATGCGATGAGCGGGTGCTGCCCATTGATTGCGAAGCGGATGCGGTCATGATCGACATAGCGCTCCCAGAACGGAGCCCGACTTTCCTGAAACAGCTTCTGCCCCCGCCCTCGATGTACCGTCACGCTGCGACCGGTGATCCTGGCGATGATCTGGCGCAGGCGCTCGCGTACGGCATGCGGCGGGCGGGCGCGCGACTTCTTGATGTCGATGGTCCAGGCTTCGTCCAGGCTGTTGGGGAAGTCGATCTGAACCCGCGCCAGCTTGGTGGCCTCGCCCTTCGGCACCAGTCTGAACCAGTCGCCCCAGGCCATCAGGCGACCGTTTCGATAGACGTAGCCGCCCTGATTGGAGATGAAATCACTGCGATCCTGGTAATAGTCATACTCGGACGCAGACAGGCGACTGTGGTGTGGCAGGACATAGGGCTGCAGGCGCACCTCGGCCTCGCCGATGCGGACGATCTCCTCCGGAAGTACCTGAGTGGCTGGATTCTTTCTGCAGAAAGGGTCGAATGCCGCGATCGGGTGACCGTTGATGGTGAGCGAAATCCTGGGATGTCCCTTGACCTCGCCCGAGAGGAATCGATGGAAGACAAGAGACAGATGTCTGCCCACGGCTTCCAGCTTCTCGTTGACGATCTCGTCCCGACGATCCCCGGCCTCATCCTCCATCAACCGGTCGAGCTTCCTCCAGATGACGGCTGTACCTCGGCTGCCGAGTCGTTCGACATAGGGCAACCCACGGATGTCCACTTCGTCCAGGATGGACAGGATCCAGTCGTCGGCGGCATCGATGCAATCGAGATTCCACTCGGCTCCGCAGATGGCGCCGTCCCTTGTGCTCACGACCGTCAGCGAACGGCACTGGGAAAACGAGGCTGTCTTCAGGCCAAGTCCAAAGCGCCCGAGATCCTGCGGCGACCGATCCTGCCGAGGGTTGCCGGTCCCATGGCGCATTGCATCCAGCAACTCGACCTCTGTCATGCCTCTGCCATTGTCGAGGATGACCACCACGGGCTGCTCACCGGACACGTCGCAGATGGTGTCGATGGTGTCCGCATCGGCGGAAATGCTGTTGTCGATCAGATCGGCGATGGCCGTCTCGAGCGAGTAACCGAGATCCCTCATCGACGCCGAAAGGCAGGCAGCACTCGGTGGATGCTTGTGTTCGCGAGCCATCAATCTCCCTATCGCGATTTCTCGTGAATCAGCCGCATGCTAAGCTCCCCAACATAGCCTCGTGCGCTGCCTTCATTCGTTCGGATTTCCTGGCAGACGCGCGGAGCTGCTGTTTCTGCAGACATCCAGGCGGAATGCCTTCAAGACCATGCGTGTCCCGACCACTCCGCAGCGCAGCCGGATGATGTCGAGCATTCGCGGAAAGAACACCTGGCCGGAACGAACGCTTCGCTCCCTTCTTTTCGCCAGAGGGTTTCGATATCGGCTTCATGTGCGGAAGCTGCCCGGTTCCCCCGACCTTGTGTTCCCGAAGCACAGGGCGGTGGTGTTCGTCCACGGTTGTTTCTGGCACCGGCATGAGGGCTGCCGCTACACAACCACGCCCAGGACCAACGAGGAGTTCTGGCGGCAGAAATTCCAGGGGAATGTCGATCGCGACAGGCGCCATGCGGAGATGCTCCACGCTCTTGGCTGGCGCGTGGCTGTCATCTGGGAATGCGCCCTGAAGCATTCGGTCGAGGACACTGCACAAACGGTTGAGAAGTGGCTGCATGGCAATGAGGATGTTCTGGTGATTGCTCAGACCACTGGCTAATCAACTTCGGCAAGCATCGGAACCTGAATCTCGTGGGGCGGGTTCCGCCACTTGTTCCCCGCCAGCCTCGTCTGTACAGAACCGCTCGCTTGCCTTCGCTTCCTTCTGCGCATCTCGTTCAGGAGGCTGCGCACGATCCCGGCCAGCTTGTGGGCAAGCAGTGGAGGCACGGCATTGCCGACCTGGGTGTACTGCTCCGTGCGGTTGCCCGCGAAGAAATAGTTGTCGGGGAATGTCTGGAGCCGTGCAGCCTCCCTGACCGTGAGGCTCCTGCACTGGGAGGGGTCGTAATGAATGTAGTAGTGGCCGTCCTTGGCAATGTGTGCCACCACCGTGGAGGCCGGTTCGTTCCTGCATTGCACCCGGAACCGATCCTTGAACGGGATGGCCTCGGATTCCCGTTCTGCGTGCACATTGATGTGATCGGGAAGCAGCTTGGGGGGAAACATGTCCAGCCGAGGGAAATACCCCCACAGATGAGCAAAGCTGGCCGAGAAAAGATAGCGGGCGAGGTCAGATGCCATGTGCGCGCGTGCCTCATGCTGGCAGACTCCGCCCAGGCTGCGGTCATGCAGCCACTGCTCAAGTTCGGTCGGCTTCCTCGGCCTTCTGTAGTTCCGTGAAATGAAGGCCCCTCCGGTCGTGGTGCTTGTTGCCGCAGCGGCAAAGGCACGCATCGTTTCGATCATGGTGGACTCGTTTTCTGTCCGCCATCCCCTGACGTAAGACGGGGCAGCCTGAACAGCCTTGCGCCAGGCCTCCAATGAGTCGCCTCGCGACAGTCGGCTGCGGATTCGGGGGAGATCGTCAATGGTTTGCCTGACGGTGACAGGCCTGGATATGGGCGTCAGCAACTGATGTTGCGGCATGCCCAACCCCTTCCTTACCCCAAGCAGGATCACCCGATGCCGGCTCTGTGGTATCCCATAGCGCTCCGAATGGATGATGTAGTCGGTGGGCTCCAGCGAACCACTGTCCCGCCTCTTGGTGAAGGAGCGGATTTCATACTCGAGGCCCTCGGCAGGTGCCGACAGATCCGCAATGATCTTCTCGAACATCGGGTTGCCGGAGTGCTTCGAAGAGAGCAACCCCTTGACGTTCTCCATCACGAAGATGGTGGGCTTGTGCACCTGGATGATCCTCAGGTACTCCCTGTAGAGAAAGTGCTTTACGTCCTTGTGAAAGTCCTTGTCGTTGGCGCGTCGGGAGCGTCCTGCCAGGGAATAGGCCTGGCAGGGCGGGCCGCCGATCAGCACCCATGTTTCCTGCCCCTTCAGTGCAGCACGGATTTCCCTGTCGATGCTGGCTTCATCGGCCTTTCCCAGCTCCAGGCACCTCGCCTCGGCGGCAGCATGCTCGAAGGCACTGGCCACGGCAGGAATTCCGCGGAAAGTTGCCTCATCGATCTCGCCCCGTATGTAGCTGTAGTAGTGCTTGACGTCCTTGCAGCCGCGCAGGCGCCTGAACACTGCCCTGAGCGTGAGCGTGCGATGTGCAACAGCGTCCTTTTCGATGGAAAGTCCGATCTCGAAGAATGGCTGCTTCTTGTGGCCCCTCAGAGAGGCAAATCCCTCGCCGAGCCCTCCCGGACCCGCAAAGAGATCGATTATGGGAACTGGCATGCCTTACCCTCTTGAATATCCGTCATTGAGCGCAGGGCTCGCAGCTCCCGTCGCGGAAAGATTCATTAGTAACCCATCCCCAGTTCCTGGGCCTGGCGACTCAACTCGTCCAAGGCCTGTTCGCTGGAGCGTTCCCGCGTCTCCCTGAACTGCATCAGGTCTGCAAGCCGCACACGGCGATGCTTGCCTGTCCAGTGGAATGGCAGCTCTCCTTCCTCCAGAAGCTTGATCAGATGGGGTCTGGACACGTTGAGCAGGTCGGCAGCCTCCTGTGTAGTCAGCTCGGCATGTATCGGCACGACCTTGATCGCATTGCCGCCGGCAAGCCCGGCGAGCACCTCCTCCAGCAGACGCAGTGCCAAAGTGGGCAACTCCACCTCGTGGGCCTGGCTCCTTTCATCGAAGACCTGTATGCGCTGGGTTTTGCGCCGGCCGGAAAGGCAGGGCACAAGAGCGCGCAGCCCCTGCAAAGCCATTTGCACTTCCCGTTCGTCGGGCAGCTTCATCCGGGTTTGGACTGAAGTGTTCATGGGAGTCTCAGGCAGTTGAAATGCATGACGGCGCATTTTATGCGAAGCAATCGAAAAACGAAATAAACGCAAAGGGCTGACACGAACACTTCGTTCGGGACGAACCCGAGCCAGCGAAAGATCGCTATGCCTTCGGCCTGGAGCAGGAACCGAAGTCTCATCAATCCGGTGGTGCAGGAGTTCCCATTCCCTGCGGCGCTCGCCCAGCGCCAGCCGCAGCATCAACGCCATTCGCTTCACAGGGAATGGCACGATGGGACAGACCTGCCGACGCACATCCATATGGCTTCGCTCGATGGCAGTACTGCCATTGGCATTGGCCGTCTCGTTCTCGCTCCCGCGTCCCGTCCATGCCGGTGATGACACGCCGGAGCGTGAGCGCCTCGCAGCACTCGCACGTCAACTCGACCTGACCGACCGCCTGGTCGAACACGCCGCCAACTACGCGCCGCGGGAACGTGCCCGCTACCACTTCGACTACGCCCGGCTGCGCACCGACCTCAAGCGCGTCCGCGCCGGCGTGCAGGACTACCTCGTCCCGCCGCGCGCCCAGCCGCGCGACCCCGTGCCGCTGACCGGCGACTACGTCCGCCGCGATGAACGGCAGGAGCCGTTGCCATGACGCCCTCCGCCGATCAGGTCGCCGCCTTCCAGGCCAACGGCGGTTTCACGCCCGCGACCGTCTCCACCGTCGTTCTCGGCTTCGTCTTCGCCGTCCTGCTGCTGTGGGGCGTGTGGGCGATGCGTACCGCCTATGTCGGTTGGGCCGAGAACCGACTGACCCAGCGCCAGTTCCTCGGCGTTGTTGTGCGCTTCGTCGCGATGTACCTGGTGCTGAGTTTTTTCCTCCTGTCCTGACCACTACGAAAGGTTGAATCGCCATGAACCCTTCTTCGACTTCTCATCGCGCCGCGCGCATTGCCGCCGTACTCGCTCCGCTGGCCATCGCGGCCACGCCGCTGGCTTCGTCCGCTGCCGGCCTGCCGACCATGGAGGACCCGTCGCGCGGCGCGGGCAGCGGCATCATGCAGACACTGCAGAACTACGGCTACGACATCGTGCTGCTGATCGCGCTGCTCGTGGTCGCTTCGATGTTCGTCGGTGTCTGCTACCACGCCTATACACGCTATGCCGAAATCCACACCGGCCGCGCCACCTGGGGCCAGTTCGGCCTCACGGTGGCGGTGGGCGCCATCCTGCTGGTCGTCGGCATCTGGCTGCTGACCAAGGCCACCGGCGTGCTCTGAGAGCCGGCACCGATGGCCGGCGCCCCGGAGAGTCCGCGCGACGGGCTCGTGACCTTCCTGCCGCATCGCCTGAACCGCCACCCGGTGGTCGTGCGCGGACTGACCGCCGACGAGTTGTGGATCTGCGCCAGTCTGTCGGCCGTGGCCGGCTTCCTGAGCGGCGTGCCATTGGCTTGGCTGACCCAGAGCATCGCCATGGTGCCGACGCTGGTCGTCGCCGGCGTCGGGATCGGCGTCTTTGTGGGTGGCGGCTTCCTGCGCCGGCAGAAGCGCAGCCGGCCCGACACCTGGCTGTACCGCCAGCTCCAGTGGCGGCTCGCGCTGCGCTATCCCGCGCTGGCGGCCCACGCGGGGGGACGGCAGCTCATCACGCGCTCGGGATGGTGGGCCACGCGGCGCCACCGGTCTTCCGCGTCCATCCGTCGAGGTGCTGCCCATGCTCCCTCGGGGAGGATGTCACGCAGTGACGGGAGGGTCGTACAGTGAGCCGGTTCAAGAACGAAGTCATGCACCTGCAGGCGCACGTCAAGACCTTGCGCCTCGGCGCTGCCGCGCTCTTCGTCGTGGCGCTGCTGCTCGGGTTCGGCTGGTGGAGCGCGCCGAAGAGCCTGACCATCCACGTGCCCCCGGACCTGCGCTCGGGCAGCACCCGAAAGTGGTGGGACGTGCCTCCGGAAAGCGTCTACGCCTTCACCTTCTACATCTGGCAGCAGGCCCAGCGCTGGCCAACCAACGGCGAGGAAGACTACCCGCGCAACCTCAAGGCGCTGTCCGCCTACCTCACGCCGAGTTGCCGGTCCTTCCTGCAGCAGGATTACGAATTCCGGCGCAGCAACGGTGAGCTGCGCCAGCGCGTGCGCGGCATCTACGAGATTCCCGGCCGTGGCTACGGCGACGATCCCACGTCGCGCGTCCAGGTCGTGTCGCCGAACAACTGGATCGTCACGCTCGACGTGAGTGCCGACGAGTACCTGGGCTCCGAGCAGGTAAAGCGGGCACTGGTGCGCTACGCCTTGAAGGTCGAGCGCATGGATGTCGATCCGGAGCACAACCCCTTCGGCCTGGCCCTGGACTGCTATGCGAGCGCGCCGCAGCGCATTGAACCGGCGCCAGCACCTGCGCCGGCCAGCCAGCCCGCCGCAGCCAACCACTTGCAAGGAGGAGCCCCATGAAGCGCCTTGTCCTGCCGGCCCTGGCCGGCTTCCTGCTCAGCATGGGGCTCGTCTCCACCAGCCAGGCCGTGGAGATCCTGCGCTGGGAGCGTCTGCCCCTGGCCGTGCCCCTGGTGGTCGGCCAGGAGCGCGTGATCTTCATCGACCGTAATATGCGCATCGGCGTACCGGAGAGCATCGGATCACACCTGCGGGTGCAGAGCGCGGGCGGTGCGATCTACCTGCGCGCAAGCGAGCCGATTCCCCCGTCGCGGCTGCAACTGCAGGACGCCGAATCCGGGGCGCTGATCCTGCTCGACATCACCGCCGAGCCGGCCAAGGCGGGCCAGCCCGCGCTGGAGCCCGTGCGCATCGTAGAGGGCGACGGGCCGCCGTCCCGCGCCGCCGACCCGGCCGGCACCAGCGCAGGCGAGGAGGAGCCCCGCGACACGGCCAGCGCAGCCGCGCGGCGCGCGACCCCGGTGCCCGTGGTGTTGACGCGCTACGCGGCACAGAACCTCTATGCGCCGCTGCGGACCGTGGAGCCAGTGGCCGGCATCGGCCGTGTAAACCTGCGCCGTAATCTGGCCCTGGACACCTTGCTGCTCACGCTGCCGGTGCGTGCGCAGGCGCTGGCCGCGTGGCGGCTCGAAGACCAGTGGGTGACGGCCGTGAAACTCACCAACACCTCCGCACGCTGGCTGAACCTCGATCCGCGCGCGCTCCAAGGCGATTTCGTCGCGGCGGCCTTCCAGCATGCGACCCTGGGGCCCGCCGGCCAATCGGCCGACACCACCGTGGTCTACCTCGTTACCCGTGGCCATGGCCTGGCCGAGTCGCTGCTGCCGAAGGTCGCGCCAATCGACGCGGCGGTGAATCTGCCGCCGGCAGCCGCGGCCGGCCAGGCCGAAGGAGGAGGCGCTCGCGATGAAGAGTAACCCCCTCCTCAAGTGGCTGCTGATTCCGATGGTGCTGCTGGTGATCTTCGTCGGCATCAAGCTCTTCTCGGGCGACCGCGGTGCCAAACCCGCACAACCCGGCGCCGCCAATCCGCTCACGCCCGAGGAGATGAAGGCTCTGGGCATCGAGGGCGACACACCGCGCGACACCGTTGCCACGCTGGTCGCCCAGGTCAAGCAGTTGCGCAACGAGCTGCAGACCGCGCTCACCGACAACAAGAATCAGAAGGCCGAGAACGAACGCATGCGTGCCCGCGAGAGCGCGGTCGACCAGCGCATCCAGACCGCCCTGGACGGCGAGCGCGGCCGCCTGCAGCAGGACCGTGACCAGGTCGCCAGCGACCGCCAGCAGACGCAGAGTCTGCTGCAGGACCTGCAGCGGCGCCTCGATGGCCTCACCGGCAAGGGCGGCCAGGCCGATTTGCCCGTCGGGCTGGGCCTGGAGGAAGGCGACGGCAAGAACTTCGGCGGCAGCCAGGGCAGCGTTGCTCGCGGCAGCAGCGGCACGCGCTGGGTGGAGCCGGACGACGCCAAACCCTCCAGGAACAGCGGCGCAAGCAGCAGCCCAACATTTCCCACCAGCTTCGGACCCGCGCAGAAGACCCTGAGCAATACGGCCGACAGCGTTGCGAGCACCGTCGCCGATGCGGGCAGCCGCGCGGTAGACGCTCCCGCCAAGCCGGTCTATACGGTGCCGTCGAACTCGACGCTAATGGGGTCGATTGCCATGACGGCGCTGATCGGGCGCGTGCCGATCGACGGCACAGTGAACGACCCGTACCCCTTCAAGGTGCTGATCGGGCCGGACAACCTCACCGCCAACGGCATCGACATCCCTGACGTGGCCGGCGCCGTGGTCAGCGGCACCGCCTCGGGCGACTGGACGCTCTCGTGCGTGCGCGGCCAGATCCGCAGCGTGACCTTCGTGTTCCATGACGGGACCATCCGCACCGTGCCGGAGAACGGCGCGCGCAGCCAGGGTGGCAACGGCGGCCAAACCGGCGGCAACGGCGCGGGCGGCAGTGCCACTCAGGGCGGCCTGGGCTGGATCAGCGATCCCTACGGCATTCCCTGCGTCTCCGGCGAGCGGCGCAGCAACGCCCAGCAGTACCTCGGCTCGCAGGCGCTGATCACCGCGGCCGGTGCCGGCGCTGCGTCGCTCATCAAGTCCGACAACGGCAGCGTGGCCGTCGTCTCCAACAGCAACGGCTCGCTCGGCACGGTCGGCATCTCGGGCAACGAAGCCATGGGCCGCATCCTGGCCGGTGGCGTGCGCGACATGGCCGATTGGGTCAACAAGCTCTACGGCCAGGCCTTCGCCGCCATCTACGTGCAGCCCGGCGCGAAGGTCGCCGTCCATCTGGAGCAGCCCCTCAACATCGACTACGACGCCAAGGGGCGCCGGGTCAATCACCGCATCGGAGAAGCCCATGCGTCGGAACTGGACTGATACGGTCGTGGCCATGCTCGTGGCCACGGCGCTGGGCGGCTGTGCCACCAGCAAGGACAAGGTGCTGCCGCATGGCGATCACACCATGCTAGATGTCTGGAACCAGGAGACCGGCGGCAGCGCGGGCGGGGGCCAGCCTGCCCGGCAACTGCTCGATGCGCGCCAGGGCCTGCGCCGGCCGCTGACCGAGGCCGACGCGCAGGCCGCGCCGGCGAATAACGCGGCCTACACCCGCACGGCGGCCAACGAAATCTACCGCCAGTTCCACCGGCTGCCGAACCCGGACCTGGTGATGTACGTCTTCCCCCACCTGGCCGGCACCGACCCCGTGCCGGTGCCCGGCTACACCACGGTGTTTCCGCT
Organism: Chitinivorax sp. PXF-14; assembly: GCF_040812015.1. NCBI lineage: Bacteria > Pseudomonadati > Pseudomonadota > Betaproteobacteria > Chitinivorax > Chitinivorax sp. PXF-14. The sequence goes on along the minus strand of NZ_JBFNXJ010000017.1, from coordinate 69,043 downwards.
CTACCAGCGAGTGCAGTACGCCATGCCGGGCGAACGGTTGGAGGACTATTGATGGCCTGGTCCGTTCCCTTCCTGCGGGCGCGCCAGGCCGAAACCCCAGCCGGCGCAGAAGCAGCTGCCGACGACGCCTGGACACGGCACGTGTCGATGCTGGCTACGCATGGCATCAGCGAGCCCGGCAGTGCGCTGGCCGTCCGCCGCCGCAAGCCGGCCACCGAGGCGGACGCCCAGGCGCTCTACGGGGTGGCCCCGTCCTTCGCCGATCTGTTGCCCTGGGTCGAATACCTGACCGAGTCGAAGTGCATGCTGCTGGAAGACGGCCAGTCGGTGGCGGCCTTCTTCGAGTTGGCGCCGGTCGGCACCGAGGGGCGTGAACTGACCTGGCTGTGGCAGGCGCGCGATGCGCTGGAGAACGCCCTGCAGGACTCCTTCGACGAACTCGACGAGAACCCCTGGGTGGTCCAGCTCTACGCCCAGGACGAGGCGAACTGGGATGGCTATCTGCGCGGGCTGGCCAGCTACGTGCGGCCACGCGCCCGGGGCAGCGCCTTCAGCGAGTTCTACCTGCGCTTCTTCACCCACCACCTGCGCGCGATCGCCAAGCCCGGAGGCCTGTTCGAGGACACCACGGTGACGCGCCTGCAGTGGCGCGGCCAGGTTCGGCGCGTGCGCATGGTGGTCTATCGGCGCACGCCCATTTCCGCATCGCCCCGCCGCGGCCAGTCCCCCGAGCAGGCGCTGGCGACGATCTGCGACCGGCTCGTGGGCGGCCTCGCAAACGCGGGCGTGAAGGCGCGGCGCATGAACGCCGCCGACATCCACGACTGGCTGCTGCGGTGGCTCAACCCCCATCCGACGCTGCTGGGGCCGGGCGCCGAAGATCGCGAGCGCTTCTACGCGCTGACCCGCTATCCCGAGGAGATGGAAGAGGGGGAAATCGAGCTGGCCAGCGGCGACTTCGCGCAACGTCTGTTCTTCGGCCAGCCGGGCTCGGACGTGGGCAACGGCACCTGGCTCTTCGACGGCATGCCGCACCGGGTGGTCGTGATGGACCGCCTGCGCATGCCTCCGCCAACGGGCCACATCACCGGGGAGACCCGCAAGGGCGGTGATGCCGTCAATGCGCTGTTCGACCAGATGCCGGAAGACACGGTGATGTGCCTCACGCTCGTTGCCACGCCCCAGGACGTGCTGGAAGCGTACCTGAACCACCTGAGCAGGAAGTCGGTCGGCGAGACCCTCGCTTCGGAGCAGACCCGCCAGGACGTGCAGCAGGCGCGCACCTTGATCGGCAGCGCGCACAAGCTCTATCGCGGCGCGCTGGCGTTCTACCTGCGCGGGCGCGATCTGGCGCAGCTCGACGCCCGGGGCCTGCAACTGGTCAACGTCATGCTCAACGCCGGTCTGCAACCGGTGCGCGAAGAAGACGAGGTGGCGCCGCTCAACAGCTACCTGCGTTGGCTGCCCTGCGTGTTCGACCCGGCCCTCGACAAGCGCCAGTGGTACACCCAGCTCATGTTCGCGCAACATGCCGCGAACCTCGCGCCGGTCTGGGGGCGCAGCCAGGGGACGGGGCATCCGGGCATCACCTTCTTCAACCGCGGCGGCGGTCCCATCACCTTCGATCCCTTGAATCGCCTCGACCGGCAGATGAATGCGCACCTGTTCCTGTTCGGCCCCACCGGCTCGGGCAAGAGCGCGACCCTCAACAACATCCTGAACCAGGTGACGGCTATCTACCGGCCGCGCCTCTTTATCGTCGAGGCGGGCAACAGCTTTGGCCTGTTCGGCGATTTCGCCGCGCGGCTGGGCCTCACAGTGCATCGCGTGAAGCTCGCCCCCGGCGCCGGGGTCAGCCTCGCTCCGTTTGCCGATGCACACCGCCTGGTGGAGACGCCCAGCCAGGTGCAGACGCTGGATGCCGATGACCTGGACGAGGACCGCGACGAGGCAGCGCGTGTCGCCGATGCTGACGAACAGCGCGACGTGCTCGGCGAGCTGGAGATCACCGCGCGCCTGATGATCACCGGTGGCGAGGACAAGGAAGAAGCGCGCATGACGCGCGCCGACCGCAGCCTGATCCGCCAGTGCATTCTCGATGCGGCTCAGCGCTGCGTGGCGGAGAAACGCACCGTGCTCACGCGCGACGTGCGCGATGTGCTGCGCGAACGCGCCCGCGATGCGACGTTGCCGGAGGCACGGCGCACCCGGCTGCTGGAGATGGCCGACGCCATGGACATGTTCTGCCAAGGCGTCGACGGCGAAATGTTCGATCGGCCCGGCACGCCCTGGCCCGAGGCCGACATCACGATCGTGGACCTGGCGACCTTCGCCCGCGAGGGCTACAACGCCCAGCTCTCGATCGCCTACATCAGCCTCATCAACACGGTGAACAACATCGCTGAGCGCGACCAGTTCCTCGGCCGGCCGATCATCAACGTCACCGACGAGGGGCACATCATCACCAAGAATCCGCTGCTCGCCCCCTACGTGGTCAAGATCACCAAGATGTGGCGCAAGCTCGGCGCCTGGTACTGGCTGGCGACCCAGAACATCGACGACCTGCCCAAGGCGGCCGAACCGATGCTCAACATGATCGAGTGGTGGATCTGCCTGTCGATGCCCCCGGACGAGGTGGAGAAGATCGCGCGCTTCCGCGAGCTGAACCCGGCGCAGAAGGCGCTGATGCTCTCCGCCCGCAAGGAGGCCGGCAAGTTCAGCGAGGGCGTGATCCTGTCCAAGTCGATGGAAGTGCTGTTCCGCGCGGTGCCGCCCAGCCTGTACTTGGCGTTGGCCCAGACCGAGCCGGAAGAGAAGGCAGAGCGCTACCAGTTGATGCAGCAGTACGGCATTGGCGAACTGGATGCCGCCTTCAAGGTGGCCGAGAAGATCGACCGTGCCCGCGGGATCGAGTCGCTCGCGCTCGACGCGTTGGCGTGACGGGGAGGCGACGATGCACCTGCCCGGATTCGTTCGATCCCGCCGTTTCGTTCCGCTCGCGTTGGTGACGGCCGCCTTGCTTCTTGGCGCTGCGGCCTGGACCTTCCTGCGCCCGCATGCCATTGCACAAGCTGAAGTTCGCCCTCCGAACCGTACACACGCAGCGCCATCGACGCCTTCGCCTCCAGCGACCCCTTCCGGACCGCCCTGGCGCTATGGCCGGCCCGGCGCGCGTTTCACGGTGGTGGAGTACGCCGATTTGGAGTGTCCGTTCTGCCGGACCTATTTCCCGGTGCTCAAGCGCTGGATCGACGGGCATCCCGAGGTGAACTGGCAGTGGCACCACCTGCCGCTGGCCATGCATGAACCGGCGGCCTCCGCCGAAGCGCGCCTGGTCGAGTGCATCGGAGAAACCGGCGGCGGCGCCGCGTTCTGGCAGGCCGTGGATTGGGTCTATGCCCGCACGCGCGGCGACGGACAGGGGCTGCCCGAAGGGCTGCACTATCCCGACCTCACGCCTGCCACGCAGCAGTGTCTCGACAGCGACCGGCCCGACGCGATGATCCGCGCCCAGGCGGCGGAAGCGGCAAAGAACGGCGTCACCGCCACACCGGCATTGCAACTGCGCGACCGCGAGACCGGCAGGACCCTCTTGCTGCACGGCCCCGTCGAAGGTGACGCCCTGCTATCGGCCCTCGATCTGCTCGCCGCCGGTGCAGAGCCGTCGCGCACCCCAGACATGCCCGCCGCGTCCGTCGGCGACATGCCCAGGTAGCCCTCGATCTTCAAGGCTACGGCACGGCTCGACCGCGCTGATCGAACCCGTTCGCTCCGCATCCTTGCCCGCGAACAGCCGCCACGCCTGTGGTGGTGGATGCCTGTTCTTCCACTGTTCCATCCCCGTTGTCCCCTGGAGGGTTTGCCCTCCAGGGGCAGGCGCCCTCCGATCTCATCCATTGGAGGTTCGCCATGTCTTGTGTCGTCGCCGACTCCCGCCCGGAGTCGCTCACCCTGATCGCCACCCAGCACGAGGACTGGATCATCCAGCAGGCCATCACCTTGCTGGAGACGCGCGTCTTCAAGGCCGGTCCGTCGCTGGGCAGTCCCGCCGCCGTGCGTGATTACCTGCGCCTGAAACTGGTCGCGGAACCCAACGAAGTCTTCGCCGCCGTGTTCCTCGACAGCCAGCACCAGGTGATCGCCTTCGAGCCGCTGTTCAAGGGCACGATCGACCAGACTTCGGTGTATCCGCGGGTGGTTGTCCAGCGTGCGCTGGCGCTCAACGCCTCGGCGCTGATCCTGGCGCACCAGCACCCCTCGGGGGTGACCGAGCCCTCGGTCGCCGACCGTGCGCTCACGGACCGGCTGAGAGCCGCCCTGGACACCGTCGATGTGCGTGTGGTGGATCACTTCATCGTCGGCAAGGGCACGCCGTACTCGTTCGCCGAAGCTGGCTTGTTGTAATCCGCAGGCGTCCCTTTCGGGGCGCCTGTGCTTCTTCCCCTTTATCCAACGAACCTGCAATTCACGTCAGTGCTATTCCGAATCTTCGCCGTGTGGAGATCGACAAGACAACCACCAGCGCGGCGACGGCAAGCACGCCCAGCATGCCAGGATGGCCCAGCCGGTCGAGCAACAGCCCGGCCAACGGGGCGACCGCAATGCGGCTGAGCGTGAACAGGCTGGCCTGCAGCCCGTAGTCCACTGCTCGCAGATCGCTGCGGGCGAATTCCATCATCAGCGCGAAGGCCAGCGAGGAGACCACGCCCATGGCGGCCGCCAGCAGCACGGCGGCGCCAATCAGCCATGGCCCCGCCGCAAGCGCGGCTGCGACGGCCAGCAGGGCGAGCGCGACGGCATTGGCGCCGGCGGACAGCGATAGGGCGTCCGGCATGCGCGTGCGCGGCACGAAGCCGACGGCCAGGCTCGCCGCCGCTCCGAGCGCCCCGCCGCCGACACCGGCGATCAAGGCGACCTCGCTGGCGGGAAAGCCGCGGTCGAGAAGCAAGGGCTTGAGGTAGAGCCAGGCGGCGGCCACGAAGGGGAAGTAACCGAGCAGCGCCACCGTCCATGTTCTCGCGCCGGCCTGCCGGAAAAACCCCCGCCAGACGACGAATGGCGGCAAGCCTTGCATGCTCTGCGCATGGGTCTCTTCCCGCACGAGACCGAGCAGCGCAAGCGCCGCCAGCAGGCAGGCGCCCAGGATGAGGAAAGGCGCGGCCCAGCCGAGCGCCTGCTGGACCAGCAGCATGACGCCGCCGCCCACGACCGCACCGGCGAAAGTGACCGCCGAGCGCACACCGCCGGCGAGCGGGCGCTCCTCGGGACGAAACAACTGGATGGCCAGCGCATTGACCGGGATGTCCGCCCAGGTGGCGCACAGGGCCGCCAGGAAGGTCAGCGCGAAGAGGGCACCCTTGTGGGTGTCGGCACCCAGGGCGGCCAGACCCAGGAGCGCCAGAAAGTAGCCGGCGCCGGTCAGCCATGCCCAGTGCAGTTCGGGGCGGCGCCCCGGCCGCCAGCGCTGGATGGGCAGGGCGAGGAACAGCTTGAACACCGCCGGCAGGCCGGCGAGCTGAAAGAGGCCGATCTCGGTGCCCGACCAGCCGTGCTGCCGCATGACCAGCGGCAGTCCCACCCAGAGGTAGATCCCCGGCGCCGTCAGGGCAAAGTTGACCCAGCCGAACAGGGCCTGGCGCATGAGGGATCGCGGCATGCTCATTCGTCCTTGCGCCCGACGACGACCGTGAGCGGCGCCATCGGAAACATGCCGCAGGCGAAGCTCTCGATGCGGGCGAAGCCGCCGCGTGCCATCGCCGCCCCCATGTCCCCCTGCCGTCCAACATGCCGCCCCTGCATCAGCATCGGCAGGTAGTACTGCAATATCTGAGCGGCGGTGGACGGATCATTGCCGATTTCCGCGTGTGCGCACACCAGCGTGCCGCCCGGCCGCAGTGCCGCGTGCATCTTGCGCAGCGCGGCTACGACATCGGGCACGAAGTGAAGCACCGAGGAACACCAGATCAGGTCGTAGCCGCTGCCGATATCGTCCATCGCCAGATCGCCGCCCAGCACCTTGATACGGTGCGCGAGCCCCGCAGTTGCGATGTTCTCCTGCGCGACGGCCACGGCCTCCGGAAAATCGAAGACCACGCCGGAGATGCCATCCTGTCGGCGCGCCAGTTCGATGGCCACCCACCCCGGCCCACCGCCCAGGTCGAGCAGCCGGGTCGCCGATGCGAACTCCGGCACCCGGGACATGATCTCCAGCGCGGCCGGAACGGTGGCTGCGCACTGATCCTGGGCCAGATGACCGCGCGCAGCGGCGGCCCACTGCTCGGCGAAGCGTTCGAGGGCCTGCCCGCCTTCGGCTTGGGTACCCTGCCGCGCCTGATCCCGCAGCAGTCCCGCTGCCTGCCTGAGTCGGGCCTCGCGGTAGAGCCAGGCGTCTCCGTACCACGCCGGCGACGCGCGTAGGAAGTAGGTGCGGGCGATGACCCCGAGCCGATAGGTCGGCTCGGTGGATTCAAGCTGGTCCAGGGCGGGGCGGGTGGATCGCTCCAGCAGGCCCATGCTCCACAGCAGATCGAGCAGGTGGGCGGTGTTCCTGGCGTTCAAGCCAAGCCGGACAGCCAGTTCGTCGGCCGTCAGGAGTTCGATCAGTGGCTCGAAGATGCGCAGCGTCAGAGCAGTCGAGAGCGCCTCGGCCTGGATGGCGGCGGCAGCCAGATTCCAATAGGCCTGCAGGGGATGGTTGTTCATGTTGTCGTTCCCGTTTCAAAGACGCCAGTTCAGCCGCAACCCGAATTCGCGCGGCGGACTGTAGATGGTGATGGTTCCGCTCGGAAAGCCGACGGTGTCGTACTGTTTGTCGGCGGCGTTGTTGACGTAGGCAGTTAGCTCCGTGTGCCCCCACGCGTAGCCGGCGGCCAGGTTGACGACACCGTAACCGGGCCGCCGGTAGGCTGCCGTGTTGGCGGCATCTACATAGACCTTGCCGTAACCGGCGACCTGCGCCTGCGCGTACCAGCCGCCCGGCGCGTCGTAGCGCAGGCCGAGGTGTCCGTTGATGTCGGGCGCGAACGGATTCCGGTTGCCGGCGTAGTCGTTGGCGCCATCCTTGAATTCGCGGAAACGGGTGCGGTTCAGCCCGAGCGCCGCCTGAAGCTGCCAGCCGGCGCCGAGGAGCCAGCGCAGCTCGGCCTCCGCGCCGGTCGATCGCGCCGTGGCGGCATTGGTAATGAATATTTGCCCAAGCACCGGACCCATCTGCTGCACCTGCATGTCGTCGATGTCCATGCGATACACGGCGGCGCTGTAGCGCAGGCGGCGGTTCAGGAGCGTGCCCTTGATGCCCAGTTCGTAGGCGCGCAGCTTTTCCGGCTCATAGCTTCGGTAGGTTTCGGGTGCGAAGGTGTTGAAGCCGCCGGCGCGGAAACCGTCCGCCACGCTGGCGTAGATCTGCGTCTGGGGCTGCCATTGGTACTGCACGGCCAGCTTGGGGGAGAGCCGCGTCCAGTCGCGCGTCTGCTCGTTCCCTTCGGCCAGCCTGAAGCGGAATTCGTCGCGCTCGATGCGAGCGCCGGCCTCCAGCGACCAGTGTTCGGCGAGCGGAATCGCCCAATGGGTGAACAAGGCGCCCGAACTTCCCTTCTGCGTCGAGGCGGCGCGCGTCAGGGCCAGCGGCGTCTTGTTCTCGAAGTTGAGCTCGTTGTCGTCGCGGTCGAGGTAAAGGCCGGCGAGCCAGGTGCTGGCGCCCAGCTTGCCTTCGAGCCGGAACTCCTGCGAGAGAGTCTGGAATCGGTGGTCGCGGCCCAGGTGCATCCGGTCCGCCGGCTGGAAATCATAGTCCTGCAGAATCCGGTCGAAGTGCTCGTTGTTGGCCGTGATTGAACGCAGGCGCAGGCCGGAGGCCAGTTCATGCGAAACATCCAGCGATGCGGTACGCGACTTGGTCCGGTTCCAGCTCTCCGTTCCGGAGCGGACCGTTTCGCGCGGGCCGCCCGTGGGTCCCCAGTTCGAACCGCCGTCGTCGTATTCGCGTTGGGCGAGGCGCAATGCGATGTCGGTGCGCGCATCCGGTGTCCAGCGCAGCACGAGCCTGCCGCTGTGGCGTTCGCGATCGTCCTCGGTCTTTCCGGTATAGGTGTTGTCGATGAATCCGTCCTGCCGTGCGAACTCACCGGCTACGCCGAGATAGAGCGTGTCCTGCACCAGCGCGCGGCTGGCGTCGAAGCGCAGCGCCTGCTTGTCGCGGCTGCCCAGGTCGAGCGAGACCAGGGCATACGGGTCGTTGCCCGGCTTGCGCGTGACGATATTGATCACGCCGGCTTCCGCGTTACGCCCGTAGAGCGTGGATTGCGGCCCGCGCAGGATTTCGACCCGTTCGACACCGAGCAGGCCGTCGTCGAAGCCCTGGCCGCGGAGCGTCGCCACGCCATCCACCGCGAGCACGGCCGACGACGAAAACGAGATGACGTTGGCGGTCAGGCCACGAACTACCGGCGGCTGCACGCCAGACTGCCCCAATATCGGCTGGGCTGCGAAGCCGGGTGTCATCGCAGTGACGTCGGACAGGCCGCGCGCTCCAACCATCTCCAGCTCGTCGCCATCGAAGACGGTGATGCTGGCGGGTACGCGCTCCAGCGCCTGGGACTGTTTGTTGACCGTCACCGTGACGGCGGGAAGCTCCACGGCATCCTGCGACCAGACGGACTGACTGGCGCCCATAAGGAGCGCCAGCAGGCCGGCGTCGCAACGCGAGAGTCTGTGCATTTCTCGATTCCTTCAAGCATTTGCAATGACAGGCATGTTATGGCCAAATAAGAATTAATCTCATGTAGGATCGAATGAAATCGGGAGAAATTCGTATGCGATCGGGAGTACCGGAGGAGTCGGGCGATGCTTTGCCGGGCGCGCATCGATGAGGTGGCACGCACCCCGACTGCGATAGCGGGAGCGAGCCGCGTGGCCTTGCCCGCCGGTTACGGGACATGCTGGGCAGATCACACGCCTCTGGGCGATGGACTGACCGTGGTGCGATCCGAATACCGCCCGCACCGCGACCTGGCCGAGGAGGCGGCGCAAAGCGGTTCCGGAACGACGCTCGTGGCCACCTTCGGCCTGGCCGGGGAATCCGGCTACGTGGCGCGCCGAGGGCCGGCACTGCGGTTCGGTGCTGGCCGAGCCACGCTTGCCGCATTCGCGTCAAGTACGGGCGAGCGGCGTTTTCTGGCGGGCGTGACCGCCCGGCAGTTGCGCCTGGTGTTCTCTGCGCAGGCGCTCGAACGTTATCTGGGGGACGATGCTGCAGGCAGGTTCGTCAGCGGAGAAGGCGTTGTACTTTTGGGTGAGCGACCGATCGAGCCGTGGTGCCGGGCCTTGCTGCGCCCCTTGCTCACGCTGGAGGTCATGTCACCGGTGGATCGCCAGATCGCGGCGCTGACCCTGGCTGCGGAGATCCTGCGTCCACTGTCGGCAGTGGCGCAGTCCGCATCTTCCGGCCTTGATTGTCCAACCATCGAAAGACTGACACGCGCCCGTGAGTTGATGCACACGCACATGGACCGTCGCCTGACGGTCCCTTCCATGTCGATGGCTGTCGGGCTCAACGAGCATGCCTTCAAGCATGGCTTCCGGAAACTGTTTGGGATCACACCCGCGCGGTATCTGCTGCAGTCGCGCATGCGGCAGGCATGGACGCTGCTGGCATCCGGGGTGCGCGTGGCCCAGACCGCCTATGCGGTCGGCTACGAACATCCTGCCAATTTCAGTGCTGCCTTTAGTCGTTATTTCGGACGTACGCCGAAGTCGTTTCGCGGAGCGGGTGACGATGATGCCGAGCCCGTTTCCACTTGATTCGGACGCCATCTTCACCCAGTAGAACGGTTGAAACCGGGCAAGTATCGTTTCCCATTCCTTGTCGCCACAGCGAATCGCATGCGCTGCACTACCGGAATCATGAACTCCGGAGTGGCGTGCCATGCACCCCCTTCCTTTACGCATTTCCTCCCGACAGATACTGCTCGCGGCTTCCGTCGCTGTGGAGATCTTCTTCCCGAGCACTTCTGCTGCGGAAACCTGGGTCATCACCGACCGGGCACATCCCGTCGCCGGTGACGCGGACCGGCGCATCCTGCTCGACGCCCCCGCGCGACTCGAAGCCGAACTGGCCTCCGGGCTGCCTTCCGACCCGAGCCAAGCCGCGCCCATCGTCCAGCTACGCCTGAGACAAGGCGGCACCGAACTGCAGTGCCAGATCCGGACGGCCTACCAGGGCGTTGTCGACGCGTGGGGCATAGGCATCACCAAGATTCCTGCGGTGGTGGTCGATCGACGCTATGTGGTCTACGGCGAACCGGACGTCGCCCGGGCCGTGGCACGCATCGAAGCCCATCGGAGGGCGCAGCCATGAACCGCCTGCTGTCGGCGTCCTCACGCCGCGCGCGCTTCGCCATCGCCTCGGTGCTGCTGACTGGCGCCACTTCGACCTTCGCCTTGAACACCGCCACCATCGTCTCGTCGGCCGCATCACCGAATTGCCTGGAGTACCGCGTCGTCGGCATCTGCTACTGGTTGTTCTGCACCATGTTCGGCTGCTCGGTACGCACCTCGGTCAAGGTCCGCCACTACGTTCCCGATGCCGTGGTGTCGAGCTACTCGAACACCGGCGAGAACCCGTGGGTGGAAGTGCGGGCGATGAGCATGCCCAATCCCACAGCCCGCGCCGGTGGCGATGGCACGACCAACCATGACAACGAGAACAACCTGGCCAAGTTCAAGAACGCCGACGTGATCGGGCATCCCGCCGGTTCGGTGTTCAGCCAGTTCGCCAGCGCTTCTGGCTATGCCTGCCAGGGTGCAGGCACGGCCTTCATGCCGTACTTGCTGAGCACCCTCGACACGCTGGCCTGGCGCTACAACGTCCCCGAGATGGTGTACCCGGAGGCGCTGGTCCCCGGCATGCGCGAGATCGGCGGCCGCACGACGCTGAACCTGTGGGGCAACGTCTATCCGCGCGGTGGCTTCCTGCACCAGACCGACGACTACAAGAGCGGTGCCGTGGTCGCGCAGCGTGCGGGCGACATCGTGACCCGCCGCGCCCAGCCGCACGTCTATCAGCCGCTGCTCGCGACAGCGCGCGATGGCTACTGGCCGGCCGGCGCGCTTGTCGAGACCGACGCATCGACCGGCAAGTGGCAGGAGCTGACGCCGACGCTCTCGGCCTCCTGCGCGGTCTTCCCGCACAGCAATACACGGGTGCAGGCCCGGCAGGGCGACTACGCCTGGGCACTGTGGCGGCCCTATGCCTGTTGCCAGCGCCGGGGGCAGGTCTTCCTTGGCAGCGTTGATTTCCAGTGAGGTGTCTCCGATGAAAGCACTCATTTCCCGCTTTGCTCGGCGGACCAAGCCCAACACCCTGGCCGTCGCGCTCGCCTGTGCCGTAACGGCGGCCGGTGTCGCCTGGGCACAGACCCGCATCGATCCCAGCAGCGTCAGCGTGAACGGCAGCGTCATCGGCGACGACGTGCTCTACAGCATCGGTGGCGGCCGGGCCGTGTCCATGGGCGGCGCGGGGAACATGCAGAGCATCGGCGTCGGGATCGGCTGGAACAGCAACCTGATCTGCGGAAACATGAGCATCACGACCACGCTGCAGAACCAGCTCAACGGCATCACCAACGGCTTCCAGGCGATCATGAGTACCGTGATCCAAAACGCCACCAGTGCCGTGGCGTCGCTGCCGGCGCTGATCATCCAGCGCGCCGATCCGGGCCTCTACAACCTGCTCACCAACGGTGTCCTGCAGGCCCGCCTGGATTTCGACCGTTCGAAGATGACCTGCCGGGCTATCGCCAACCGTCTGGCGGACATGGCGGGCGGCCAGGCCGGCTGGGACCAGCTTGCCGAGGGCATGGCGCTGCGCGATGCGATCAACAGCACCGATGCCGTGTCGGCCGTCGAACAGGCCGAGTCGAACAGGGGCAACAACGGCGTGCCCTGGGTCGGCGGCGGCAACGCGGGCGGCTCGGGCCAGGGGTCGATCAAGGTGGTGGGTGACGTGACGCGCGCAGGCTACAACCTGCTCAACGGGCGCAGTGTGACGGACACCTCGTCGATCTCTCGCGCCACCTGCGGCAACCGGCTGACCTGCCAGACCTGGTCCTCGCCTGGTGCGGCTGCAGCCTGGGCGACGCGCGTGCTGGGCGAGCGTGAGCAGCGCACCTGCGAAAGCTGCACCAAGACCCAGACCACGCCCGGTGTCGGGCTCACTCCGGTGATCCAGGAGGAGTACGAGACCAAGCTGCAGGCGTTGCAGGAACTGGTGACCGGCGCCAAGCCAACGACGGTGGCGAACCTGGAAGCGGCCGGCAGCAACTCGCTGCCGATCACCCGCGGCGTGATCGAGGCTTTGCGCGACGAGCCCGATCAGGATCTGCTGGGCAAGCGCCTGGCGTCGGAGGCGGCGCTGTCCAGCGTGCTGGAGAAGGCCCTGCTGTTGCAGCGGACACTGCTGACCGGCAAGAAGGAGCCCAACGTCGCGGCCAACGAGCTGGCCGTGAAGGCGGTCGATCAGGAGAACGGCGCGCTGGAGCAGGAGATCAACAATCTCAAGACTGAACTCGAATTGCGGCGCACGCTGGCGGGCAACTCCGCGATGGCCATCGTCCAGCGCCACGGCACGCGCGCCGGCGGCTCGCGCGGCATCTTCGAGGGCGACACCACGCGCGACCGGCTCAAGGAGGTTCAGAAACCTCGGGGTGCGCCATGATAGGCCGGACCTGGCTGTGGCCCGCGTGGCTGTTCAATCGTCGCGTGGGTATCGCCCTGCTGTGGACGCTGCTGGTGGCCGGAATCGCAGTCGCCGTGAACGTCGCCGGCATTCATGTCGTCGGCAGCATCGACGGCTGGGAGCGCTGGCTGCACGCGCATTCCGCCCACTTCCTCGTCTGGCGGTTGCTTCTCTACGCAGCGACGGCCTATGGGTGGTGGTGGATGCGTCGGCGCCTGCTGCAACGCGAGCCGGAGGCCGAGACGCATCACCGCCTGCTACGCGTCGAGATCGCGGCCGTGACGACCATCGTACTGCTCGAAGGCAGCCAGCTGCTGCTTCATGGCTGAGGCGGGGAGGATGCCATGACCCTCTACACGACCGACTACCTGGAGTATTACCTGACCCTGGTGGGCTGGCTGGTCAACAACGGCATCTGGAACATCCTCGTCGCCAGCGGTGTGTTCGCGCTGCCGTTCGTCGCCATCGTCATCCAGGAATGGCTGCGGGCGAGGGCCGAAGGCGCGGACGAGGGCAACAAGGGCGTGCTGTCCTCGATGCGCATCGAGAACCGCGTCTGGGTGGCAATCGTGGTCATCATGTTCGCCGGCATCCCCTTCATTCCGGTGGATCTGAGCACGATCCGCTTCGATACGAGCCGCTCCACCCAGTGCCAGGTCAGCGTTCCGCAGCCGGCGGACACCGGCTGGTCCAACGCCTACACCACGCTCAACAACCAGAGCGCGCTGGTGCCGGTGTGGTGGTTCTTCATGCACGCCATCTCGAAGGCCGTCACGGGCGCTGCGGTGGCGGCGATCCCCTGCGGGACCGACCTGCGGCAGATGCGCATGGACGTCGATTCCACCCGCATCAACGACCCGGTGCTGGCGCAGGAGGTCGGCGATTTCGTGCACGACTGCTATGGGCCTTCTCGCGCCAGGCTGTTCATGAACCGGCCGGCGCTCTCCGACGAGCAGATGAACGACGTCACCTGGATCGGTTCGAGCTATTTCCTCGACACAGCCGGCTTCTACGACACTTACCATTCGGGCACGCCTCGTACGGCCTGGCCTTACGACGCCACCCGCGACGCGGGGCTGGCCCAGGTGGACAGCGGCGGCGGCTATCCGAGCTGCCGGCAGTGGTGGTCGGATGGCAACAGCGGGCTGCGCGCCCGCCTGCTGGCCCAGGTCGATCCCGATCTGCTCTCCCGCATCGGCCGCTGGGCGGGGTTCCTGTCGCAGAACGAGGTCAACGACTCGGTGATCCGCGCCGTCGTCTCGCCCAGGCAGCAGAAGATGAACCAGGGCGCGGTCTATGCCGACTACGGCGGCCAGATCGAGAAGACGCTGCCCAACATCGTGACCCGCGGTGCCGGCGACCTCGGGATGGCCGTCGGCTCGCTGGGCTTCTTTCCGGCAATGGATGTGGTCCGTCAGGCGCTGCCCATGGTGCTGTCGCTGCTCAAGATGGCACTCGTCATCTGCATCCCGCTGGTGCTGCTGTTCGGCACCTACGAGCTGAAGGCCCTGGTCGCGGTGAGCTGCGTCGAGTTCGCGCTGTTCTTCGTGGACTTCTGGTTCCAGCTCGCGCGCTGGCTCGACAGCACGATCCTCGATGCGCTCTATGGCTGGGGGTTCGGCGCGAGCCGGCCGCATACCAATTTCGATCCCCTGATCGGCCTGAACAATGCCTTCGGGGACATGCTGCTGAACTTCGTCATGGCGACGATGTTCATCGTGCTGCCGGGTTTTTGGGTGACAGCACTGGGGTGGGTGGGCATCCGTGCCGGCAATGCACTTCAGGGACTGTCGGAAGGTACGAAATCAGCAGGCCAAGCCGGCTCAAGAGGAGCAGGCACCGTGATTCGGGCAGCCAAGTAACTACCTACCGCTCATCATCAAAGCGGGGGTCTGGATCGTCGTCGTAGTTGATTGGATCGTAGAAAACACTGCGCTTGTGATCCGCTTGATCGCCGATCGCCCATTCCTCCGCTTCGCCGGGAGCGGTGTTCCGTGCCGTCCAACCCGCAAACACGGCGAACATGATCAACAGCGCCAGCCAGAACGCGACGTAAATCAGCACGCCGAATGCAACGAGCTTGACGATCAACAACACCCCTCGGGTGGCACCAGGCGCCAATCCTTGCGCCACCAACCAGTCGTGCGCTTGGCGGTCCAGACGCACACAAGCCCGCCACATCCGGCCCAGCGTCCGGCCAGCGCGTTCCGCGAAGGTGGTCTGTGCAGCGGGTTTCATGGTGGCTACCTCATGGGCGTCCTATGGGTTCTCACTCGGCACCTGTTCCAAGGTATCGTCGATTGAATCCATCATGGATTTTTCAAAGATCGTTTGAATTTTCGTGCGACATCCAATCAACGTTCCTTCGATGCCCAATCCCCCTGGCTCGTTGCCACAAGCGCCGCCCAGTCGTCGGGCGGATTGCCACGTCCGAGCATCTTCTCGAACACCGCATAGGGGTCGGATTTGCTGCCCGCCGACCGCAGGGTTTGTTCGTCGTTGACCCAGGCGAACACAATCGCCTTCGCCTTGGAGTCGTAGCGGAAGAACAGACGGAATCGCCGCCCGATCTTCGCGCGCCGCCAGTGGCGATATGCCGGCCCCAGGGTGTTGCCCTGGCGATACTCGTCGCGCGCGGGATCGCTCGGCACGACCTCCATGATCAACTGGCTCAACGCCCGAAACAGCTTGACGTTGGCGTTGCCCTCGAACCCTTGCGGATCGTTCTGTTCGGCCCGTTCCGCGGCCGCCTGCAGTTTGCGCAACTGCTCGATCACGCCCTCGTGGAACAAGAGCGTCCAGCCGTGCCGCTGCATCAGAGCGCCACTTCGCCGTCGATGTCTTCATCGAGATCGACCGTGTGGCCGGCACTCGCCAACATGGCCCGGGCCAGATCATCCGGCAGGGACCGGACGTGCCGGCCGGCCCGAATGTCGGCCTCCAGCAGGCCCAGGAAGGCCTCGATGGCCGGGTCTTCGTGATCGGCGTCTGCGCGGGTCACGATGACTTCGCCTCCGCGCAGGTCGAAGGCCACTTTTCCGCCGGCGTCCACGCCCAGTGCCTGCCGGATGGGCTTGGGCAGCGTGATCTGACCCTTGGATGTCAGCGTGGCGACTTCATGGATCTCAGGCATGGATGTTCTCCTGATGACAATGCCTGTATTGTAAGGAATTTTCCTTACACCGTCAATTTGCTTGAGCATGGGATCTCCGTGCTGTTGAAAGAGAAGGTCCCATCGTAGGTTCGGCACAGGCTGCCTTCCTGCCAGAATCCGACTTGGGCCAGTCCCGCATTGGCTGTGGTTCGGCCGCCTCTACTGCCCTATACCAAAGGCTTTCCGACAAAGGCCAAAGGGTTGGGAAGGGGCAAGGGAACGGGGTCAAGGGGAAAGGCCCTACCCGAAAAGGCCAAAAGGTTTCCCCGGCCAGCCCATCATCCGGGATTCGCCATGCTCTCGCTGTTCCAACGCAAACGGGTGTCGCCCACCACCGCGGCGGCGCACACTCCCTCAGTCGAGCCCCCCAAAGGGCTGACGCGGCCGGAATCGGCCGCGTCGCTGCTGGCGACACCGCGCCGGCAGAAGTTGCTGGAACACATCTGGCAGCGCACGTCCGTATCCCGCGAGCAGTTCGCTATGTTGTATCGCGTGCCCCTGGAGCGCTACGCCGAGCTGGTCCAGCATTTCCCAGCCTCGGAGAGCCACCACCATGCCTATCCAGGTGGCATGCTGGACCACGGCCTGGAAATCGTGGCCTACGCGCTGAAGCTGCGACAGTCCCATCTGCTGCCGGCCGGCGCCACGCCGGAAGCCCAGGCCGCCCAGGCCGAGGCCTGGACTGCGGGCGTCGCCTACGCGGCACTGCTGCACGACATAGGCAAGGTCGCCGTCGACCTGCATGTCGAGTATGCCGACGGCACGATCTGGCATCCCTGGCATGGTCCGCTTCAGAAGTCGTACCGTTTCCGCTACCAAAAGGCGCGCGAATACCGGCTGCACAGCGCCGCCACCGGGCTGCTCTACGCCCGACTGCTCGATGCCGGTATCTTCGACTGGCTCAGCGGATATCCCGACCTTTGGTCGGCACTCCTGTACGTGCTGGCCGGCCAGTACGAGCATGCCGGCATGCTCGGGGAACTGGTCGTGCAGGCCGATCAGGCCTCGGTCGCCCAGGCGCTGGGCGGTGATCCGGCCAAGGCGCTGGCGGCCCCCCGCCATGCGCTCCAACGCAAGCTCCTCGACGGATTGCGCTACCTGCTCAAGGAAGAGTTCAAACTGAACCAGCCCCAGGCGTCGGACGGATGGCTGACCCAGGACGCGCTGTGGCTGGTCAGCAAGACGGTCTCGGACAAGCTGCGCGCCCATCTGCTGGCCCAGGGCATCGATGGCATCCCGTCCAGCAACACCGCCGTCTTCAACGTGCTGCAGGACCATGGCATTGCGCAGCCGACGCCCGAAGGCAAGGCCATCTGGAAGGCCACCGTCACCAGCGATGTCGGCTGGTCCCATACCTTCACGCTCCTGCGCCTCGTGCCGTCCCTGATCTGGGAAGGCGAGCAGCGCCCCCCGCCGTTCGCCGGCACGGTGACGGTGGTGCAGGAAGAAGGTGATCCAACCATTCCTGCGTCCCTGCCCGCCGTGGCGAATTCGGCCGCATCCGAGCCTTTGCCGGCGCAGCCAGCCGGCGATGGCGTCGAAGCGCTACTGGATCTGCTCAGCACTCCCGGCATGGCGTCGGCCGACCCCTCATCGGCCACCAAGTCACCCCTTCCCGCCATGGAAGGTCGAACCCTCGGGCCCGGTGACCCAAGAACCCCGGCCGACTCGACAGCACTGGCGCCGACCTCGACCCCAGTGCTGGAGGAGATGCCGCCGGGCGAGCGTTTCGTCGCCTGGCTGCGCCGGCGCATCGAGGAGCGCACGATCATCATCAACGACGCCAAGGCGCTGGTCCATACGGTCGTCGACACCGTCTATCTGGTCAGCCCCGGCGTGTTCCAGCGCTACGCCCAGGAACACCCCACAACGGCTTTCCTTGCCAAGCAAGAGCAGTTGGCCGATTGGCAATGGGTGCAGAAACGATTCGAGAAGCTGCAAATGCACCGCAAGCAACGGAACGGTCTGAACATCTGGACCTGCACAGTCACGGGGCTGCGGAAATCGCGGCGTCTCCACGGCTACTTGCTGGAAGACCCGCAGGTCCTGTTCATCAACACGCCGCCGAACAATCCCTACCTGTCGCTGCTAGCCGATACTGACTCTGTGTAGAAGACGCATGTCAGTGGCCTGCCGTATGGGCGCTTCAGGATCGCATGCCAGGACCGTCGCGTTGCATCACCTTCTCGCCCACCGCGCCGCATACCAGATGCACGGCGAAGTGCAGGTTCTCCGGCGTCACCGTATCGATGGGGGACTGCCCCTGGAACAGACCGCTCGGCCGCGTGAGCGCGTGGTAGATATGCCACGTGTCCACTCCCGGGGGCATCTGCCTGAGGATGGTCTGGACCAGCCGGAGCTTGAGGGGATCAAGCTGCCAATCCGGCACACGCTGCCCCCGGTTGCCCAAACTGATCGACAGGAGGTTACCCGCCTGGATTTCGTAAGTGATCCAGCGGCGGGACTTGCCGGCGAGCTTGGCATAGTCGGCGACGGACAGGTTGTGCGGAGCCTCCAGAATGTCGAGCAGGATCATCCGCTCGCGCTGGACGTTGGAGATGGCCGGCTCGGTCTTGGGCACGCGCACTGCGGACAGGCGCTGCACCGGAGCCGTGGCCAGCGCCATGGCCCCGTGGGGCGGCTGTGACACCACCAGCGTGGGAGCGGCCCTGGCCGCGGACAACGGTTGCTCCTCTGTCTCGGCGGAGACCACGGGAAAGCCATCCAGTTGAATGGTCAGCAGCGTACTGGCCGCTTCGACCTGGCCCTGCTCGAACAGGTCCAGCCGGTCAGCCCAGTCCTGCATCATGCGCCGGCGCTGCTCCACATACTTGGCGTGGTTGTAGGTCGCGCGAACCTGGTTGGGATCGACGTGAGATAGCTGTGCGTCCACCCACTTCTCGGGATACCCCAGTTCGTTGAGTGCGGTCGAGATGGTTCCGCGGATGCCGTGGCCGGTCAGCCGGCCCTCGTATCCCAAGCGATGCAGTGCCTTGTTGAGGGTGTTCTCGCTGATGCGCCGCTTCAGACTTTTGTCCCCCGGGAACAGGTACGTCTGGGCTGGTTTGAACTGGTCGAGCAAGTGCCGAACGATCTCGATCGCTTGCACGGACAGCGGCACAACATAGGGCGGGATGTCCTCCGGCCGAACGTTCTCCTTCTGCATCTTCAATTCCAACTGCTTCACCACCTCCGGCGGGATGATCCACAGGCCATCGTCGAGGTGGAATTGGTCGGGCGTCGCCAGCCGCAGTTCCCCGGTTCGCACGCCGGTCAGCAACAGCAGGCGGAGGCCAAGCTGCGTTTTCAGCTTGCCGGGATACTTGCGCAGCAACTGCAAGAACTCGGGCAATTCGGGCATGCGCAGGAAGGGGTTGTGGCGTACCGGCGGCTGGGGCATGGCGACCACATCCAGGGCGGAGGCCGGGTTTTGTTCCAGGCCCGTCACGATCACGAGGGCATACCGGAAAAGCTGGTTGAACCAGGTACGTACCTTCTCGGCGATGGACGGCGCGCCGCGCTTCTCGATGCGGTCGACGATTTCAAGTAGGTCGGCGCGGGTGATCTCGTAGATCGAACGCTTACGTAGACTCGGCAGGATGTCGTTCGTGAAGATGCGCGGGATCATCGACAGCGTGGTCTGCCGGCCCTTCTTGAGGCGTCCCTGCGCCCGGAAGGCGAGCCACTTGTCGTACACCGCCTCGAAGGTGTTCTGCTCGGCCTGGGTGGCGATGCGCCGATCCTTCTCTCGCTGCCGCTGGGGGTTGATGCCCTTGGCCACCAGAGCTCGCGCGTAGTCGCGGCGCTCGCGTGCTTCGCGCAGGCTGATCTCCGGATACGTCCCCAGGGACATCCGCTTTTGTCGGCCCAGCCAAGTGTAACGAAAGTGCCAGGACTTGGTGCCCTTTTCCGAGACGGCCAACGAGAGGCCGTCGAAATCGGGGATCGTGTAGTCCTTTCCGGTGGCCTTGGCCTGCCGGACGAACATGTCGGTGAGTGCCATGTCTGCTCCTGAACAGAATCAGGAGTCAGATGCTCATCCCGGCACCCGCTCAACCCCAGGAACATCCCGGACTCGAACCCAACCGCTTTGATGGACTGCCGGATGGACTAATTTAGTCCAGCAGTGGGTGGATTTCGGTGGACCTCACTGGATTGTTGTCTAGCGAAAAAATCTTTGCCGACAACAGCTTATGGAACTCAGTGGATTTCCATGGAAGCCAAATTGGAGCGGGCGATGGGAATCGAACCCACGGCACAAGCTTGGGAAGCTTGGGTATTACCATTATACGACGCCCGCACTGAGGGCGCTGATTATACTGGCTTGGGCCGTTTTTTCCAACTGTACATGTGTTGGTGGCTCAGGCGTGGGGTACTGGTGCTGGCTGGTATTCGTTGACGAAAACCTGCAGCGTCGCTCGCAGCTCGTTTTGGGTCGGCTTGCGTTCCTGCGTGATCCAGCTGATTGCCAGCTCCAGCCATTTTGCTTCGGCCGCTCTTGCTCTGGCGATGCGCAGCTTTGGGTGCGGGGTGGGTAGGGTGTGTTCATCGTCGGCCAGCAATTCTTCAAACAATTTTTCACCGGGGCGTAATCCGGTGAACTCGATGTCGATCTGGTCTTCGCTAAAGCCGGACAGCCGGATCATTTCCCGCGCCAAGTCGACGATCTTGATCGGCGTGCCCATGTCGAGTACGAAAATCTGCCCCTGCTTACCCATCAGGCCCGCCTGCAGCACGAGTTGGGCCGCTTCCGAAATGGACATGAAGTAGCGCGTGATATCGGGGTGAGTGACGGTTACCGGGCCGCCACGCTCGATCTGTTCCCTGAACTTGGGAACGACGCTGCCGTTACTGCCCAGGACGTTGCCAAAGCGGACGATGACAAAGTCCGTATCATGGTGCCCCTGCAGGCCCTGGCATACGAGCTCGGCCATGCGCTTGGTGGCACCCATGACATTGGTCGGGTTGACGGCTTTGTCTGTCGAGATCAGTACGAACTTGTCGACGTCGTATTCCAGGCTGGCCATGGCCAGGCAGTAGGTGCCGAAGACATTGTTTTGTATGGCCTCCCAGGCATTTTCGGTTTCCATTAGCGGGACATGCTTGTAAGCCGCGGCATGGAAGACGAGGGAAGGATGAAAACGGCTGAAAATATCCTGTAGACGCTGCTTGTTTTTGACGTCTCCCGCCAGATAGTCCACCAGAGCTGTCGGATGGTTTGCAGAGAACTCCTGTTCTATACGGTATAGCGCATATTCGCTCTGCTCGATCAGAACGAGCCGTCTTGGCTTGAAGCGCAGTATCTGCCGGCAAAGTTCGGAACCGATAGACCCCCCTGCGCCACTGACCAGCACCACCTGGTCGGTAATCTGGTGTTTCAGCCCTGCAATGTCGAGGCTCACCGGATTCCGGCCGAGCAGTTCGTCGATCTCGATCTCCCGTATGGCCGAGATGGCAATGCGGTCGTGCATCAGGTCGTCCAGCGATGGTACCGTCAGGACCTTGACACCGGCTGTCTCGCAGGAACGAAGCACGCGTTGGCGCTGCGTGGCGTCAGCCGATGGCATGGCGATGATGCAGGTCCCTACCGCGAGCTGCTTGCTCCAGTGGGCGAGACTGCCGATATTGCCCAATACCTTGACGCCATACATCTCCCGCCGCTGCTTGCTGGGGTCGTCATCCAAGAGCCCGACAACTTGCCATTTTGGATTGCGCGCCAAGTCCCAGAGCAGTTTTGACGCCGCCGCACCGGCACCCAGTATCAGGATGGGCTCGCGGTTGACGTCATACATCGTCCGGTCTTTCCAGGAGCGGTAAAGCGCCCTGCTGCCCCCCATCAGGCAGACCAGCAGGATGGGATAAAGGATGGCGATGGAGCGGGGAACATGCTTGATTTGCAGCAGGAAGATCAGCAGAAAACTTGCCATGGTCGACACTGACACCGTGACCACGATATTCCTCAGATCGGGCAGGCTGGCGTAGCGCCAGATGCCGCGATAGAGGCCGAACTTCCAGAACGACACCGCACCGACGGCCATGGACAGCAGCATGGTGCTCCATACACTGGAGGAATAGGGCGGAGGCAGCTCGAGATTGAATCTGAGCCAGAATGCCATGTACCAGGCCAGGCTGGCCGCGGCCAGATCATGGCCGAACGCCAGTAGCGCCAACAGATTGAAAGATTTGAGTGGCGAGGTGTCAGACTTGGGCACGGTGATTCCAACGAGAATTGATTGATAGCACGATGACCGAGTAGCCTGCCGCGAGCATGCCCAGGCCAAGCCACTGCCAGGCAGGGCTCAACCGGGTCAGTGCAATGGCCCAGGCCGTAACGCTCACCATCAGCAGGTATTCCTGCACGGCGAGCCTGTGATGGGACCAGCCCATCCTGACCAGCCTTTGGTAGAAGTGTTCCCGATGCGCCTCGCTCAGGCGCTCCCCGCGTCTCGCTCGTGCAAACAGCGTGAGCGATGCATCGACGACAAATGGCGAAAAGATGGCGAAGGGTAACCAGCCAGGCCAGATGCCGTGCTGCCATCCCAGATAACCGATTGCCGCCGCCAGAAAGCCCAATGGGACGGAGCCGGCGTCACCCATGAATATCCTGGCTGGTGCCAGGTTGAATAGGAGAAAGCCTGCCGCCGCCGCGGCGATTGCCAGGCACGCCAGCGCCAGGTTGGCATCCCCGTGCAAAAAGGCGCTGAGGCCCAGGCCCCCAAAGCCGATTGCCGCCATGCCGCCGGCCAAACCATCGGCGCCGTCCATAAAATTGTAGAGGTTGGCGGCCCAGGCGCAACCTACGATGAGCATCAGGTTGACCAAAGGCCGGCCGGTGCCGCCCAAGCTGGAAAGCAGCCACAGTGCCGCAAGCAGGTGGCAGGCCAGTCGCACCTTGGCGGGAAGCGGTCGTAGGTCGTCGGCCAGTGACAGAAGGATTAGCAGGGAGACAGGGCCACCGATGGCCGCCATATCGGCAACATTGCCCTGCCACCATGCGACGGCGGTACCAAGCATGATGCCGATACCTCCTAGCCGTGGGATTGGCTTGGTGTGTAGCGAACGCTGATTTGGGTGATCCAAGCCATGCCCCGTATGGTTGGATAGCCAGATTGCCAAACAGGACCACGCCGAACTGGTGACGAGCGCCAAGAGGGGGGGAAGCCAGGACGGTAAAGACATCAAATGAGGGATGTGCGCTGACGGTGCCGTGATCTGTTACGTAGCCTGGTGGCAGCTCATGAATATTATGTTGCTATTTTAACGGTTTGCCCCTTGGGTCGCTAGAAATACGCTTTAATTGATATGAGAAGGGGATTTGATAGAATAGTGAGATGCGATTGTCATTATTAGTGTTGTCTAATTTATGACGAGGCGACAGGTTCGAGTGCATGTGCGCTGAAAGCCTCGGTGGCCGGTAGGCAAATTGAGGGGCGCAACGACAAACCGCCCAACCTTTGACGAGTACCTCATGTTACGGATTTTCAACCACTACATCCCGGTTGCTACGTTGGCGCTGTTGCTCGTCGAGCTGCTGGTGATCGGTGTTTCCATATATGTTGTCGAATATATGCCTTGGCGCGATCTGGGCGTGATCGGCATGCATCAGCTGCTGCCGCCGATCTTCCCGAAGGCAGCGTTCATCGCGATCGTCATGGTGACGATCATGGCCGCCTGTGGCCTGTACCAGTCCGATTTCGTCGGTGGGATCAGGGAAATTGCCGTCCGCCTGTTCATCGCATTCGCTGCTGCCGGCGTCCTGATGACCCTGCTGGTGTACTGGCTGGAGGCGATGCGCTTCGGTGCGCGCGAGATGTTCTGGTCGATCTTGGTGGCGATGCTGGCTGTTGCGCTTGTCCGCCTGCTGTTCTTCAAATGGACCAATATTGGGGTGTTCAAGCCGCGTGTGCTGGTGCTCGGCACGGGGAGCCGCGCGGTCAAGGTGGACGAGGTGGCTCAGCAGCGCTTTGGCGGCGGTAACCTGGATATCGTGGGGTATATGCCACCGCTGGCGGCTGCGCCGCACGCCGTGGCAGCATCGCGGATCTTGCCGCAGGAGGACAGCCTGGTCGAGGCCGTGCAGCGCTATGGGATCAACGAGATCGTGATCGCCATCCGCGACCGGCGGGGTGGCAATCTGCCGGTACACGAGCTGCTCGAATGCCGCATGATGGGCGTCCGTGTGCTGGAGCTATCCACTTTCTTCGAGCGGGAGTGCGGCCAGGTCAAGCTCGATTCCTTGAACGCCAGTTGGATGGTGTTCAACGAAGGTTTCAATCAAAGTGCAAGCCGCGATGTGGTGAAGCGCGCCTTCGATCTGCTGTCCAGCCTGCTGCTGTTGCTGATCACCTCGCCGGTCAT
Organism: Chitinivorax sp. PXF-14; assembly: GCF_040812015.1. NCBI lineage: Bacteria > Pseudomonadati > Pseudomonadota > Betaproteobacteria > Chitinivorax > Chitinivorax sp. PXF-14. The sequence goes on along the minus strand of NZ_JBFNXJ010000017.1, from coordinate 44,798 downwards.
ACTGCTGACGGCGCTGGCGATCAAGATCGAGGATGGCGGGCCGGTGTTGTACAGCCAGGAGCGGGTGGGACAAAACGATGCGGTTTTCACGATCTTCAAGTTCCGCAGCATGCGGGTGGATTCGGAAAAGGACGGCAAGCCGCGCTGGGCGTTGACCAACGACGATCGAATCACCCGTGTGGGGCGCATCATCCGCAAGTTGCGCATCGACGAGCTGCCGCAGGTACTCAATGTGCTCAAGGGCGACATGAGCTTTGTTGGCCCGCGGCCGGAGCGGCCTTACTTTGTGCAGAAGCTCGAAGGTGAAATTCCCTACTACTCGGTGCGCCATTGCATGAAGCCGGGTATCACGGGGTGGGCCCAGGTGCGCTACGCCTATGGCGCAACGGTCGACGATGCGATCGAAAAGCTGCAGTACGACCTTTACTATGTCAAGAACCATTCCCTGTTCCTTGATGTGCTGATCCTGATCGAGACGATTCAGGTGGTGCTCTGGGGGAAGGGCGCGCGTTAGCGGCTTATCATGGTCTCCACCATTGGCGTTACCAGCTATGCCAGCGCGGGCCTAGCCTATACCATGCTGGCAGTTGGCTTGCTGTTGATCGGCGTCAGGAACAGCCAGAATCGCGCCATGCAGCTCGCCATGCTGGCGACCGTCCTGTGGGCGGCGATCTCCGCCATGACCCTGCCTTACCTGCCGCTGTTTCCGATCGAGACGGTGCGCAACGGCTGCTGGTTCTATTTCCTGTTCCGCCTGCTCCGCGGTGGCGTGGCCGTCGAGGCGGATCGGCGCTGGTTGAAGAACCTCGAACTGAGCAGCTATCTGCTGTGCGTGGTGATGGCCACGGCGCAACTGCTGGCCCATCTGGATACCGCGCTGGCCGAGTGGCTGCCGTTGCACGTGCTGGGCGGGGCGGCAGGCAACATCATCCAGTGTGTGATTGCCCTGATCCTGCTGGAACAGCTGTTCCGCAACGCCCTGGCCGAGCAGCGCTGGGGGGTCAAGTTCCTGTGCCTGGGCTTGGCGGGCCTCTATGTATTCGACTTCTATCTTTATGCCGAAGCCCTGCTGTTCAGCGGCATCGACCGAAGCGCATACGAGGCGCGGGGTTTTGTGGTTGCGCTCACCGCGCCAATGATCTGGGTCTCGTGCCAGCGCAATCCCGGCTGGAAGGTCGGTGTCACGCTGTCGCGGCGCCTGATGTTCCAGTCGGCCACCTTGCTCGCTGCGGGGCTCTATCTGTTGCTGATGGCTGGTGTTGGCTATTACATCCGTTATTTCGGTGGGAGCTGGGGCGGCGTGCTGCAGACCGTCCTGCTGTTTGCGGCGCTGATCTCCCTGTTGCTGGCCCTGTTCTCGGGCACGATCCGTGCCTATTTGAAAGTCTTCGTCAGCAAGCATTTCTTCCACTATCACTACGATTACCGTGAAGAATGGTTGCGTTTCACCCGGATGCTGTCTGAAGGCGAGCCTGGCCTGCATCTGCGCGAACGCGCGATCCGCGCCATTGCCGAGCTGGTGGAGAGCCCCGGTGGCCAGCTGTGGCTGCGTAACGAGAAGGACGAATTCGTATGCGCTGCGCGCTGGAACATGCCCGAGCTCGACAAGGTCGAGCCCGCCGAAGGCGAGTTGTGTCGATTCCTGGAGTCGAAGCAGTGGGTGATCGACGTCGACGAATACCGACAACAGCAGGACCACTACGCCGAGCTGGCCACCTTGCCCGACTGGCTGGCCATCCTGCCGCAGGCAAAGCTGATCGTGCCGCTGATCCTGCATGAAAAGATGCTCGGCTTCGTCATCCTCTCGCGCTTTCGCGGCAATCTGGCGTTGAACTGGGAGGTGAACGACCTGCTCAAGACTGCGAGCCGCCAGGCGGCCGGATTCCTCGCGCAGCTGGAGGCGGCGCAGGCCTTGATCGTGGCGAGACAGTTCGAGTCTTTCAACCGCATGTCGGCGTTTGTCGTGCACGACCTGAAAAATGTTGTGGCACAACTCTCCCTGGTGCTGAAGAACGCGGCAAGGCACAAGGACAATCCCGAGTTCCAGGAGGACATGCTCGAAACTGTCGGGCATGCGATCGACAAGATGAATCGCCTGCTGATGCAATTGCGCAAGGGCGCGCAGGCGATCGACAAGCCCGATCTGGTTGAACTTGGGTTGGTGGTGGCAAAGGCCGTCGAAGCAAAAGTCGGTGCCCAGCCTCAGCCGGAGATCACCGCCAACCAGTCGGGTGTGGTGGTGCATGCGGACAGCGAGCGGCTGGAGCGGGTGGTGGGGCATCTGGTACAAAATGCGGTGGAGGCGACGCCGCCGGACGGGCGCGTCACGGTGAAGCTGGAGTGCGCCGGCAGGCGGGCCCGGATCGAAGTGTGCGACACCGGGCGGGGCATGAGCGCCCAATTTGTCCGCGAGCGGCTGTTCAAGCCGTTTGAATCGACCAAGAGCATGGGTATGGGTATCGGCGCCTATGAGAGCCGCGAGTATATTCAGCAGCTCGGTGGCGATATCGAAGTAACGAGTGAAGAGGGCAAGGGGACGACATTCGTCGTGACCCTGCCGGTTGCCAGTGCAGCCTGATCAGTGAAGTGGAGAGTCGTGTGAGTCAAACCAAGGGAACCTTGCTGGTCGTTGAAGACGATCCTGGCCTGCAGAAGCAGATGCGCTGGAGCTTTGATGGCTACGAAGTCATCGTCGCCGGCGATCGTGAAGCCGCGTTGGCCCAGATCCGGCGCTACGAGCCGCCGGTCGTCACGCTCGACCTGGGTCTGCCGCCTGACGCGGACGGCGCGACGGAAGGCCACGCCACGCTCGAACAGATTCTGGAGCTGGCGCCTGACACTAAGATCATCATCGTCACCGGCAATCAGGACCGTGAAAATGCCGTGCGCGCCATTGCCAATGGCGCCTACGACTTCTACCTCAAGCCTTTCGAGCCGGACATCCTGCAACTCGTGGTCGACCGTGCATTCCGGCTCCATGCGTTGCAGCAGGAAAACCGCCAGCTGCAGATGCGCGTGGCGGAATCGCCGCTGCAAGGCATCATCTCGCGCGACAGCGCCATGCAGAAGATCTGCCGCACCATCGAGCGGGTGGCGCCGTCGTCCGCCACGGTGATGCTGCTGGGCGAATCGGGCACGGGCAAGGAAGTGCTGGCGCGCGGGCTGCACCAGCTGGCGCCCCGCGCCGATCACAAGTTCGTCGCCATCAACTGTGCCGCCATCCCCGAAAACCTGCTGGAGTCGGAGCTGTTCGGCTATGAGAAGGGCGCGTTCACCGGCGCGGTCAAGCAGACCAAGGGGAAGATCGAATACGCCGATGGCGGCACGCTGTTTCTCGATGAAATCGGCGATCTGCCGCTGCCCTTGCAGGCCAAGCTCCTGCGCTTCCTGCAGGAGCGCGTGGTGGAGCGGGTAGGCGGGCGCGAAGAGATCCCCGTGGACGTGCGGATCGTCTGCGCCACGCACCAGAACCTGCGCAACCTGATCAGCGAAGGGCGGTTCCGAGAGGACCTCTACTATCGCCTGTCTGAAATCGTCATCAACATTCCGCCCTTGCGTGACCGAGATGGCGATGCCGTGCTGCTGGCGCACACCTTCGTCAACAAGTTCAGGCAGCAGGAAGGCCGGGGCCCGCTGTCATTCTCGCAGGAGGCGCTGGGCGCCATCGAGACCCATCGCTGGCCCGGCAATGTGCGCGAGATGGAGAACTGCATCAAGCGTGCGGTCGTCATGGCCGATGGCGCACAAATCACGCTCGAAGACCTGGGCCTGCCGCAAGCCGATGCCGAGCCCGAGCCGCTGAACCTGCGGCAGGTGCGCGAAGAGGCCGAGCGCAAGGCCATCGTCAGGGCGATTGCCCGCGTGGATGGCAATATCGCGCGGGCCGCCGATCTGCTCGGCGTGAGCCGGCCCACCCTGTATGACCTGCTGAACCGATATGGTTTGAAGTAAGCCAGGCCACGTGTCGCGTTTTTCCTAGGATATTCCAATGCATCAGACTGCCCAATCAGAAGGCCGCTTCTCCCGCTTGCTCGTGGCAACCGCCGTTGTCGCCGCGTTGTCCATCGTCGGCTGCTCTCGCAAGGATTCACCCGATGTCCTGCTGGACAAGGCCAAGCAGGCCGAAGCGAAAGGTGACAGAAAAACCGCGATGATCCAGCTGAAGAGCCTGCTGCAGGACACGCCCGACAGCGGGGCGGCGCGCCTGATGCTTGGCAAGCTCTACATCGAAAGCGGCGAGGTCGACCAGGCGCAGATCGAGTTGGACAAGGCGGGTGCGCTGAAGGCCGATCCGCTGCAGGTCGCGCTCTTGCAGGCCAAGGGGTTGCAGGCCAAGGGCAAGTTCGAGGAATCGCTTGCGGCGCTCGATCCGGGCAAGGTTAGCGGTGCCGATACCAACCCGGATGTGCTGGTGGCGCGGTCTACCGCCTACTTTGGCCTGCGCAAGCCAGAGGACGCGCGGGCTGCGCTGCAAGGAGCACTCAAGCTCAAACCTGATCATGTGCCCGCCATGTTGGGCCTGGCGCGCATGGCCGTGGTCGAGGGAGATATGACGAAAGCGCAGGCCCAGGTGGACGAAGCCCTGGCCAAGGTGCCGACGGATGCGGCCGCGCTCAACCTCAAGGGTGATTTGCTGCGCATGCAGGGCCAGGGCGAGCAGGCCGCTGCTTACTACCAGAAGGCAATCGCCGCCGATATCGGCAAGCCAGCCCCCTATCTCAGCCTGACCTCGCTGGCACTTGAAAAGGGACAGTTTGAAGAGGCGCGCAAGCATCTGGCAGACCTGCACCGCGTCGCACCGGGCACACCCCTTGGGCGCTACATGCTGGCGCTGGTCGCCTTCCGCGAAAAGAAGTTCGACGAGGCACGGACCTTGGTGCAGGAGTTGCTTAAAGTAGCCCCGAAGCACGTGCCCACCAATCTGCTGGCGGCGGCGATCGAGTTTGCCAAGGGCAACTATGCCCAGGCGGAGAACTCCCTGGTGCTGGTGACCGAGGCCGTGCCCGACAACCTCTATGCGCGGCGCCTGCTGGCTGCCAGCCAGCTCAAGCAGGGCCAGGCTGACCGGGCCATTACCTCCCTGCAGCAGGCCGTCGAGAAGAAGCCTGACTCGGGTCTGTATTCGCTGCTCGGCGAGGCCTATATGCAGCAGCGGCAGTATTCCAAGGCGACCGACGCCTACGCCAAGGCGGCCGAGCTGTCTCCCAAGGATGCAATGACCAAGACGCGGCTGGCCTTGAGCAAGATGGCCGGCGGCGACGCCGAGCGCGGTCTGGCCGACCTCGAATCGGCAACCGAGCTTGAGGGAAGCGGCTACCAGGCCGAGCTCATGATGGTCATGACCCAGCTCAACCGGCAGGAGTTCGACAAGGCCGGCAAGGCGCTCACCGAGCTGGAAGCCAAGCAGCCGAACAACCCGCTGACCTACAACCTGAAGGCTGCCGTTGCCCTGGGTAAGAAGGACGTTGCCGCGGCGCGCACCAGTCTGGAAAAGGCGATCGCGCTGCAACCGACCTACCTGCCCGCGGCGATCAACCTGGCCAGGCTGGATATCCAGGCCGGCAAATTCGACGATGGCCGCAAGCGCTTCGAGAACCTGCTGGCCAAGGACCCGAAGAACGTGCAGGCCATGCTGTCGCTGGCGGATTATCTGGCGGCCAGGAAAGAGACCGCTGCAGAGGCTGGCAATTGGCTCGAGAAGGCCCGCAAGGCCGATCCGACCGCCTTGCCGCCGGTGCTGGCATTGACCCAGCGCGCGATGCGCAGCGGCGACACCAAGAAGGCCGTCGCCTATGCCCAGGAGGGCGCGGCAGCTCATGCCGACAGCCCGGAAGCCCTGGATAATCTGGGCATGGCCCAGCTCGCTGCGGGTGACAAGAACCAGGCGCTGGCGACGTATACCAAGCTGGTGCAGCTGCGTCCCAAGTTCGCCCCGGCCCTGTTCCGCCTCGGTACGCTGCAGGCCATGCTGGGCGACACGCGTGCGGGGATTTCCAGCATGCGCGAGGCGCTCGCCAATCAGCCCGACTTCCTCGATGCCAAGATCGCGCTGGTCGAGCTGTATGTGCGCGACAAACAGAGCAAGGAAGCCCTGACCATCGCCCGTAGCACCCAGCAGGCCGAGCCGAAGCAGCCCCTGGGCCTCGTGCTGGAGGGGGATATCGACATGGCCGACAAGCAGTACGGCGATGCGGCCAAGGTGTATCGCCAGGCCCTGTCGCTGGCTGACACCGCCGTCATCTCGATGAAGCTGCATGCCGCGATGAAGGCCAGTGGTGCGAAGGATGAGGCAGACAGCCTGCTGCTCAAGTGGATCGACAAGCATCCGAAGGAGCTGAACGTCCGCCTCTATCTGGCCGAGGACCAATTGCGTGACAGCAAATACAAGGATGCCGCAGCGCAATACGAAGCCGTCTCCAAGCAGTCGCCGAACAATGTGCTGGTGCTCAATAACCTGGCCTTTGCCTACCAGCAGCTCAAGCACCCGGGTGCGCTCGACGTGGCCAACCAGGCGTTGAAGCTGGCCCCGCAGAACCCGATGGTGCTCGACACCGTTGCGATGATCCAGCTCGATGCGGGGCAGACCAAGAGCGCGCTCGACAACCTGCAGAAGGCGTCCGCGCAGCAAAAGAACAATCTCGACATCCGCTACCACCTGGCCCAGGCCTATCTCAAGACTGGCAACAAAGAGAAGGCCAAGCAGGAATTGGAGGCGATCAACTCTTCCGGCACATCGTTCTCCCAAGAGGCCGAAGCTCGAGCCCTACTCAAGCAACTTGGTCAATAAGGAGCCTTCATGTCGTTCAATGTGAGTCACCCTTTTGCTCTGCGCCCCATTGCCCGGCTGGTGCTGGTGCTTACTCTCACCGGCGGTGTCGTCGCGTGCGGTAAGAGTGGCGGGTCGGCGCAGGATCACCTGGCCGAAGCCAGAAAACTGAGCCAGCAAGGCAAGGTATCCGCTGCCGCGATCGAAGCCAAGAACGCCTTGCAGGCCGACCCTAAGCTGGCGGAAGCGCGTCAGCTGCTGGGCGAGCTGCAACTGTTCATCGGCAACGGCCCCGAGGCAGAGAAGGAGCTGCGCCGCGCGGTGGAACTCGGCATCAGCCTCGAAACGGTCAAGCCTCAGCTGGGGCGGGCGCTGCTGCAGCAATACAGCTACGACAAGCTGCTGAAGGAGGTGGATGTCTCTCCCGCCAGCTCACGTTCGAACCGCGCGCGGATTCTTGCCTTGCGGGCGGAAGCCACGCAGGGCAAGGGGCAGTGGGATGAGGGCTGCAAGCTGTACGAGCAGGCCTTGGCGGAAGACCCGGAATTTGCCGAATCCTATCTGGGGCAGGCTGCCTGCGTGATGCTCAAGGATGGTGCCGGGGCCGCGCGCAAGCTGCTGGAAAAAGCCCAGCAACTCGACCCCAAGAATCAGAGCGTGTGGATCACCGCCGGCAATTTCGAGCGTATGGAAAAGCAGTACGATGCTGCCGAGAAGGCCTATGCCAAGGCGCTAGCCCTCTACCCCGGCAATGTGAACGCCTATCTGGAACGTGCCGCCATGCGGCTGGAGACGGGGCACACGAAGGAAGCTGCCGGCGATATCGACGCTGCGCTCAAGCTGTTGCCAGGGCACCCGATCGGCTCTTTCCTGAAAGGGAAGATGAAATACCAGGAAAAGCGCTATGGCGAAGCCCAGGCGCTGTTCGATGCCACCTTGAAGGTTCTGCCCAACTATGATCAGGCAATCCTGTGGCTCGGGTTTTCGCATTTTGCCCAAGGGCACTACGAGCAGGCTACCTCGCAGTTTGGTCAGTATCTGACGCAGCATCCCGACGCCACCAATATCGCCGCGCTGAGGGCGCTGGCGCTGGCCCGACTTGGGGACAAGGATGCATCGGAGAAATCGGTTGCCGCCCTGAAAGGGCTCAAGGTAGACGATCCACAGGTATTGGGCGTCATCGCACAGACCCAGACCCTGCTCAATCAGGGGGATGAAGCGGCCAAGACGCTGGAGCGCGCCGTCTCGCTCGGCGCCAACGCTACCCATACCCGCCTGAGCCTGGCCCGCATGCTGGAGGCGCAGGGGCGGCACAGCGAGGCCGCACGCCAGATCGACGAGATCAAGGACATGGTGAAGGCACCCACGGAGCAGGTGCAGGTCATCTGGATGCTGCTGTCCAAGGGCGATCATGCCGGGGCGCTCAAGGTAGTGGAGAAGATGCAGGCAGCCGAGCCGAAAAGCGCGCTGCCTTACGCTTTCCGCGGCTTGACCTTGTTGCTAGAAGGGAAAGTGGCTGACGCCAAGGCGCAGTTCGAGAAGAGCTACACCATGCAGCCCGGCGACTCGTTTGCATCGATGTATCTCGCGCGCATTTATGAAAGCGAAGGCCAGTTGGACAAGGCACGCGAAGTGTTGCGAAAGGCCGTCGGCGCGAGCAAGGACAGCATGCGGCTGATGCTGACCTGGGTCGCCATCGAAGACCGTGCCGGGCGCCATCAGGAGGCCAGGCAGCTGTTGGCGGAAATCGTCACCAAATATCCGGAACGTCCCGGCCCGAGTGTGCTGCTGGCAAGCAACTACCTGCGTGAGAATCAGCCTCTGAAAGCGCTTGAGGCGACCCGGCTGGCGAGCCAGGCCTTTCCCGATGATCCCGATCTGCTCAAGATCCGTGGCACGGCCTACACCATGGCTGGTGACGTCAATGCCGCCGCCACGACGCTCGAGCGCTTGGTCAAGGGGCGCCCGAAGGATGCCAGTGCGAAGGCCATGCTGGCGACTGCCTATGCGGACAAGGGCGACTTCGACAAGAGTCTCCCGCTGCTGGAAGAAGCGCTGAAGGCCGACCCCGGCAATCTACACTACAAGTTCTCCCTGGCGAGTGTGTATCGCCAACAGCGCAAGTTCGACGATGCCTTGCGCCTCGTGCGCGCCGTGCGCAAGGTAGACTCGAAGACGGTCAGCTACGCGGTGCTCGAGGCCAATACGCTGGCTCAGCAGAACAAGCCGGCAGACGCGATTGTGATCATGGAACAGACGAGCAAGAGCAACCCCAATTCGGCCCAGGCCGTCATGACACTCGCCAGCCTGTACGAGAACACCAATAGCGTGGACAAGGCGATCAACGTGCTTGCGCCGTGGAGCAGCGCCCACACGGCCGATGTCGCGGCTTCCGCCTACCTGGGCGCCCTGTATCAGTCCAAGGGTGCCGAGAAGGAGGCATTGGCGGCCTATGAGCGTGGCTTGAAGGTATCTGCAGGCGACCCGCTGCTCAAGAACAATATCGCCTGGCTCGTGCGCAAGCAGGACCCTGCACGCGCACTTATGCTTGCGCAGCAGGCTTATGCGGCGCTGCCAAAAGATGGCACCATTGCCGACACCCTGGGCTGGCTGTATTTCGAGCAAGGCAAGGTCGGCAAGGCATTGGACGTGTTCACCGCGGCAGCCGACAAATTGCCGAATAACCCGGAGACGCGTTATCACTATGCGGCGGTCCTGGCCAAGTCGGGAGATAAGGCCAAGGCCAAGAGCGTGCTGAAACCGGTACTCGATGCCAAGGGCACATTCCCGCAACGGGCGGAGGCAGAGACGCTGATGCTCAGCCTGCAGCGCTAGCCCGATCAACTCCCCGGAAAAATGGCGCCAGCCTCTCGGTTGGCGCCATTTCTTTGAAATCTGCCTGGCGATCCCGGTGCAACACCGCCCGCTGCGACACCGAATGCATTGCCTGGGCCAGGAGGCGGCATGCGCTGGCACGCTGTGTGCGAAGGCCCGTACCGGTGAGGTGCACGGGGATGTCTATCGTCGGGCCTGGTATCGGGCTGGCATGCGATAGGCAGACAAAAAAAGACAACGGGCAAGTGCATCAGCACTTGCCCGTCATCAATACTGGCAAGCCAGTATTAGCCTACATACTTGCGGCGAATCAGGCCCAGACCAGCCAGACCCAGACCCAGCAACAGTGCCGAACCAGGTTCCGGAACGGTCAGACGCAAGTCAGCACGTTCGTCCATGGACAGGAACAGGGTGTAAGTGCCGTTAGCCAGCGCATTGGTGATGGCTGCGAAGTGCTTCATGCTGCCAGTACCAACGTCCACGCCGACAGAAGCATCGCCAGTCGGATCGTAGTCAGCCGTGCCGGTAGCAATGTGGCTACGCGAAACGCTGCGGTTCAGGCTGGTGTCATCGGCCGATTCTGTACCACCGGTGATGCCAGTACCCAGCTGACCATCGGGCGTCCACGAGAAGACGGTGTTGCCTGCGTCGTCAACGATGGAGATCTGAACAGCCAGACGTGCTGTAGCCAGTGTCGGGGGCATCGAGCCCGGATCAACGATGGCGCGCAGGTACGGATCAGCGAAGAAGTCGAAGCTGACGGTCGTGTTGTTAGTCGCAACGAAGCTGGTTTGCAGCGACGACAGCGATTGGTTTTCAGCCTGGCCCAGCGCAGTGCCGGTGCTTACCAGGTTGGCTTCGGCCACGTTCCAGGCACGAGTCGAGCTGCCCGGGAACGGGGTTTGAATCGAAACGATCTGTGCGTCGCCACGAGCGTAGTTAACGCCAGTCTTGCCTTGCGGAGTCAGGTCGTTTTCTGCCTTGGCAACGTTGATTTGCGAAGCCAGTGCGTCAGCGGTCGCATTGAAGCCGCTGTCGGTGTGGTTTACGGTTGCTGCGTTCAAGTCCGCACGGGTCGTGCTCTTGGACTGGATATCAGCAGCAGCGAATGCTGGCGACGAGGTGATGACCAGGTCTTTGATGTGGTTGTACGACAGGGCATAAGCACCTGCATGGGCCTGCCCTGCAACCATTGCTGCGGCGATGGGCGCCAGCGCAAATAGCTTGTTGAGCTTCATGTTTGCTCCTCGGGTTAACGATATTGAAAAACTCTTTGTACGCCCTAAGCATAAGCATGGGCCGTGCCAACTTGTATAACATCTATTAAAATCATGATATTGCGTGTTGTTTTGGCGGGTGTTCGGTAGGCCGGGTGGGCTGGGTGTAAAGAATGCCGACATCTGCTCAGGAGGCTTGATTGGCGTTTTCCCTCATCTTCCCGGCAAAACCCCGAATCGGCTTGCGAAGCCCAGGTGGATTGGGGGGCACACCAGCCTGCTCAGCCTGACGGCGTGTCAAATTATCTGACGCCGGGGATATATGCGAAGAAGGCTGCCGATTACACGCGGACACGGCTTGCCATCGCGCCACAGCCCGCCAGGCATAAGGGCTTCAGAGGCCTTGCCCTGGGGCTTTCTTCAACACGATCGCCGGTTCATAGGCGCAGGGCAGGAAATAGCCAAAAAAGGCATAGAACAGCAGGCTGGGCTTTTTGAGGATGACCTTGCCCGCATCTGGCGCCAGCGATCGGTCCACCACATGGCCCAAGGCCTTGCTGAATTCGTCGAGAAAGCGATAGTTCGAGAATGGCTTCAGCGTGTCCATGTAGGATCGGCGGTAGCTTTTGAGCAGGGCCAGGCCTGTGTCGCGGCCGATCTTTTCGAGGCTCTGCTGGTTGAACAGCACCCGGTGGAAGGGCTGGTGCAAGCGCATCAGCTCACTGGAGAGATTGCTCATGTCGACGCCCTCGACGTCTGCAGTACCGATGTACAGCAGGCCGCCAGGCTTGACCAGGCCGGCACAGTCCTTGGCAAATTGCCGCGGGTCGGGCACATGCTCGATGACGTCATTGGCGATCACGCAGTCGAACTGCTGGCCGGTGGGCGGGGTTGCGTAGCCCTGCACGTAGGGGTCGTAGCCGTGAACATCGCCATACCCCTGTTCACGCAGGTATTCGAGCATCAGGCCGTTGCCGCAGCCCATGTCGAGAATCCGCGCATCCTTGCGCAGGCCGGCGAACTGCAGCCGCTTCAGCAGATTGGCCAGCGTACCTTTGGCAAACACGTCCAGGCGCCGCATATTGAGCGGATAGTTGGTGTAGATGTCCTGAAAATCGACCGGGTCCACATTGTGGATGCTCTGGCACTTCGGGCATTGCCACAGATTGAATTGCTGCTGCCTGAAACGCTCGGTATTGCCACGTGCCTGCCCGCACTCGCTGGCAGCGGGTGATTGCGTCTGGTAGCCGCAAATCTTGCATTGATAGGTCGGGCGGGTGGCAGCTTCGCTGGACATGATGTGGGTCTCCCCTTAGGGCTGTCGGGCGTTGTCGATGAGGTGGCGGGCAACCCGCAGGGCGTTGGCTGCGATGGTCAGGGATGGGTTGGTGCCGCCGCTCGACGGGAAAAACGCGCTGTCGACGATATAGAGATTGGGCAGGTCGTGGCAACGATTGTTGCGGTCGACCACGCTGTCGCCGGGCTTATCGCCGGCACGGCAGGTGCCGCAGGCATGGGCGATCAACTCGGGGTTTTCGGCCTGCTTGATCAGCTTGTAGGCGTAAGGGGCGAGCAGCTCGGCCATCTTGCTCCGCATCAGCTGAATTCTGCCGAGCTCCTCGGGCCGGGTCCGATAACGGATGTGGATTTTCCCGTCGACAACCCGTACCTGGTTGTCGGCATAGGGCAGGTCTTCCACGATCGTGGCCAGCACGACGCTATGCTCGACCATGCCGCCCAATGCCCGCCGGAGGCCCGGCTTGACCAGGCCGTACACGGGTTGCAGGGCCGAGAAACGGCTCTTGGCAATGTCGGCCTTGAGCGATTCGGCCAGGATGCCAGGCGGCGGTAGCCGGCCGAACGATTGCACCGTGCCGAGTTTGCCGGCGGGTGACAGGTACAGGTCGTTGAAGGCGATCTGCTTCATCCGGTTGTCGCCACGCCCTCGCGGCGTGAGCACGTACAGGTCGGTGTAGTGATGCATCAGGTTGCGGCCGACCAGGCCCGAGTGGTTGGCGACGCCGGACGGCCATTGCTCGCTCGTCGACTGCAGCAGGATGCGAGGGGTGTTCAATGCACCGGCCGCCAGTATCACGAGCGGTGCCCGCAGGGTAAAGCGCTCGCCGTCGCGCAGGCACTCCACGCCACTCACCCGTTGGGTGTCGGCATGAAGGCGGGTGACCGTGCAACGGTCGAGCAGGGCTGCGCCAAAGTCGCGCAGCGCCGGGGTCAGGCAGGCTGTTGCCGCGTCAATCTTGCAACCCTTTGAACACAGATAGCCCTGGCAGCACGCGCAACCCTCGACAAGGCGGCAGGCAAGCGGGATCTGGTAAGGGTGCAGGCCCTTGTGTTGAAAGTGCTCGAACAACTCCTGGTTCAGCGGGGTCAGCGCTGGCGGCGTGCCGAACGAGCTGGCGCCATGGTTCGCCTTCAGCGGGTCGACGCTGCCCCGCACGTCGAATAGCGCTTCGGCCTCGGCATAGAAGGGGAGCAGCTCCCGATAACTGATGGGCCAGCGCTCCGGGAGTGTGCTGTTGTGCCCTGGATGGTGCCGTGCGGGCTCGAAATCTTCGGGGAAGAATCGCTCCAGCGCCATGCCGTACAGGGCACTGGAGCCCCCGGTGCCACAGCCGATGAACGGCATGTGGCGGTGGCTGCGGCCGTTCTGCTCGATGACCAGCGACTCGGCCCAGCGGCCGGCCTGTTGCAGTATCTCGCCGTGCTTGTCCTGCGGATAGTCGGGGCGATCGAAGTAAGTCTCCGCATAGTCGCCAGAGCGCCCGCCTCGTGTCGTGTCCCGACCCTGTTCGCAGAACAGCACGCGCCAACCCGCACGCGCCAGCGCATGGCCGAGGGTGGCGCCCCCCATGCCGGTGCCGACGATGATGCAGTCCCACTCGCGTTGAAGGATGTCCGCAGACATGATCACCCACCGGTCAGGCGCGTCAGCAGCGTACCGAAGGCCTGGGCGGGATCGTATTGCCGTATCAACCCGCTCAGCCTGCGAGCCTGCTCGCCCTGTCGCCCAGTTTCGATGATGCGGGTGGTCGCCTCGACCAGATTGGCAATCGAGTGTTTGCCGCTGCGCAAGCTGACACCGGCACCGGCATTTTCCACCAGCGACATGTTGAGGTACTGGTCGAGATTCACCGGCATGCCGATTATCGGCTTGCCGGCGGCCAGGGCCTGATAGCAGGTTGGGCTGCCGCCATTGCAAATCACCAGCGAGGCCCGCTCCACAGCCTGATCACCGGGCAGAAAATCGGCGACGAACTCGTTTCCTGCCAGGCGCTCCAGTTTGACGCGGCCGGCGGTTGCGCCGACCACCGTCATGGGGAGATTGCTGAGCGCCGACATGACCTCCGGCAGCAATTTTCCATGCCCCGAGCTACCCAGGTTGACGTAGACCACTGGCTTGTCGGTCGGGATGCGCTCCCACCAGGCCGGCGCTGCGACATTGGGCGCCCACTGGACGGGACCGATGAACTGGTGGTGCGATGGCAGCTGCCGTGTCGGCACCAGCTCCGCGATGTCCGAATAGAGCGTGAAATCGGCGTTGGTATAGGCGTGGCGCAAATCAGCCGGCAGGCGCGGCTGGTTGAAATGGCGCAGCATGCCGTTGATCGGGGCGGCGTGTTGGGCAAAGGCCAGGGGCCTGACCAGGTCGAACAGCTTTTGTGCCATGCGCACACCCAGAATCCGTGTGGGAGGGATGTCCGGCACGACATAGCGGATGTCCGCAAACGGACTCCAGTAGGCGTTGGTGAGGCTGATATAGGGCACCTTGGCCAGACGGGCGCTGGCGGCCAGCGACAGGCGGAAATCCCCGACGACGACATCCGGCCGGAAGGATTCGATCAGCTTGAGGTCTTCCTCGACGTAGGTGATCAGATCCTGCTTGCGGTAGATCGGCTTGCCGCCATCCAGGGCGTTGAAAAACTGCTCGCTGGGAATGGTGTGGATATCATGCAGCGGAACGCTGGGGGTGCCGATCGCCATGCGGTAACGCGGGTCACAGGCGACCAGTGGCTCGTATCGGCTGCGATCGAGGGTCTCGGCGAGCGCCAGCATGCGCCCGACATGGGCCAGCGTGACGGCTTCGGCGACAAACAGGATTCTGGGGCGGCGAGCGTCCAACATCATGGATCAGCGAGGGGCCGTGGGCGTGACGAGCAGCTTGCTCAGCGGCAGCCGCGTCGAGCGGGCCGTGGCGGCGGGGCCTGCGCCGATCCGGCCCATGAACACCGCCCGGTTCAGGGTCTGCTCGCCAACGTGGGCGGATAATCTGGCCGACAGCTTGACGGCTTGCTCCCACAGCCCCGCTTCCTGCGAGAAGCGCTTGTTGGCGCGCACATAGCTGGCGAAGATCAGCGGCGTCATTTCGGGCTGCAACTGCAGGCCCAGCTTGCAGGCCGTGAGCCAGAAGCGCTGCACGGCACGCCCTGCCTCAACATAGTCGTCCACCGTGCGGGGGGCCTGCTCTGCCACCAGCATGAAGTGTGCGGCGCAAGCCAGGCCGGGGATCAGGTCGAGCTGCAGGCGGGGTAGCCAGGTGCCAGCAAAATAGGTGTTCAGCAGTTTCACCCGGCCCCAGCTGTGCATGGCCCAGCGCATCAGCTTGAGGCCGATGGGGTCGAGCCCGACGGCCTGGTCGGGCAGGCGGTCTTCGCTGTATTGCGCATCCCAGGCGATGATCGCCTTATGTACCTTGTAGGCTTCCGGCATGGTCAACCGGATCTTGGCGTTGCGGAACAGGATGCGGGCGACTTTCCAGCGTTGCGCCGAGCCTTCCATCCATTCGACGCGAAAATGGCCGCCCAGAGCGGATTCCAGGGCTTGTTTCTGCTGCGCGCCGAGCGGCGCCGTGCTGAGCGGGCGTCGCTGCACGCTGCGTACCGTCAACTGGTCGAACAGCTCGCTGGTGCTGCGGGTGGGGGCCGGTACCAGCGTGACGTCGTACTGGCTTTTCGTTTCGTTCTCCGCCGTCCCTCGCCGCGCATATTGAACGGCCAGGCCGAAGCGGCTGGCCGCGATGTCGAGCGTCTCGATCAGCGCGCCGACAGACAGCTGGCTCGGGCGGCCATCCACGTCGTACACCACCTCATCGCGCGTATCGAAGGTATGGATGGTGAAGCGGTATTCGCCGGTAATTTCGAAACGCCATACCTGCGTATTGTCGCCACTGGGCGCCCAGCGCGCCAGGTCCAGAATCTGTTCCAGCACGCTGGCACCGTCACCCGCCGAGCGGTACGACAGGCGGGGCTGAGCCGCTGCCTTCAGCATGTGCCGTGCCAGCGCGAGCTTGATGCGCTGCAAGGGGTTGCCGTTGCCGCCGGGCAGATGCGTCCGTACCAGCTTGTTTCGGTAGGCATCGAAGTGCAGGCCGTGCGGGGCCGTTACCACGTCGCCGCGCTTCAGCAGGATCTTGAGCGCCTGGGTGGCCGCCATGCCCGCGCAAAGCTGGCAGGCCATGATCGTCGAGGGACCGCGCTTTTCCGCGAGGTTGATGCGCGACGGGTCGACCAGATAGCCCATGTGCAGGCGGGCAGGGGCCAAGCCAAGCAGGAAGCGTAGCCCCTGCTCGAATTCATCGTGCCCCTCCATGCGGAAGTACTGCTCGAACGTCATGCCGCCGGGCAGGAAGTTCAGCACGGCGGTGCCCATGCCGAGCGGGGCCGCGGTGACGGCCGGTATGCCTTTGGCCGCGCAGGCGGCAAACATCTTTTTCCTGGCGTCGAAGGCGAAGAAATCCAGGCTGTCGACATACAGATCGACGCCGTCGAGAAACTGGTCGAGATTGCTGTCGTCAACGCCAGCGGGAAACATGCGGATATCGAGCTCGGGATTGATGTCGAGCGCCATGGCCCGCATCGTGTCGACCTTCGGTTTACCCAGGGTCGATACCATCGCACCGGCCTGCCGGTTGAAGTTGGCGACATCGAAGGTGTCGAAGTCGGACAGATTGAAAGCGCCGATACCCAGCCGGGTCAGCGTCAGCAGATGGCTGCCGCCTACCCCCCCCATGCCGGCAATGGCGATGCGCTTGGCTCTCAGGCTTTGCTGCTCGCTTTCGGTAACCCACCCCAGGTTGCGGGAAAATGCTTCTCGGTATTCGAATATCGGCATGCTTTAGGCCTGAAGGTCGAGCAGAACGAGGCGGTTGGCGATCCCTTCCTCTTCTGCCGGGGAGAAGAAGTATGGGTAGAAGGATTTTTCGGTCGAAGCCAGCTCGGGCTTCCCGCCGAAGTGGCGAGCCAGCGTGTGCAGATAGTCGAGATCGATGCCCATCAGCACGGCGGGCGCATTCACGCGTGTGTTGAGGCGCTGCTCGCCCAGTTGGGTGAAGCTCAGCATGCGCTCGTAGAACTTCACGTGGCGCGGATTGACCTCGATGCAGATATCGGTAAATTTCCGGATATTGCGGGCGTAAATCACCGCAATGTGGAACAGCGACGCCAGCACGCGCTTGGAACGGATGTCGCCATCCACCGCGAGCTTGATGAATTCGCACATCCTGCGGCCTTGTGCGCGCAGCTTGTCGATTTCGTCCTGATAGAGCTGGTCGACCAGCAAGCCGATCGGCGAATCGAAGTTGATGCTGATTGTGCCAATAGTCGACTCTCCTGCCGAAGCCAGCAGGGTGATCCGGTTCGGGTCCCGGTCGAGTGAGGTGGAGCTGCCATAGCCACGCCAGGAATACATCTTGTTGATCAGCATGCTCGCTGAGCTACGCTGGCCCGCATTGTCGGCGAGACGAATCTTGAACTCCCGTTGTTGCGTAGCCAATTCTGTGGTTCCCGTCGTTTCAGGCAATTCCTGACACAGTGAGCGAATATTTCTGTCGTATTCGAATGGCACTCCAACGATCGTGTCCGGCGTATCGTCTTGGGGCGAGATCATGTGCGCATCCTCACAGTGGCACCGGAAACCGGTCAGTCCGTCAACAGTTATTTGGCTGTTGAAGTATAGACACGAAAGAGATATGGAGCGGCCCATGATTCTATCTCTTGGGCCATTCTTATAGATAGCTTATTACTATCGTCGCATATGTATGCGTGCAGGTGTCGATTCAATCGGCATGAAACGACGACACGCCATGCCGCAACAGCTCGACGCATTTTTCCGCCGACAGCGGATTGCCGAAGTAGTGGCCCTGCAGGCGTTTCACCCCGAGGCCGAGCAGGAAGCTGGCGGTGGTCGACTTTTCGACGCCCTCGACCACTACCTCCAGCCCAAGCGCCTGGGCCATCTGCACGATGGCCTGCACGATGCGCCGACCCTCTTCGGTGTGCAGGCGTGAGGTGAACGAGACATCGATCTTGATGGTGTCGACGGGCATCTCGTGCAGCTGGGAGAGCGAGGAGTAGCCCGTGCCAAAGTCGTCGATCGCGATGGTAAAGCCTTCCTGCGACAGCTGCTTCAGGTGCACCATCTGTTGCGAATAGTCCGTCAGTGCGATGCTCTCGGTGATCTCGAGCTCGATATCCTGTGGCTTGAGGCCATGGCTTGCCAGTTGCTGCTGGATTCGGGCAGAAAAGTCCTGGGAAAACAGCTGCGCGCGCGAGACGTTGATCGCCAGCTTCTGGGAAAGGCCCTCGTTACGCCAGCGCCTGAGCACCGCAAACGCCTGGTCGATCATCTGATCGCCAAGCTCCTTGATCAGGCCCAGACGTTCCGCCATGGGGATGAAGATCTGCGGGCTGACCCAGCCATCCTGGTCGTCATGCCAGCGTGCCAGTGTTTCGACCGAAACGACGCAGCTGGTCTCGGCATTGACGATGGGCTGGAAATACACCTCCAGCTTGGCCCGCTCGATGGCCGTGGAGAGCTTGGCCTGAAGCGCCACCTGCTCACGCGCATCGGCCCGCAGGTGGACGACATCGTTATAGAACTGCACGTTGTTGCGGCCGAGCGATTTGGCGTAGAACATGGTGCTGTCGGCTGCCGACATCAGCGATTCATCGTCATTCGCATCGTCCGGAAAGACGGCAAAGCCAATGCTGATGGTGGACTTGGTCTCGAGCCCATCGATGTAAATGCCTTCCCGCGCGATCTCGCGCAGACGCTCGGCGATATTGCGCAGCGGCGTCAGGTTGGGCAGGTCGGGTAGCAGCACCACAAATTCGTCGCCGCCCCAGCGCGCCAGCGTGTCGATATCGCGCAGTACCGAGCGCAGCTGTTTGGCGAGATTCACCAGCACGCGATCGCCGGCGGAGTGCCCAAACGTATCGTTGATCTGCTTGAAGTGATCGAGGTCGATGAAGCCAAGCGCCACCTTCAGGTTGTTGCGCCGGGCGCGGATCAGCGCCTGGTGCAGGTGATCGTCGAGCAGAATGCGGTTGGGTAGCTGGGTGAGCGAGTCGAACAGGGCGAGCTGGGTGATGTGGCGCTCATGCAGATAGGCGGTGGTGATGTCACGCAGCACCCCGCGCAGACTGCTGATATCGCCCTCGGGGCTGCAGTGTGCAATCAGCTTGGCTTCTATCCAGGCGTTTTCGTTGTCCGGGCGCGGCATCTTGAAACGGACCGTTTGCGTGTGCGTCTCACCGCCCGCCAGCGAGTCGATGGCCAGCTGCAGCTTCTCCCTGTCTTCGTAGGGCAGGAAGTGCGTCAGCGCGAAGCCGTAATCTTCCTCGATGGCATCGATTTCAATGCCGCGGAATTTGGCCCACGGGACCGTAGTTTTCAGCAGGGCGCCACTCGGCGACAGATCGACGATCGCCTCTTCAAGCAGGCTCAGGGTCTCGAGCAGGGTCTTCTGCCAGGCTTCTTCCTGCATGACACTGGTGACATCACGCACCAGCGCCACGATGTGGCGGCCTTCCCCGCTTTCCGCCGGCACGATCTGCATGCGTGCGAGGAAGTAGGAGTGGCTATCCATCATGGGAATGGAAAGCTTGATCGTTTCCACCCCTCCCTTGCGGAACAGCTTGTTGGCGCTGCGTCTGAATGCCGCAGCCATTTCGCTGGGGAGCGCCTGCTTCAGGTCCTTGCCCAATAGCTCGGCATTGGGCATGGCGGGGTGGCTGGACCAGACGTTGACCACGACGCCGCGCTCGTCGAACTCGAGCACCATATCGTCGGACACTGACACCAGCGCCTCGAGACGACGCTGGTTGGCCTTTGTGACGAGCTGCGCCCGGCGCTGGGTGAGCGCCATCGCCAGGTCGTTGGCCAGCGCCGACAGCACCTTCAGCTCGATCGAATGCCAGTCGCGGCGTGGGCGATGCCCCGCGAACAGCAGGAAGCCATCGAGGTCGCCAGAAGACAGCAAGGGAATGCCGACCAAGCTGCCCAGACCGTGGCGCGCGAACAGCAGCCGTTCCCGTTCCGGCAGATCGGCGCGATCGCGGATGAAGATCATGCCGACACGCAAGGTATCGGTCAGCTCGGGATAATCCGAGTAGTGCAGTGTCTTGATGCCGTCGAGCGCCGCCTCAATGGCGGTCGAACTGGACCATGATGCGAGTACGCGGGCTGATTCGTCGTCCGTATCGCGCAGATTGGTGTAGAGAACGCACAGGTCGGAGTGGGTGGTCGCCGCGAGCTGCTGGACGATCTCGGCGAAGCTTTCGTCTTCGGTGCTGTCCAGCAGTTGCGAGGTGACGGTATCGAGCGCCCCGAGATAGGCCTCGTAGATGGCTAGCTCTCGGCCTCGCTGTGCGGCGGCATCTTTTGGGGGCATCGTGTTCATGCGATATTACGTTGAGACCACCCTGCGGCCATGCGCCCACGGCTGGCCACGGGCACATGCCGGAACGATGATGTCAGGCCGTCACCGGCGGCTCGACTTGCTCTGTGAAACCGCATTCCTTTTGCGGGCAGACCTTTTCGGTGCCGCGCCGCTTGGTGGTCTTCAGGGTCAGGATCGGCCAGCCGCACTTTGGGCAGGGCTCGTTGACCGGCGGATTCCATACCGCGTACTTGCACTTGGGGTAGGTGTTGCAAGAGTAGAACATCTTGCCGTAACGGCTCTTGCGCTCGATCAGGCTGCCGGTCTTGCATTCAGGGCAGACGACACCGGTGTCCTTCGGTTTTTCGAGCGGCTCGATGTGCTTGCACTTGGGGTAGCCGGAACAACCGATGAACTTGCCGTAAGGCCCCTGCTTGATGACCAGCGGACTGTCGCACTCGGGGCAGGTCCGTCCCTCGATCACCGCCGGGGCTTCTTCGGCCGCCGCCTGATCTTCGTTCAGATTACGGGTGTAGTCGCACTCCGGGTAGCCGGTACAGCCGATGAACTTGCCGCGCTTGCCCAGGCGGATGGCCAAGGGTTTCGAGCACTTTGGGCATGCCTCGTCGATCGCCTCCTGGGTGATCTCCTGGCGCGAAATGTTCTGCTTTTCCTTCACCTGGTTGTCGAAGCCCTGCCAGAACTCGTCGAGAACCGGAATCCACTCGCGCTCGCCGTTGGATACCTCGTCGAGACGGTCTTCCAGTTTTGCCGTGAAGTTGTAATCGACATAGGTGCCGAAGTGCTCGGTCAGGAACTTGTTGACCACTTCGCCCACGTCGGTCGGCAGGAAGCGCTTCTTGTCCAGGATCACATATTCGCGGTCCTTGAGCGTCGAGATGATGCTTGCGTAGGTTGATGGCCGGCCGATGCCGAACTCTTCCAGCGCCTTGACCAGGCTCGCTTCAGAGTAGCGTGGCGGTGGCTGGGTGAAGTGCTGCTCACCCGACAGCTTGTCTACCGGGATGGTTTCGCCGACTTCCAGCAATGGCAGGCGGGCGTCGCCTTCTTCCTCGGCGTCGTCCGCATCTTCCTGATACACCGCGATGAAGCCCGGGAAGGTCAGGACCTGCCCCGATGCCCTGAACAGCGTACTTTCGTCGCTGCCAACCGCGATGTCGAGGCTCGTCGTGTCGAACTTGGCCGGCGACATCTGGCAGGACAGCGTGCGCTTCCAGATCATCTCGTAGAGTTTGAACTGTTCTGGCGTCAGGAAAGGCTTGACGGCCTCCGGCGTTCTGCTGATGGAAGTCGGGCGGATGGCCTCGTGGGCTTCCTGAGCGTTCTTCGCCTTGTTCTTGTAGGTGACCGGGTTGGCCGGCAGGTAGCCCTTGTCGAAGTTTGTCGTGATGTAGTCGCGGATCTCGGCAATGGCTTCGTTCGCAAGGTTGACCGAGTCGGTACGCATATACGTGATCAGACCGACAATCCCGCCGCCGACATCGATACCTTCATACAATTGCTGCGCCGTCCGCATGGTGCGGTCGGTCGTCATGCCCAGCTTGCGCACGGCTTCCTGCTGCATGGTCGAGGTGGTGAACGGCGCTGTTGGATTGCGTGTCTTCTTGCGCTTGTCGACCTTGACGATATGCGCGCTGTCGCCCGCCGCGCGGATGGCTGCCAACACCTCGTCGTGGCGTTGCTGGTTGGGGATGCTGAACTGTTCGAGCTTTTCGCCCTGAAACTGAAACAGCTTAGCGCCGAACTTCTGGCGACCCTTGTGGCTATCCAGGTGGATGGTCCAATACTCTTCCTGCTTGAAGGTGCGAATCTCGGCTTCGCGCTCGCAGATGAGGCGCAGTGCCGGGCTCTGCACGCGCCCAGCCGACAAGCCGCGGCGAATCTTTTTCCACAGCAGCGGCGAAAGATTGAAGCCGACCAGGTAATCAAGGGCTCGCCGCGCCTGCTGCGCATTGACCAGGTCCATCGATACCGTGCGTGGATGAGCAACCGCATCCTTGACGGCGGTTTGTGTGATCTCGTGGAAAACGACGCGCTGGACGTTCTTGTCCTTGAGCAGCTTCTTGCTCTGAAGGATTTCCAGGATGTGCCAGGCAATCGCCTCGCCTTCGCGGTCCGGGTCAGTTGCCAGATAGATGTTGTCGGCATCCTTCACGGCACCGGCGATGGCATCGACATGCTTTTGGTTGCGCTCGATGACCTGATACTTCATGGCAAACTGATTGGCCGTATCGACCGCCCCCTGCTTGGGAACCAGATCCCGAACGTGGCCGTAGGAGGCAAGGATTTCGAAATCCTTGCCCAGGTATTTTTTCAGTGTCTTCGCCTTGGAGGGCGATTCGACGATCAGTAGATTTGTCGGCATCGTATTAACAAAAAATGCGCCCGAAGCGCATTATTGACGGGCCCGCATCACCGGTCTGGTGTGGCGGTGCATCAGTGCATTTGCTCCGGCGTGTGGTTCAGTAATTCCTCGACCAGCAGGGCATCCAGCGGCTGGCGCTGATTCCAGAGTACCATCAGCGTTGTCAGCTTGGTTCGTTCAAGGCCGACCGATCGGCTATTCAGTGCCATCAGGCGGTCAATCACCAACTCCCGCTGCTGTGGGGTAATCGCATCGGCTTGTTCCAGGAAACAGAGGAAACCCCGGCTATCGGCGTCGAGCTTGGACAACTCTTCCGCAGCAAAGACGCGGACACCCGAGGTCGAACCGAAGTCGCCTTCATAGCATTGGCTATGGCTGTCGAGGTCGGCAAGCCAGTCGAGCGCTTCATCTATATCACCATCATCGAAGCCTGCTGCCGACAATTTGCGGGACAGCGTATCCCAGTCTGGGCGGTATTCGGTGTGGTAATACTGTTCGAACAGGAAAACCAATACGTCAAACATGTTTTCTCTTTCGGCCGGCATGCCGGCCGGTGTGTGGAGCATAGCCCATGGGGCCATGGCCCCGGGGCACGTCAGTTGCACCGTTGATAACGGCTGCCTGGCAAGCTGTTGACTCGCGACTCCAACTCCAGTTTTAACAGAATGGCGCATACCTTATCTGGCGTCAAGCCGCTGCGCGTGCAGATGGTATCGACACTGACCGGGTCGAAGCCCATGCTTGCAAGCAACTGTTGTTCCTCGTCGGTTGGGGGCGCCAGTTCAATCGTCTGTGCCGGGCTCGGCGCAGGGGCTGCCTTGCCCTGCCATCTGAGTTCATCGAGGATGTCCTGTGCCGTCTCGACGAGCTTGGCGCCCTGCTTGATCAAGGCGTGGCAGCCGCGCGCAACGGGGGAGTGGATCGATCCCGGGATGGCGAATACTTCCCTGCCTTGCTCTGCCGCCAGACGCGCCGTGATCAGCGAGCCGCTCTGCAGGGCCGCCTCGACCACCAGGCAGCCCAGGCTGAGGCCGCTGATGATGCGGTTGCGCCGGGGAAAGTTGCCGGCCAGGGCCGGCACGCCGAGGGGAAACTCCGACAGGATGGCCCCCGATTGCGCCAGTTGATGGGCGATGTCTCGATTGCGCGCCGGGTAGACTCGATCCAGCCCTGTGCCGACGACGGCGATGCTGCTGCCGGGGCCGGTAAGCCCGCCCTCATGGGCCGCGCGATCAACGCCATGGGCCAGACCGCTGACGATGGTGAGCCCGGCTGCGCTCAGTGCCGCGGAAAAGGAGCGGGCCGTGTCCGCACCTTGCGGAGTCGCATGTCGGCTGCCCACCATGGCCAGCGCCGGGGCACTGAGTAGGTCGCGCCGGCCCTTGAGGTAGAGCATGGCTGGCGGGTCTGCGGTTTCCAGCAGTGCTGGCGGGTAATCGGTATCGGCCAGCGTGATCAGATGGTTGTCTGGCTGGCTGAGCCAGTCCAGCGTGGTCGCCAGCAGCGCACTGTCGGGGCCGGCGAGAAAGGCATCAATCTGGCGGGGCTTGAGCACGCCCTGTAGCTGTGTTCTAGAAGCACAAACGGCAGCCTCTGGGCTGCCGAATGTTTGCAACAGTTTGATCTGCTGGGCTGCGGACAGGCCCGGAATCAGTCCGAGCCTGAGCCAGGGGCTGGCCTCATCGGCCGTCGTCAAGGCTTGTGCACCTCGTCCAGTAGTTCGACTGGCGTTTCCGTGTTGGTGATCAGGGCATAGGATACGCGGTCGAATACCCGGAAGATGAATGCAACTGCGTTACGTTCGGCTGGCGTGTAAAGTGTTTCCTCCGACGGTGATTCCTTGCGGATGAGGCGGCCGTGACGGAAGAGGCCAACCACGTGACCTGGCTCCAGCCCGTCGCGTGCACCCTTGTTGATGACGATGGTGGAATACTGGCCGGCGATCGATACCCCACCATAGGTCGAGATGACCTTGCCGTTCGGGTCGTTATCGGGCACATGCGGCACGTAATTGAAGATTTCCTGCTTGTTCGTCGCAATCAGGCGATCACCGACGACGACCTCTTGCTTGGAGCTCACCAGGCGTATCGTGTTGACCTTGCCGTCCCGCTTGAGAACGCGGGCATCGCCGAGGTAAACGGCTTCGTGGCCCAGTACTTCCTTGCCGTTCTTGCTGTCCGGGTCGAGCAGCGCCTTGCCAGGGCGGAAAACCTGCCAGGTGCCGGTCACTTCCGTGGTGGGCATGCCCACCACGTAAGCATTTTCACCAGAGGCCACGATCACTCGGCCATCCTGCGTTTCGCCGATACGCGGGGCGTTTCTGAGTTGTGCGTCGGAAACCACCAGTGGCTGGCTCAGGAATGGCTCGATGACGGAGGGGGCGATGCTCGGAATCGCAAAGCGGCTGAGTTCTTCGCTGCGCACGCGGGGGCTGAGCACCGTCACGCCGTTGGCGCCTGCCGATTCCCCATTCTTGACGAGCCTGAGCCGCGGTGTGCCGCCCGAGGTATCGAGCACAATCACGTCGCCGGGATAGATCCAGTGCGGGTTCTTGATTTCATCGCGGTTGAGCTGCCAGATTTCCGGCCAGCGCCAAGGCTGTTTCAGAAACTTGCCGGAGATGTCCCATAAGGTGTCGCCTTTTACAACGACATAACGATCAGGCACGTTATCCTGCAGTTTGAGTTCGTCGGCCTGGGCGGTGGTCAGCAGTCCGCCGAGCATGACCAGCGATATGATAGACTTGCGCATTGAAAAGCCTCGCTCTAGAGCTTATTTTAGTTTTCTGGCGATTGACGGGAAGTGTGATCAGCCCGGCGATTTATCCAGACTGCATGTTTCTTTAGAATCTTCTTAGATTCTGCATCCGAATTATTCAAGTGGCAAGCAATAATGGCGATTCTCAATATCCTGCACTATCCGGACGATAGGCTGCACAAGGTGGCGGCACCGATCACCGATTTTGGCCCTGAACTACAGCGGTTGATCGATGATATGGCAGATACCATGTATGCGGCGCCCGGTGTGGGTCTGGCTGCGACCCAGGTGGACCGGCATATCCAGATGTTCCTGGCCGATGTCAGCGACGAGCAGAACGAGCTCCTGGTCTTCATCAATCCGCGCATCACGCATCTAGACGGCGACTGCGAGCTGGAAGAGGGCTGTCTGTCGGTGCCGGGCATCTATGACAAGGTTGCCGGCCGCGCCAGGCAGGTGACGGTCGAGGCGCTCGACCGCCATGGCAAGCCTTTCAAGCTCGAGGCGGATGGCCTGCTCGGCCTGTGCATCCAGCACGAGCTCGACCACCTGCTGGGTAAGGTGTTCGTCGAATACCTGTCGCGCCTCAAGCAGGATCGCATCCTCAATAAGCTGAAGAAGAATCGCCGCAAGTCGATGTGACGACGCGGTCGAGGGCCGAATCCATGAAATTGATTTTTGCCGGGACGCCCGAATTTGCGGCGTCCTCCTTGGCCGCACTCATCGCTGCCGGGCACGAGGTCGCGTTGGTGTTGACGCAGCCGGATCGCCCTGCCGGCCGTGGCATGAAACTGACCCCGAGCCCGGTCAAGCAGCTTGCGCTGCAGCACGGCCTGCCGGTGGAGCAGCCGCTGAGCCTGAAGAAAGAGGCAGCGCAACAGTTGCTGCGCGATGTGGGCGCGGACGTGATGGTTGTCGCGGCTTATGGCCTGATCCTGCCGCAGGCGGTACTCGACATTCCCCGACTGGGCTGCCTCAACGTCCATGCCTCGCTGTTGCCCCGCTGGCGCGGTGCCGCGCCCATACAACGGGCGATCCAGGTGGGCGACAGCGAGACGGGGATCACCATCATGCAGATGGAGGCCGGCCTCGACACGGGGCCGATGCTGCTCAAGCGCAGCGTGACGATCGCGGCGGACGACAATGCCGGCACCTTGCATGACAAGCTGGCCGACATGGGCGGGCAGGCGATCGTGGCGGCGCTCGGTGCCTATGCGTCGGGCACGCCTGTGGCCGAGCCGCAGGATGATGCCCAGGCCAACTACGCGGCGAAACTGACCAAGGCCGAGGCTGAGATCGATTGGTCTAAGCCGGCCGCCGAAGTGGCGCGTAGCGTGCGTGCATTCAACCCGTTTCCCGTCGCGTTCACCTCGCTTGCCGGTGAGCCGCTCAAGGTGTGGCGCGCCGAGCCTGCCAGCGGCAGCGGTGCGCCGGGCAGCGTGCTGAATGTCAGTACGGACGGCGTCTGGGTGGCCTGCGGCGAGGGTGCGCTGAAGGTGCTGGAGCTGCAACGTGCCGGCGGCAAGCGGCTGCCGGTGTCGGCCTTTCTGGCCGGCACGCCATTGCAGGTCGGCCAGCAGCTGGGCAGTTGAATTTCAGCCTGACGGGGCGATCCAAGCAGATGGTCTCGTTTCTATAGAAGAGGATGGCGATGTTCGGCAACTGGCTCAAGACAGCGATACTGATGGCGGCCATCGTGGCGCTGTTCGGCATCATCGGTGGCTTGCTCGGTGGCAGGAGCGGCATGTTGCTCGCGCTGTTGTTCGCGGGCGGCATGAACATGTGGGCCTACTGGCATTCCGACCAGATGGTGCTGCGCATGTACAACGCGCAGCAAGTCGATGCGCGCACGGCGCCCGAGCTCCACCGCATGGTGCAGGAGCTGGCTGCCAATGCCGGCTTGCCGATGCCCAAGGTTTACGTCATCGAAGAAGACGCGCCGAATGCCTTTGCCACCGGCCGTGACCCGGAACATGCTGCCGTTGCCGCGACGACCGGCATCATGCGCGTGCTGACCGAACGCGAGCTGCGCGGCGTGATGGCGCACGAGCTCGCCCATGTGCGAAATCGTGATACGTTGATCTCGACGATCTCTGCGAGTGTCGCAGGCGCCATTTCGTCGTTGGCGAGTTTTGCCATGTTTTTTTCCGGCGGGGATCGCGAGCGCAGTGTGCACCCGATCGTCGCCATCATGATCATGATCTTCGCGCCGATCGCGGCCTCGCTGATTCAGATGGCGATTTCCCGCTCGCGTGAATTCGGCGCGGATCGCGGCGGAGCGGAATTCTCCCGAGACCCCCAGGCGCTGGCGATGGCGCTGCAAAAAATCGAACGCTTTGCGCATGGCTTGCCCCTGCACGCTGCCGAAGCCCACCCGGAGACTGCTCAAATGATGATTATCAACCCCTTGGCGGGCGGCAGCATGGCCAGCCTGTTCAGCACCCACCCCTCGACCGAGGAGCGCGTTGCCCGATTGATGGCCATGGCGCGTGGGGAACTCTGATGCTGGCCATTCAACGCGGTGCGATGCAGGTGATCAGCCAGGTGCTGACCGGCCACAACCTTAATGAGGTGCTGGCGCGACATTTTCGCTCCTACCCGAAGCTGGAGCCGGCCGAGCGTGCCGCGATACAGGACATCTGCTACGGCACGTTGCGGCACCTCGGGCAATTGCGGGCCTATCTGCGCGCGCTGCTGCTCAAGCCGTTGAGTGATCGCCAGCTCGAATTCCTGCTGCTGATCAGCCTGTATCAGCTTGCCTACACGCGTGCGGCGCCTTACGCGATCGTGGATCATGCCGTGCGCGTCGCGGAAAAGGTTGGTACCGGCGGCGGCAAGGGGCTGGTCAACGCGATATTGCGCAATTTCCTGCGCCGACGCGACGAACTGGCGACATCCGCGATCAGGAACGACGCCGACCGCTACTCGTACCCCGCCTGGTGGGTGAGACTGCTGCGCGATACCTACCCCGATGACTGGCAGGCAATTCTCGAAGCCTCCAATACGCATCCGCCGATGACGCTGCGGGTCAACCCGCGCCGGACGACGACGGCAGACTATCTGAGGCTGCTGGCAGAGCATGGCATTGCCGCCCGTCACATCGCCGACGAGGCCATCCAGCTGCTGGAGCCGGTGCCGGTGTCGCGGCTGCCGAATTTCGCCGAAGGCTGGGTGTCGGTCCAGGATTATGGCGCACAGCTTGCCGCCCGCCTGCTCGATCTCCATGACGGGTTGCGCGTCCTCGATGCCTGTGCGGCACCCGGCGGCAAGACCTGCCACATGCTGGAGCTGGCCGATGTGGCGTTGACGGCGCTCGATCACGATGCGGATCGGCTTGAGCGGGTGCGCGAGAATCTTGTCCGCCTCGGGCTTTCGGCCGAGGTGTTGCAGGGGGATGCCGGCCAACCCGCTTCGTGGTGGAACGGCCAGGCGTTCGACCGCATTCTCGCTGATGTGCCGTGCAGCGCGTCGGGTGTGGTGCGTCGCCACCCCGATATCAAATGGCTGCGCCGGTCGGACGATATTGCGCAATTTGCAACACAGCAGGCGGAAATTCTCGATGCCTTGTGGCCCTTGCTGGCCCCTGGTGGGAAATTGCTTTACGCTACCTGCTCGGTTTTCCCTCAAGAAAACCGGGCGCAAGTTGATGCTTTTTTGGCCCGTCATCCAGACGCCACATTGCTCGCGCTACCCGGAAACCTAGAACAACAATTAACGCCAAACGCGAGACATGACGGCTTCTTCTACGCTCTGCTGGCGAAACCCTGAGCCGGGAAAACGACGGTTCAGTTGCTGTGGTCTACTGATATGCCTGCAATTGCTACTGGTCTCGCTGGCCGTGGCCGCCGAGGGCATCGTGGTCAACAGCGCCTCCACGCAGTTGCAGGAAGAGCATTACGTCGTCAATGCAAGTGTTGGCATCACGCTCAACCCCACGCTGGAAGACGTGCTCAACAAGGGCGTGCCGCTTTATTTCCAGACCGAGTACGAGATCGTCAAGCCGCGCTGGTATTGGGCCTATCGCCAGATGGCAGACTGGTTCGACAGCTCGGTGCGGCTTGAAGCGAAGCTCACCTACAACGCGCTGACGCGCAAGTATCGCGTGACTTTCGGCTCGCTCTACCAGAATTTCTCCACCCTGCCGCAGGCGCTTGCTGCGATCGGCACGATCCGCGGCTGGCCGGTCTACGACGGCGGCTACCTGAGCAAGGGGCGGCAGTACGAGGCGCGCATTCGCATGCGGCTCGACGTCTCCAAGCTACCCAAGCCATTCCAGATCAACACCATCGGCACGCAGGAGTGGGATCTGGCGTCCGAGTGGCGTCCGATCAATTTCGTCGGCGGCGAATAAGTACTTCGGCTTGCTCCCGGCGCGGCGCTCTGCCATCCTCTTTCCCGATTTCCTCACCCCTCGGCCGGCATGAAATATCTGTTCACCATCGGGGCGGGCTTGGGCACCATCCTGCTGTTCCTGCTCGCCACCGCCAGCGGCAATACGGTGGCGCTCGCCAAGCACTATTGGGAACTGTTCGCGCTTAACGGTGTGGTGCTGGTGCTGTTGCTCGTAGTGCTCGGCAATCAGCTGTGGCGCCTGCGTCGCCGGCTGCGGCGGCAGGTGTTCGGGGCCAAGCTCACGTTCCGCCTGGTGGTCATGTTCGCGGTGCTCAGCATCGTGCCGGGGACGCTGATCTACACCGTGTCGGTGCAGTTCCTCACGCGCTCGATCGAGACCTGGTTCGACGTCAAGGTCGAGAAGGCGCTCGACCGCGGCCTGAGTCTCGGACAGATGGCGCTGCACACCCAGTTGGCCGAGTTGAGCGATGTCGGCGCCGTCGTGAGCGCGCGTTTGCGTGAAGACGGCATCGGCAGTCAGCAGCAGCAACTGGCACGATTGCGCAGCCAGTACCGCCTGCAGGAGCTGGCCCTGTTCTCGCCGAGCGGGCGCCTGCTGGCGCTGGCCGGCGACGCGGGGCAGACCTCGCCGCTGATGTACCCGGACGGCGCCCTGCTCGACGAGGCGGAACACAGCCCCTATGGCGCCATCGAGACCGGCGCGGACGGCACGTTGCTGCTGCGTGCGGCGCGGCGCGTCGACGGCGCCAACGGCACGCTGGTGCAACTGATCCGACCCGTGCCGACGACGCTGGCGGAAGATGCCGAACTCGTCGAACGGGTGCGGGCGGAATACAAGCAGCTATCGCTGTCTCGCTCCGGGCTCAAGGTCATCTACAGCCTGACGCTGACGCTGACGCTGCTGATGTCGATCCTGCTGGCGCTGGCGCTGGCGTTCGTCCTCAGTGACCGCCTGTCGGCGCCGCTACGTGCGCTCGCGGCCGGTACGCGGGCTGTTGCCAAGGGCGACTTCAGCCAGCGCCAGCCGGTGACCAGCCGCGATGAGCTCGGGGTGCTCGCCCAATCGTTCAACCTGATGACACGGCAACTGGCCGAGGCGAGCGAGGCCGTCGAGCGCAACCAGTCGCAGCTCGAGGCTGCCAAGGCCTATCTGGAAGGCGTGCTGGTGACGTTGACGAGCGGGGTGCTCACCTTCGACGAGCGCTTCCGTCTGCGCGCCGTCAATCCTGGCGCCAGCAGCATTCTTGGTGTCGATCTCGAGAAAATGCGCGGCTTGCGCCTGCTCGTCTGGCCCGACCACTATCCCGAGCTTGCCCCCCTGTGCGCTGGCATACAGGAACATTTTGCCGACCCGGAATGCAGCAGCTGGCAGAGCCAGTTCGACATCGCCGGCCGCAACGGCAGGCGCGTGCTGCTGGCGCGGGGTGCGCGGCTTCACGGCGGGTTGGAAAGCGGTGTGGTGGTGGTGTTCGACGATATCAGCGATCTGCTGCAGACCCAGCGCGATGCGGCCTGGGGCGAGGTTGCCAAGCGCCTTGCGCACGAAATCAAGAATCCGCTGACGCCGATCCAGCTGTCGGCAGAACGCATCCAGCACCGCCTGGCCGACAAACTGTCGCAAGCGGATGCCGACATGCTGGCGCGATCCACCAATACCATCGTCAAGCAGGTGAACGAACTCAAGAAGATGGTCGACGCATTCAAGGAATATGCCCGCCAGCCGGCGACCAAGCTGCGCCAGCTGGACCTCAACGCCCTGCTTGCCGAGGTGCTCGTGCTGTACGAGGCGACGCCTTTCATCACCCTGCGGCTCGCGCCTTGTCAATTGTTAGTGATGGGAGACGCGACACTTTTGCGCCAGGTGTTGCATAATTTGCTACAAAACGCGCAGGATGCGCTGCACGATCAGCCCGAGCCGATGATCACGGTGGAGAGTGCCGTGGTCAACGGCAAGGTCAGCGTCTCGGTCATGGACAACGGCCCGGGCGTATCCCAGGAGTTGCTGGGACGCGTGTTCGAGCCCTATATGACAACCAAGCAAAAGGGCACCGGGCTTGGGCTGGCGATTGCGAAGAAGATTCTCGACGAGCATGGCGGGGCGATTCACATCGCCAATGTCGAGCCACGTGGCGCTCGCGTCGAGATCACGCTTCCCCACGCTGAGCATCAGGCCCAGCCTCAACAGATTTAGTATTCCGTAAGGACAGCATGCCAGGTAAGCAAATCCTGATCGTTGACGATGAAATGGGTATTCGTGAGCTGCTCTCCGAAATCCTCGAGGACGAAGGCTACGACATCAAGCTGGCCGAGAACGCCGATCAGGCGCGGCAATTGCGCAACCAGTTCCGCCCGGACCTGGTGCTGCTCGATATCTGGATGCCCGACTGTGACGGGGTCAGCCTGCTGAAAGAGTGGGCGAATGGTGGCCAGCTGACCATGCCGGTCGTGATGATGTCGGGCCACGCCACCATCGATACGGCCGTCGAGGCAACGCGCATCGGCGCCATCGATTTTCTCGAGAAGCCGATCGGCTTGCAGAAGCTGCTATCCACCGTCAGCCGGGCCATCAAGGCCAATGTGACGCAGGCGAATTCCGAGCTGAGCCTGTCGTCGCTCGGCCGCGCCCAGGCCGTCCACGAACTCAAGCGCCA
The DNA here is from genome assembly GCF_040812015.1 of Chitinivorax sp. PXF-14. Lineage (NCBI taxonomy): Bacteria > Pseudomonadati > Pseudomonadota > Betaproteobacteria > Chitinivorax > Chitinivorax sp. PXF-14. The sequence continues at coordinate 12,160 of NZ_JBFNXJ010000017.1, read as the reverse complement.
GCTGGAACTCGTGCAGCAACTGAAAACCCCGGTGCTGCTGCTGGGGGAGCCCGGTGTCGGCTTCGATAGCTGCGCTCGCTTCCTGCATCACGCCAATACGCCATTCGTCGCGCCGGAGCAGGTGGAACGGGCCCTCGATGCGCCGGCGGAGTTGTTGCAGCAGGCCCAGAACGGCCTACTGTTCCTGCGCGAGATCGGCCGCCTGCCGTCGCGCGCGCAGCATGGCCTGCTGCAGGTGCTGGCCAAGCTGGAGAAATTCAATATTCGCCTGGTCTGCGCGACCACCCGCTCGCTGGCCGAGTTGATGCAAGACCGAGGCTTCGACGCTGGGCTGTTTTCCACCATCAGCGTGCTGCAGATTCCCGTGCCGCCGTTGCGCACACACCGGGAGGACGTGCCCGACCTGGCCAATCAGATCATGGATCGCCTCGTGGAGGAGCGTAAGGTGCCTCCCCGGCGTTTCGGTGTGGCGGCGCTCAATGCGCTGCGCAACCATGATTGGCCCGGCAATCTGGAGCAGTTGCGTAACCTGGTGGCCACCGTGGCGGTGACTGCGGTGGGGGAGGAGGTGGCGCTGGCGGAGGTGAACCGCCTGCTGGCGCCGTATGCGATGCAACAGACCCTCGGCTGCGGTGAGGCGCTGGACCTGCCGCTGCGTGAGGCGCGTGATATTTTCGAGCGGCAGTATTTCGAGCACCACATCAAGCTCGAAAACGGCAACATGAGCCGTGTCGCCGAAAAAGTGGGGCTGGAGCGCACGCATTTGTACCGCAAGCTCAAGCAGCTCGGTATCCGTTTCTCCAAGCGGACGCTGGAGGAATAGCCGGTCGCGTTGCGACCCAATCTGCATGGGCCTATGCTAAGGAATGGTGAGGGTGTGTCACCCGCCTGCCGCTTGGCTTCCAATCAAACCGCAAGGCTCTTTCTGGAGTACGTGTGATGACCGCTCGAGATCCCGTCCCCACGCAGGCCCCGCCATCCCTCCGCAACAGCTACGAGCGCTGGCTCGCCCTGCAGCAAGGCATTGGCGATGCGCTCGACCCATACGGCATCACCACGACCGTTCTGCACGCGCAGCAGACCTGGCTGCAGCATCCGCGCGAGCTGGCCGCAGCGATGTCGCAGTTCAGCCGCGAATACGCCAATCTGATGCAGCATCTGACCAAGCGCGCGTTGGGCATGCCGAGCCCTGACGTGGTGCCGGTCAACCCGGACGACAATCGCTTCGCCGACCCGGTCTGGACGGACATGCCCGTCTGGGATATCACCAAGGAGTGGTATCTCATGTGCACGCACTGGCTGCAGGACACTCTGTTCGACACGCCGGGGCTGGACGAAGCCGAGCGCAGCCGTGGCGCTTTCTGGATACGGAAATGGCTGAATGCCATCGCGCCGACCAATTTCTTCTTCGGCAATCCCGTCGCGATGCGCAAGTTCATGGAGAGCAACGGCGATTCGCTGTTGCGCGGCCTGCAGAATTTCATGCAGGACATGCGCGACGGCGATATCTCGATGACGGACAAGCGCCCGTTCAAGGTCGGTGTGAACCTGGCCACGACGCCGGGTGCGGTGGTGTTCCGCAACCACCTGATCGAGCTGATCCAGTACACCCCGACGACGGATCAGGTGCATGCCGTACCGATCGTGATTGCGCCGCCGTGGATCAACAAGTTCTACATCCTCGACCTGAACGACAAGAAGAGCCTGGTCAAACACCTGGTCGGCCAGGGTTACACCGTGTTCATGATCAGCTGGAAGAACCCGGGGGCGGACATGTCCGGCCTGACTTTCGATGATTACATCACCGACGGCATCGCCAAGGCGGTGGAGGTGAGCCGGGCCATCAGCAAATCCGGCAAGGTCAACGCGGTGGGCTACTGCCTCGGCGGTACGGCACTGGCAATCTACATGGCCTGGCTCGCCAAGCGCTTCGACAAGCCCGAGGACATGCCGGTGCAGAGCTGGACCTTGTTCACGACGCTGACTGATTTCTCGCGCCCGGGCGACGTCGAGGTGTTCATCGACAAGGCCGGCTTGACGGCGATCGAACGCAATATCGACCAGAAGGGCTATCTGGACGGCAAGGAAATGGCGACCACCTTCCGCCTGCTGCGCTCGAACAGCCTGATCTGGCACTACTGGGTGCACAACTACCTATATGGCGAAACCCCGCCGGCATTCGATGTGCTGTTCTGGAACATGGACACGACGCGCATGCCGGGCACCATGCACAAGTACTATCTGCGTGAATTCTATCTGCACAACAAGCTGATCCAGCCCGACGCGCTGACCATTGCCGGCGAAAAGATCGATCTGAGCGCGATCAAGGTGCCGCTGTACTCAGTCGGGGCCGAAGAGGATCACATCGCGCCATGGCGCCAGACCTTCACGCTGTCGAAGCTGGTGTCTGGCGAGAGCATCTACACCCTGTCCACCTCGGGGCACATCCTCGGCATCGTCAATCCGCCGGTGAACCCGCCCAAACGGAGCTACTGGAGCGGTTCGCCGACTGCCGGCGAGACACCGGACGACTGGCAGGCACGGCAGGGCAAGGTGGCGGGCAGCTGGTGGGAGCATTGGCTGGCATGGCTCGCCCCGCAGTCGGGCGAAAAGACTGCTCCTCCGGCCATGGGCAACCGGAATTACAAGCGACTGGCTGCCGCGCCGGGGAGCTTCGTGCTGGAAAAGTAGCGCACGGCTATTCGCAGTAAGCGCGATGCAGTGCTTTGGACGTCTGTAAGGCTGGGTCGCCGCATGTTGGATCTTCTGCCCGGGGCTGGGGCTTGTCCAGGCTGCCCGGTGCTTCAACATGGGCGCTTGGGCTGGCCACCAGCCAGCTGAATGCCAGTATGAGCCCGACAAAATTTAGGCGCCCCCAGATGGACGGGGATTGTGCACGGTTAGTTTTCATCGCGAGCCATCTCATCATGAGAGAAGTGCGGTGCACAATCGAAATGTCAAACGCATGATTACAATATATTTTGAGTGTGGTTTTTTTGTCGGTTTTGGTGCAGTACCGTTGAATTGATAGGCAAGCCGCGGTTTGGCGCGAGCCTGCCGACGCCGTGCATCAATGGGCGAATTGCTCGGAGCAGTGCGGGCGGGCGGGCGGGAAGTAAGGCGTGCTTTCTCACCGCGACCGTTGACAACTTACTAACCAGTAAGTACATTCTTTCGACATCAATCCTAATACCGCTTTTTACCGGAGGAGCCATGTCGAACTACCCCCACCTGCTTGCCCCGCTTGACCTCGGATTCACCACGCTGCGCAACCGCACCCTGATGGGCTCGATGCACACGGGCCTCGAAGAAGCTCCCAATGGTTTTGATCGCATGGCGGCCTTCTACGCCGAGCGCGCACGCGGTGGCGTGGGCCTGATCGTGACGGGCGGGATCGCGCCCAACGAGCATGGCCTGGGCATGGCTGGCGGTGCCAAGCTGGTGACGGAAGAAGAGGCGGCGCACCACAAGGTGATTACCGATGCCGTCCACAAGGAAGGCGGCAAGATCGCGATGCAGATCCTGCATACCGGCCGTTATTCCTATCAGCTCAACCCGGTTGCGCCGTCTGCCCTGCAGGCGCCGATCAACCCCTTCCCGCCGGTCGAGCTGACTGGTGAGCAGGTCGAGCAGACCATCGACGACTACGCGCGTTGTGCTTGGCTTGCGCAGCAGGCCGGCTATGACGGCGTCGAGATCATGGGGTCCGAGGGCTACCTGATCAACCAGTTCATCGCGGCCAAGACCAACAAGCGTACCGACCAGTGGGGCGGCAGCTACGAAAACCGTACCCGCTTCCCGATCGAGATCGTGCGCCGCACGCGCGAACGCGTCGGCCCCAACTTCATCATTATCTATCGCCTGTCGATGCTCGACCTGGTCGACGAAGGCTCGAACCTTGATGAGGTGATCCAGCTCGCCAAGGAAATCGAAAAGGCTGGCGCCACCATCATCAATACCGGTATCGGCTGGCACGAAGCACGCGTGCCGACCATCGCCACCATGGTGCCGCGCGCCGGCTTTGCCTGGGTGACCAAGAAGCTCAAGGGCCATGTCTCGGTGCCGCTGATCACCACCAACCGCATCAATATGCCCGATGTGGCCGAGCAAGTGCTGGCCGATGGCTGTGCGGATATGGTGTCGATGGCGCGCCCCTTCCTGGCCGATGCATTCTTCGTCGAGAAAGCCGCTGCCGGCAAGGCGGACGAAATCAACACCTGTATCGGCTGTAACCAGGCCTGCCTGGACCACATCTTCGTCGCCAAGATGACGAGCTGCCTGGTCAACCCGCGTGCCTGCCACGAGACCGAGCTCAACTACACCACGTCCGATGCGCCCAAGAAGCTGGCCGTGGTCGGTGCCGGCCCGGCCGGCCTGAGCTTCGCCACTGTCGCGGCCTCGCGCGGCCATGACGTGACCTTGTTCGAAGCCTCGGGTGAAATCGGCGGGCAGTTCAACATTGCCAAGCAGATCCCGGGCAAGGAAGAGTTCTACGAGACCATTCGCTACTTCGGCAAGCAGATCGAGCTGAGCGGCGTGAAGCTCAAGCTCAATACCCGTGTCGATGCCGACACGCTGAAGGCGCAGGGTTTTGACGAGGTGGTGCTGGCGACGGGCATCATGCCGCGCAAGCTCGACCTGAACGGTGCCGATCACCCCAAGGTGCTCAATTACATCGATGTACTCAAGCTCAAGAAGCCGGTTGGCAAGAGCGTGGCCGTGATCGGTGCGGGCGGTATCGGCTTTGACGTGTCGGAATATCTGACACACGAAGGGGTGAGCCCGAGCCTCGACGTGAAGAAATATCTCGACGAATGGGGCATCGACGACACTATCCAGAACCGCGGCGGGGTCAAGCGTCCTCACATCGAGGCCAGCCCGCGCAAGGTCTTCCTGCTGCAGCGCAAGACGAGCAAGGTGGGCGATGGCCTGGGCAAGACCACGGGCTGGATCCACCGCACCTCGCTGAAGAACAAGCAGGTCGAGATGGTGTCGGGCGTCAGCTACGAAAAGATCGACGACGAAGGCCTGCACGTCACCATCGGCGGCAAGTATCAGGTGCTGCCGGTCGATAACGTCGTGATCTGCGCCGGACAGGAGCCGCTGCGCGAATTGCAGGCGGGGCTTGAGGCTGGCGGCGTCAAGGTGCACCTGATCGGCGGTGCCGACGTTGCCTCCGAGCTCGATGCGAAGCGCGCCATCAATCAGGGCTCGCGCCTGGCTTCGGCAATTTGATCGCAGACATCAAACAAGAAATGCGCCGGGTAGGTTCAGGCTTGCCCGGGCGTTAGTACCAGCAATCAGCGGGCCCCGGATGGGGCCCGTTTTTTTGTATTGGCATGCCATGGCCTAGCGCCCGGCATCGACTTCGAAGGGTTTGCCGGTTTCGAAGAAGGCGCCGCCCGCAACATAGTGGATGGTACGTTTCGCGTCGTCACCAAAATGCCAACGGCCATTGCTGAATACGGTCGGGTCTGCCCAGGCGGCGACTACCTCGGCAATGAACAGGTCGTAACGCTGTTCGTTGTGCACCTCCTGGATGACGCGGCATTCCAGCCACCCGACGCAGCCGACGATCAGCGGCGCGGAGACCTGGCTGGCCGGAGCCACGGCCAGACCGAGATGGTCGAACTTGTCCCGGTGGCGGCCTGAGTCTGACCCTGCCGCAACCGTCTGGGCCGCCAGCGAACGCGGTGGAATATTGAGTGCGAATTCGCCGGAGGCTTCCACCAGCTCGCGTGTCAGCGTCCGGCTGTCGATGACCACCACCACCCTTGGTGGTGAGAAGTCGAGTGGCATGGACCAGGAGGCTGCCATCACGTTGCGGCGGCCACCGTGGGCGGTGCTGACGAGGGTGGTGGGGCCGTGGTTGAGCAGGCGGTAGGCGTGGGCCAGCTCGACGGCCACCATGGCCGGCGGGGGTGTTCATATCGTTGTTCCTTGACGCCTGGATGGGGTGGGCGGTGGCCCGCCGTGGCGATGTGATGGACGGCTGGCCGCCGGCCTGCCGCGACAGGTCAGCGGTCAATGCCATGTCTTGGCCGGCGGGCCGGGCAGGGGTGCTGCGCCATGCCGTTTAGCATAAGCGATGGCCTGCCGGCTTCAAAGCAGGCGCGCGGTACCGTGCATGTTCCACCTCGCGGGGCTTGCCGGTTTGGCGTCCGGCAGGTGACGGTGCACTTCCTCAATGCTCGAGTACTGGGTCAGTGCATGCACGACCTCTGGCCGTGGCTCGGCCCAGATGTCCGGGAAGTCGAACTCGCCGTCGCCGAGTGCGGGAAAAGCCAGTTGCTCGTGTGGTGGCGAGAATTGGGCATCCACCCCCGGCTTGTTGCCCCGGGCGTCGATGCGGTGCCAGCCATGCGTGATCAGGAACACGGCATTCAGGCCGTGCAGGCAGTAGGGTGGCCCGGCATCGCCCAATGACAGGCGCTGATAGCACAGGCCGGCGGGGATGTCGTTGGCGCGCAACAGGGCGGCGAGCAGATGGCTCTTGGCATAGCAGTAGCCGGTGCCATGCTTGAGTACGTCGGACGCCGAACAGGTGACCGGGTTTTGCCGGAAGTCCCAGCTATGGCGGATCTCGTCCCGCACGAATTCAAAGCAGCGCCGCACCAGCTGCAGGTCGGTGTGGCACCCGCGGGCCAGCTCTGCCGCCCGCTCGATGATGGCCGGATGATGCCAGTCGATGTAAGGGGAGGGGGCGAGATAGCGTCCCAGGTCAGGTTCGCGTGGGATCAGGCTGAGCTTCATGTATCGGCATCCGGGAGGGCAGGTCAGGCTTGGGCCGCTGGGCGGCGTACTGCGCCGGGCGCATGTCAGGAAGCAGGCATGGGGCTGGCAGCGGTCAGGCCAACCGGCACTCGGCTGAAACAGGTTAGCAAACCCGATACCGATTGCGTAAATATAGTTTCCTGGCGGGGCAGGGGCAGGACTGTGGCCCGCTATGCCGATGCGCCGACCGAGTGCTGGTGGTAGCGCTGGTGGTGTGCGAGGAGGGGCTGTTTACTGGTAGTTGCTGAGGATGCGCGCGTATTCACCGCTGCTCTTGAGTTGCGCCAAGGCCGTGTTGAACTGGTCGCGGTGCGCGACATCCCGGAAGGCCACCTTGTAATCGACCGGGTCGAATAGCTGGTGGTAAGTCACCGGCTGGCGCGAGTCGAACTGCAGCGGCGTGTGCTGGTTGTAATAGCGGAAGATGTTGACGTCTGCCACCACGACGTCGACCTTGCCGTGGTACAGCAGCCAGTTCTGCTTCAACTGCTGGTCGTATTCGGCATAACGCGGGTTGGTGCTTGCCACCTGCCTGAAGGTATCGCCAAGGTAAAGCGGCGCCTTGGCAAATGCGGCGATCGAATATCTGGACAGGTCTTCTATGCGGTTGATGACGAGCTTGCGGCTCGACAGCGTGATGGCGAAGTCATGGTAGCGGATGTAGGGGGCCGAATAGTGGCCGCGTACGCCGGCATGCTCGTTGACCAGCGTCACCGCGTCGACCTGGCCGTTGGCCAGCGCCTCGGGCAGCTGCGACTGCGGCAGGTAGACTGGCCGCATGTGGTACCCCATGGTCAGGAAAGCCTTGTCGAGCACCTCGTACTCCATGCCAGCCTTTTTCTCCTTGATCACATAAGGCGGTACGGCCAAGCCAAACGCCACGCTCAGCACGGGCAGGTCATCGTCGGCGACGGCGACGGCTGGGCAGGCTAACAACGCGGCAAGAAGGCAGGGCAGACGCATGGTGTGCTTAATATGATCGAATATCAGAATATTATGTTTATATTAATCTATTGGCGCCGACTTTGCTGACGCAAGATGCATGTCGCGCTATGCTCCGCCCATGCATCTCACCCTGACGCCGCTTGGCTATATCGAGTCCTGTTTCAAAGAGAAATTCGGCATCCCACGCCAGCCCGGGCTGGTCCAGGCGGCCCGCGCCTCGCTGCGCTTGCTGCCACCGTTCGACCGCGCCGAGGCGGTACGCGGCCTCGACGGCTTCTCGCATGTCTGGCTGATATTCGGCTTTCACGGCACGGCAGATGGCGGCTGGCGGCCTACCGTCAGGCCGCCTCGGCTGGGCGGGAACCAGCGTCTCGGGGTGTTCGCCACCCGCTCCACCTTCCGCCCGAACCCGCTTGGGCTGTCGGTGGTGCGGCTGGCCGGCATCGATACCAGCCATGGCGTGCGGCTCGAATTCAGCGGGGCGGACCTGCTCGACGGCACGCCCATCTACGACATCAAGCCCTATCTGCCGTATGCCGACGCGATCACCGACGCCTGCGGTGGTTTCGCGCCGGATGAGCCGGCGATTGCGGTCGACATCGTGTTTACACCCGAGGCCGAACGGCACCTCGAGCAGGCGAGCCGTGCCCGCCCGCAGATTCGGGCACTGGTCGAAGAAATGCTGCGCTACGATCCGCGCCCGGCCTATTTCGGCTCGAGCGACAGGCGCAAGGATTTCGGCGTCCGCCTGTACGAATTCGACGTCAAATGGCGGATCGACGATGGCCGCGCCGTCGTCACCGCGCTGGAGCGGTGCGAGGCCTAGCCGCGGGCTGGTTAGCGCGGCAGTTTGCGCCGGTCCGGGTGGCGGCGGCGTTCGCTTTTGTTGTAGATGACGGTAGGCCACGGGCTGCGCCGCTCGCCGATGCGGCGATCCTGCGGCGGATGCAGCGGGTCCGGCAGGACATGGTGCCATTCACGGGTCATGTTGTTCTCCTCGCATCTCTTGAGCGCGACAAACCGTTGCCGCCTGCCCTGATTTCAGGCTAGTCAATCCGTGCGGCAAATGCACCCCGGCAGCGCAGACGTGATTGGCGAGCGGCGCCAGGCCTTGAATTGGGAACCTTTGCCCTCACCTTGCGTCTGACACAGGCAATTCTCCCCTGATGAGGACCCGACCATGCAACACAAGACCCGCATGCTGATTGCTGCACTGGCTGCCAGCGCGATGCTGGCCGCACCGTTTGCCGACGCCGCCCGGCTCGGCGGCGGCAATAGCCGCGGCATGACGCGTAGCTACACGCCGCGCCCGGCGCCGAGCCGGGTGCAGCCGACGCCGTCCGCCCCGATCTCGCAGCCCCAGCCGCAGGCCGCGCCGCAACGTAGCGGCCCGGGCTGGGGCGGTGTCGCCGCTGGCGCCGCAGCCGGCGCGGCGGCAGGCTATATGCTCGGCCACGCCACCAGTGGCGGCAACCAGGCCACGCAGATGGCGCCCGCCGGCGGCGGTGCGATGATGGGCTCGGCCCAGCAGCCCGTATCGTCCGGCTTCCCCTGGGGCACCTTGCTGCTGCTTGGCGGCCTGACCGCGATCGGTTTCATGCTGTTCCGCCGCATGACGGCACGCCCTGCCGCCGCGCCGAGCTATGGCGGCGCGGGGATGGGTGCCGCGTCGGCGCCGTCTTCCGGCAAGGTGTACCGCATCGGTGGCGACGCGGCACCGGCCGCGAGCTTTGCCGATGCACCGGCGGCAAACGTGGGCTCGCGGCTGCCCGATGGCACCGAGACCGTCGCCTTTCTGCGCCAGGCCAAGGCCTCGTTCATGCACCTGCAGACGATGAACTCGCCCGATAGCGTGGACGAGCTGCGCAAGTATCTGACGCCCGACATGTTCGAGGCGATCCGCGCCGATGTGCAGGGCAACACCGAAACAGCGGAATTCCCGGAACTCAATGCCGAGGTGATCGAGGCCGCACGGGAAGGCAGCCAGTACATCGCCACCGTACGCTTCCATGGCCGCGTCAGCGAGTCGCTGAATAGCCCTGAGCAGCCGTTCACCGAGCTGTGGCACTTCACCAAGCCGGCCGATGGCGCTGCGCTCAAATGGCTGGTTGCCGGCATCCAGCAAATCTAGTGGCAGACAGTGAAACGCCGCGTCCCGCTTGGTCGGGCGCGGCGTTTTTTCATGGTCGAGCCCCCACCGCAATCGCTACAATAATGGGATTGTCTTTTTGACGGGACGTGTTTTGCGCCTGAGCAGAACCTTTTTCATGCGCCTGGGCTTGTACACCGGCGGGTTGGCGGTTGCCGGCTGGCTGGTCATGCCCATCGTCACAGATTTGTCGCGCTATGAGCGCGAGTTGGCCAGCCGCGTGGAGCAGGCCACGCAGCGCAAGTTCAGCCTGCAGGGGCCGTTGCGCCTCAGCCTGTGGCCGCTCGGCATCGAGCTCAACAAGGTGGCCTTGAGCGAACGCCTCAGCGACGACGATTTCCTCGGCGCAGAGCGCGCCGTGCTCGGCTTGCGCCTGCTGCCCTTGCTGCACGGCGAGCTGTCGGTCGACCGGCTCACACTGGAAGGCCTGCGCGTCAACCTGCGCCGGTTGCCCGATGGCAGCCACAATTTCGACGACCTGCTGCAATCCCCCAAGCCCGGGCCGTTGACCTGGTCGCTGCGGCAGCTGCAGGTGCGCCAGGGCCAGCTGCGCTGGTACGACCGCGAATCGCAGCCACGCTGGGTGCTGCGCGAGGTCGGCATCGAGGGCGCACGCAACGACCGCACCGAGCCGCTGCGCCTCGATCTTGCGGGCGAGCTGTTGCATCCGGGCTTCTCCGGCCATATCGAGGCCAAGGCCGCGGTCAAGGTCGATCCGCGCCTGCGCGAATTCAGCCTGCCCGATCTGCAGGCCAAATGGGTGGGGACGGCCGAAGGCACACGGATTGGCGTCGCGCTCTCCGGCGGCTTGCAGTACGCCGGCGGGGTGGCCACGCTGAGCCGTGGCGGCGTGCGCTTCGATGCCTATGCTGGCGCGCTGCATTTCAGCGCAGCGGGCGCGATGCCGACCGCACGCTGGGAGGAAGGGCGCTTCACCGCGCCCAAGCTCAAGATGCGCGGCAGTCTCGAAGCTCAGGCCGACCGTGGCAAGCTCGATATCGAGTTCAGCCAGCTATCCGCCCAGTCCGGCAGCCTTGCCGCCGAGAGCGCGCTGCATTTCGAGGCCCGCCATGGCAACCATGCGCTGGCGGCCGAGCTGGCAGGGCCGATCCGAGTCGGCACCGGGTTCAACTCTTTCTCCCTGCCCAAGGCCATGATCAAGGCCACGCTGAGCCGCGACGGCGAGAGCAAGCCGCTGTCGAGCCTGCAGGTCAACGGCTCGGCCAGCCTCGACTGGGCCGAGCAACAGGTATTCGCCAACCTCAGCGGCAGCTATGACGACGCGCCGGCCAGCTTGCGTTTCGTCATGCGCGATTTCGGCGCACCGCGCTACGATCTCAACGCCGAGCTCACCCGGCTCGACGTGAACCGGCTGGTGCTGGCCAAGCCCGCGCCCGCCAAGCCCGGCGAGGACAGCCGCGGCCCGGTGCAGCTCGATTTCAGCCTGCTCGACGGCTGGGCCGGCAAGGCGGAACTCAAGATCGGCGAACTGCTGCTGGGGCCCGTGCATTTCGGCCAGGTGCTGCTCGGCGCCAGGAGCGAGGACGGCATGCTGCAGATCGAGCCATTCGCGGCCAGCCTGTACCAGGGCACGCTGTCGGGGTCGGCCAGCCTGGCTTTCCGCGCCCGACCGGAGCTGAAGCTCAAGCAGCGCCTGGTGGGCATGAACGTGCGCCCCTTGCTCGAAGACGTGATCGGGCTGTCGCGCGTCGAGGGGCGCGGCGAGGCGGAAATCGAGCTGACGGCCAGCGGCGACAGCGTCGACGAGATGCGCCGCAGCCTCGACGGCAATGTGCGTGTCAGCCTGCGCGATGGCTCGATACGCGGCATCGACCTCGGCAAGCTGCTGGTGAAGCCGCAGAGCAAGTCCGGTGAGCACGCGGCCGATGTGGCGACGAGTACGGCATTCAGCAGCCTCAACGCCGTGTTCCAGCTAAAGAAGGGCGTGGCCCGCACCGACGAGCTGCGGCTCGATTCACCGCTGCTATCGCTGGGCGGCGGCGGCCTGATCGACGTGGCCGAGAATGTCATCGACTACAAGCTGGAAGCCGCCTTCACCAAGAAGCCAGGTGGGCACGAGCGCGCGGCGCTGGCCGGTGTGGTGGTGCCCGTCACCATCAGCGGGCCGCTCAATGCGCCGCATTACGACGTCGACATGCGGCCGCTGATCGAGCGCCTGGCAGCCGGCACGAAGAAGGCAGCGGGCGGCGCCAAGCCATGAAAACGAGCCCGCCGGACGGGCTCTTTTCATGCCGTCAGCCTGGTTCGCAGTACCACACGCCGCACGGCAGG
>NZ_JBFNXJ010000016.1 GCF_040812015.1 Chitinivorax sp. PXF-14 | reverse complement strand
ACCCGCCTTGCCTGTGCCAATTTGCACGCAAATCCCGGGCGAGAGGTTTGCGCGCAACCTATGTCAAATGCCATGCAAATCTGTGCCAAAACGCGCGCCGCTCTACACTCCGTGGGTCGGCCGGTACCGACGGAGATCGGCCCGGCACTCAGCCGCACGACTGTTTCAGGGCAGCCAGCACGGCATCGAGCGATGCCATGATCGGGTGGCCGAATGCCCGGACCTCGTCATGCGGCGGCCGGATGTCCGGCACCTGGATCACCCGCATGCCCGCCGCCAACGCGCCGCGCACGCCGGGATCGGAGTCTTCGAGCACCAGGCAGGCTGCGGCGTCGATCCCCAGCCCTTGCGCCGCACGCAGAAAGATCTCCGGCGCTGGCTTGCCCTGCGTGACCTCGTCACCACATACCGTGTGCTGAAAGCGTTGCAGGATGCCGACCTGGCCCAGCTTTTTCTCCGCGAAACTGCGTCGGGTGGACGTCGCCACGGCCTTGGGGAGCCCTGCATCGTCGAGCCAGTCCAGCAGTTCGAACAGCCCCGGCTTGGTCGGGATGCCGCGCTCGAACGCCTCGAGATACAGTTTGCGTGAGGTGTCGTTGATGCGGTCGACGGGGAAGTCGTCACCGAGCGTTTCGCGTATCCAGCGCGCGGAATCGCGGCTGTTGAGCCCCACCATGCCGATGCCGATGGCCGGATCGAGCCGGTAGCCGTGGGCCTCGGCCGCCTGCTGCCAGCAGGCGAGCGAGATGCGCTCGGTGTCGAGCATCAGGCCATCCATATCGAAGATGACGGCTTCGATGTGATGCAGTTCCATCATGTGTTGATCACAAAAGCGCCGGCCGTGGCCGAACATAGGGACAAGCCAAGGCGCAGCATGACCGACCACGGCTCGCCGCTGCCCAGGCCCTTGATCAGCCGATCACTGTGCGCGGCCTCGCTCAATGCCGTTTCGAGCTGGGCCACGGACAAGCGGCGCAAGGCGGGCTCCATCAGTTGCTGGCGCGCCCCCCACACCCGATGCTCCTTGAGCAACTGAGGGAGCGCCTGCCGTTGCAGCAGGCCGCGCTTGAGCTTGAGCAGCGTGCGCACCTCCTCGGCGAGCGCCCACAGCACCAGCACCGGCGACTCGCCCTCGGCCTGCAGGCCGTCGAGCACCCGGCTGAAACGCAGGGCGTCGCCGCCGAGCAGCGCCTCGCCCAGCTTGAAAACATCGAAGCGCGACACATCGAGCACCGCATCGCGCACCTGCTCCGGCGACAGCTCGCCCTCGCCATAGAGCAGGCCGAGTTTCTGGATTTCCTGGTGGGCGGCGAACAGATTGCCCTCGACCTTGTCGGCGAGGAAGGCCAGGGTATCGCGGTCCAGCCGCTGGTTTTGCTGTTGCAGGCGCCCGGCGATCCATTGCGGCAGGCTGGCGCGCTCGATCGGCCACGCGGCGACCGCCACGCCGGCGTGTTCGAGTGCGGTGAACCACTTGCTGCCCTGCTGGGTGCGATCGAGCTTGGGCAGGGTGATCAGCGTCACCGTATCGGGCGACAGGTTCTGGCAGTAGTCCTGCAGGGCCTGCCCGCCCTCGGCGCCGGGCTTGCCGCCGGGGATGCGCAGTTCGAGCAGCTTGCGGTCGCCGAACAGGCTCTGGCTCGCGCCGGCCATCATCAGCTCGTTCCACTTGAAGCCGGGCTCGACCGTCAACACCTCGCGCTCGGCAAAGCCCTCCTGGCGCGCACGTGCACGGATGCGGTCCACCGCTTCGAGCACCAGAAAAGCCTCTTCGCCATGCAGCACATAGAGTGACGCCAGCCCCTTCTGCAGATGCTGCGGGAGCTGTTCAAGCTTCAGCTGCATCTACTGTACCCGGCTCGCCATGTCTTCCGGACGCGGCTTGTAAACCGTCAGACGGCGCAGGATCTGCTGCGTCGCATCCTGCTGCATGTCGCGCACCAGCATCGCCTCTTCCTGCTCCTTGCCGAGCGCGAAGCTGTCCTCGTAGGTCATGTAGCGGCGGATATTGATCTCGCTGGTCGGAAACAGCGGCTGCCGGCTGGCGCCGAGCAGCGTGTAGGTGAGCGAATAATGCAGCTCATATTCGCTCACCTTGCCGGCCTGGTTCAGCGAACGAATAGTCTTGTCGGTCTTTTCGCTGACCACCGCGATGGTCGCCTCGGCATCCTTCGCCTGCTTCGCCAGCGTCATTCCCGGCACGGCGCGCAGGTATTGCTGCAGGCCCGTCGCCACGCCACCGCCGCCCTCGACATACATCGTGCGGAACGGGATATCGGTACTGCCGCCGACGCCACGCAGGTGGAAACCGCAGGCCGACACGCTCAACGCGGCGGCGAGCATCAGGGTCAGGGAGCTCAGTCTTGCCATCTTCACCATCTCGATCAGGCGAGCACGGCCTGCTCATGCAGGCCATGCGCGCGATGCTTACACCACGATATTGATCAAACGTCCGGGCACGACGATCACCTTCTTGATCGCCTGGCCTTCGACGAACTTCTGCACCTGCGGGTTGGCCAGCGCCAGCGCCTCGATCGCGGCCTTGTCGGCATCCTTGGCGACGGTGATGTTGCCGCGCAGCTTGCCGTTGACCTGCACCACGAGTTCGATCTCGTCCTGTACCAGCGCGGTGGCATCGGCCTTGGGCCAGGGCTGGTCGAGCAATTGCGTACCCGGCTTCAGCTCGCCCCACAGCGCCTCGCAGGCATGCGGCACGATCGGCGACAGCAGGATGGTGACGGTCTCCAGTACTTCCTGCGCCACCGCGCGGCCGGTCGCATCGGACAGGTCGGTCCTGCCGGTATTGTTCAACAGCTCCATCACGGCAGCAATCGCGGTGTTGAACTGCTTGCGGCGGCCGTAATCGTCGGTGATCTTCTGGATCGCGCTATGCAGCTGAAAGCGCAGCGCCTTCTGGCCCACGCTCAGCTCGCCGCTGGCGTACCTGACGACGACGCCGGCAGTGACATGATCATGCACGATCTTCCACAGGCGCTTGAGGAAACGGAACGCCCCCTCGACGCCGGCGTCGGACCATTCGAGGCTCTGCTCCGGTGGTGCGGCGAACATCATGAACAGGCGCGCGGTATCGGCGCCGTAGCGGTCGATCAGCTCCTGCGGGTCGACGCCGTTGTTCTTCGACTTCGACATCTTCTCGGTGCCGCCGATCTCGACCGGCTGGCCGTCACCCTTCAGCACGGCGCGGATGGTCTTACCCTTGGCATCGTGCTCGATCTCGACATCGGCCGGGTTGAACCAGTCCTTCTTGCCGCCAGGCAGCTCGCGGTAGAAGGTTTCGGCAATCACCATGCCCTGCGTCAGCAGGTTGGTGAACGGCTCATCATTGGTCAAGAGGCCCTCGTCGCGCATCAGCTTGTTGAAGAAGCGCGCGTAGAGCAGGTGCAGGATCGCGTGTTCGATACCGCCGATGTACTGGTCGACCGGCAACCAGTGGCTCGCGGCTTCCTTGCTGACCATACCCTGGTCGAATTTGGGCGAGGCATAGCGGGCGAAATACCAGCTCGACTCGACGAAGGTGTCCATCGTGTCGGTTTCGCGCCTGGCGTGGCCACCACACTTGGGACAGGTGGTTTCGTAGAACTCGGGCATCTTGGCCAGCGGGCTGCCGGCACCGTCGGGCACGACATCTTCGGGCAGCACGACCGGCAGCTGGTCTTCGGGCACCGGCACGTCGCCGCAGCTCGCGCAATGGATGATCGGGATCGGGCAGCCCCAGTAGCGCTGGCGCGAGATGCCCCAGTCGCGCAGGCGGAACTGGGTGCGCTTGGCGCCGTGGATCTTGCCTTCGAGGTCGCCGACGATGGCGTCGAATGCAGCCTGGAAGCCCTTGCCGTCGTACTTGCCGCTGTTGACGGTACGGACCGAGTCATCCTTGGCGGCGTACCATTCCTTCCACGCTTTGCCGTCGAAATCGTCTTCGCCGCTGGCCGGGGTGTAGACCTGGGTGATTGGCAGGCTGTACTTGTTGGCGAACTCGAAATCGCGTTCATCGTGCGCCGGCACGGCCATCACCGCGCCCTCGCCGTAGCCCCACAGCACGTAATTGGCGACCCACACCGGCAGCTTGGCGCCGCTCAGCGGATGGATGACGAACTCGCCGGTCGGCATGCCCTTCTTTTCCATCGTCGCCATATCGGCTTCGGCCACCGAGCCGGCCTTGCATTCGGCGATGAAGGCGGCCAGCGCCGGGTTCTTCTCGGCGGCGCGCGTGGCGAGCGGGTGCTCGGCGGCGACGGCGACATAGGTGGCGCCCATCAGCGTGTCCGGGCGCGTGGTGTAGACCTTGAGGCTGCCCTCGCCGCTGGTTGCGACGTCGTAGTCGAACACGATGTCGGCGCCGAAGCTCTTGCCGATCCAGTTGCGCTGCATCGTCTTCACCTGCTCGGGCCAGCCCGGCAGGCTGTCGAGCGAGGTCAGCAACTCGTCGGCGTAGGCGGTGATCTTGAAGTAGTACATCGGGATCTCGCGCTTCTCGACCAGCGCGCCAGAGCGCCAGCCGCGGCCGTCGATCACCTGCTCGTTGGCGAGCACCGTGTGGTCGACCGGGTCCCAGTTCACGACACCGTTCTTCTTGTAGATCAGGCCCTTCTCGAACAGCTTGGTGAACAGCCACTGCTCCCAGCGGTAGTAGTCGGGCTTGCAGGTGGTGACTTCGCGTTCCCAGTCGATCGCCAGGCCCAGGCTCTTGAGCTGCTGGGTCATGTAGGCGATGTTGTCGTAGGTCCAGGCGGCGGGCGCCACGCCATTCTTCATCGCGGCGTTCTCGGCCGGCAGGCCGAAGGCATCCCAGCCCATCGGCTGCAGCACGTTGTAGCCATTGAGCTTCATGAAGCGCGACAACACATCGCCGATCGTGTAATTGCGCACGTGGCCCATGTGCAGCTTGCCCGAGGGGTACGGGAACATCGACAGGCAGTAGTACTTGGGCTTGCCGCCATCTTCGACGGCCTTGAAGGCCTGGGTACGGTTCCAGTGGTCCTGTGCGGCCTGCTCGACCTGCGCCGGGCTGTACTGTTCTTGCATGATGCAACGCTTCCTGGCTAAACGGTAAAAGGCGGATTATACCGTTTGGAAACAGGGCTTCACGCGCCTTGCCAATCTTTTTTCTGTACGCCGCATCCAATCGCGGCATTCACCCGTATATGGCCACATGACCGACGTTGCAGGAAAGCGCGGGATCGTGCGGTAAACGTCTGATTTGGCCACGCAACCCAAAAATCGCGTGCGATATCGCGCATTTACGTGATCCGCCTATGCGAACCCAAGACCGCAAGCCATCCCGGAAAGCCCTTTGTCGTTAGCACTTCAACGCCGTTCGAACCATGCCGTCGATGTAATGCACGAAACCTGAAGATTCTGTTTGTTTCATGTTTTTGTCATAACCATCTCGGCGGTGTTACGTTGAATAGCGCGTCCAGCCCATGTCGGGCTGCGATGTTCGAACACGTTAAAAGGAGTTAGCCGATGAAATCGACACTATCCCAGATCGCCCTGGCTGCCGCGGCCGCCACGATGTTTGCCAGCGCCGCGATAGGCACGGCCCAGGCGGACGAGGCCCGCGTGAAGTGCGAAGGCATCAATGGCTGCAAGGGCCAGGGTTCGTGCAAATCCGCCAAAAACGACTGCAAGGGCATGAATACCTGCAAGGGCCAGGGCTGGGTGGAGACGACCAAGCAGGAATGCGAGGCGGCACAGGCCGAAGCGGCGAAGCCGAAACCACAGTGACAGCCTGCTGCCGGTCGTCGGGTGCCACCAGCACGATCGGCAACGGGCTGTAAGAAATCGATATGGGTTTCGACCAAGTCAGCGTAACCGGCCGGTGCCACGCATGACGTGTCGCCGCGGGATACCCAGGCGACCCGATTTGGGTGTGAAGCCGTTTTTCCAGTCAATCTGAAAGGAGCATTACCATGGATAAGAGAAAATTTGCCGGACTTGCGCTGGCCACCGCAGCTGCAGCCATGTTCTCCGCCGTCGGCGTGGCCGGCGCGGCCCATGCTGAAGATGCCACGGTAAAGTGTGCCGGCATCAATTCCTGCAAGGGCACGAGCGAATGCAAATCGGCCACGAACGAGTGCAAGGGCCAGAATACCTGCAAGGGTCACGGCTGGCTCTCGGCCACCGAAAAGGAGTGCACGGCCAAGCACGGCAAGGTTGTTAACTGACAGGACGCCCGGGGCCGGCTCGTCCGGCCCGATCACCATGAGCCACTACCCCAGCCTCGGTTTCGGCCTCGGCCTGCGAACCGACCACTACACTGCGATTCTCGACAGCCGTCCTGCGGTCGACTGGTTCGAGATCATTTCCGAAAACTACATGGTCGACGGCGGCAAGCCGCTGCACTTTCTCGACCGTATCCGCGAACACTACCCGATGGTCATGCATGGCGTGAGCCTGTCCATCGGCTCGGGCGACCCGCTCAACCGCGACTACCTGGCGCGCCTCAAGGCGCTGGCGCAACGCATCGAGCCCGCCTGGATTTCGGACCACCTGTGCTGGACCGGCATAGGCGGCCACAACGCGCACGACCTGCTGCCGCTGCCCTACACCGAAGAGGCGATCCGCCACGTGGCCGAACGGGTGCAGGCGGTGCAGGATTTCCTCGGCCGGCGCATCCTGCTCGAAAACGTATCGAGCTATGTCAGCTACAAAAGCTCGGGCATGACCGAATGGGACTTCCTGCGCGAGATCGCACAACGCGCGGATTGCCTGATCCTGCTCGACGTCAACAATATCTATGTCAGCAGCGTCAACCATGAGTTCGACGCGCTCGACTACCTCGACGGCATGCCGGCCGAGCGCATCCAGCAGATACACCTGGCCGGCCACACCGATGCCGGCGCCTACCTGATCGACACCCACGACCACCCGGTGCCCGACCCGGTATGGGCGCTGTACCGCGAGGCGATCAGCCGTTTTGGCCCGGTATCGACGATGATCGAACGCGACGACGACATCCCGCCGCTGCCCGAGCTGCTGGCCGAGCTCGATCAGGCGCGCCGCATCGCCGCACAGGCCCAGGCGGTGCCGGCATGACACTCGACGAGCTCGAACACGGCTTCTACCGCCACCTGCGCGGCGACAACGACGGATTCGCCGAGCATATCGTCGGCACGGACAAGGTCGACGCCCCGACCCGACTCGCGGTCTACGCCAACGCCTACCGCCGCAGGCTGATCGAGGCGCTCGACAGCAATTACCCGATCCTGCGCCAGATGGTCGGCGACGATGGCTTCGAGCGCATTGCACGCGACTATCTCGCCGCCCACGCGCCGACTCATTTTTCCATCCGCTGGTTCGGCGACCGCCTGCCGACCTTCCTCGGCGAACATGCCGGCTATGGCGCGGATAACCGCCTGGCCGAGCTCGCCGCGTGGGAATGGAGCATGACCGAGGCCTTCGATGCCGCCGACAGGCCAGCGCTCGGCGTCGGCACGATGGCTGCCGTCACGCCCGAGGACTGGGCCGGGCTGCAATTCAGCTTCCACCCCTCGCTGCGCCGGCTGACGCTCGCATGGAATATCCCGACGATCTGGAAGGCCGTTACCGCCAACGCCGAGGCAACGCCACCACCGGCCATGGCAGGCCAGCCGCAGCCATGGCTGATCTGGCGCAATGGCATCACCAGCTACTTCCGCTCGCTCGACGCCGCCGAGGCCGATGCCCTCGACAGCGCCCGGGCCGGCGCGGGTTTCGGCGAGGTGTGCGAGGGCCTGTGTGCTTTCGTCTGCGAAGACGAGGCGCCATTGCACGCCGCGCAATACCTGAAAACCTGGCTGACGGATGGCCTGATCGTCGCGCTGGGCGAGGCTTAGATGCCCGTACACGCAGGCAAGACATGGTGCCGGCCTGCGCGGCAAGCCTGGCGCGCTCCCCGGCAAGGCTGGAAGGCGCGCCACGCCTGCCCTGCAGCGATGCTCAGGGTTGCTTCGCCGGCGCCGGATACCAGTCGCGCGGCGCCACTACCTTGGGCTGATCGGGGTCGGCCATGTAGTGCGGCGACATGATCTGCACGCCGTAATGGTTGAACACGTCCTGCACATGGCCGTGCAGCTCGTTGAGGATCTCGAGCCGGCGGCGCGGGTCGTCCACCGCCACGCGCAGGCTGTATTCGACGTAGTAGTCGGACAGCGCAGTCTGATAGACATAGGGCTTGGGGTCGCGGCGGACGCCGCGCGTGCCCTCCGCCGCCTCCAGCAACATGGCCTGCACCTGCCGCCACGGCGCATCGTAGCCGATGGTGACGTTGACCGTGGTGATCACGCCGCCACCCGAGGCGAGGCGCGAATAGTTCTTCACCGTCTGCCCCACCAGCAGCGAGTTGGGGATGCTGACGACCTCGCGCAGGTTGGTATGGATCTTGGTGGCGAACAGGCCGATCTCGGCCACCGTCCCTTCCACGTCGCCGATCTGCACATATTCGTGGTGCTTCAGCGACTTCGAGTAGACAAGGATCAGCCCGGCGGCGAACTGGCCGACCACGCTCGACGCACCGAGCGACACCATGAGCCCGACCATCACCGACAAGCCCTTGAATGCCTCGGTGTTCGCGCCCGGCAGATAGGGGTAGATCATGGCAATCGCGAACAGCCAGCAAGCCACCGTGAGCAGGCGGCGTGTGGTCGATGCGGTGTCGCGATCGATGAACGGCACCACCAGCTGGCCATTTTCCACGCGCGCCAGCAGCAGGTGCAGCAGACGCACGGCAAAACGCGTCAGCATCACGATCAGCACCACGACGCCAAGGCCGGGCAAGGCGCCTATCATGGACAACGCGATCTGGCCGAGAAAGCCGAATACCGTGTGATTGAGCTGCTCGCTCCAGGCGCGGGTATAAGGGAACAGCCACAGCACGTAGCTGGCCCAGACATAGAGCAGGAACAGCAGCACCAGGCTGCCCAGCCCCCGCTCCAGCGCGCGTATGCCGCGCCAGACAGCCCGCATCGAGATGCGCAGGCGTTTCCAGGCCGCCAGCGTAGCGATACTGTGATTGAGCCAACGATGCAGCACCACCATGCCCACGCGCCGCGCGCGCAGGAATGCCCAGCCCGCCAGCAGCATGGCCGCCGTCGCGGCGCACGCTTTGAGCAGCAGCGCCAGCAGCTGGGCCGCCGAGCCGAGTTCGAGCCGCTCGGACATCACCGTCGCCAGCGCCTCGCGTGCGTTCTGCGCCACGTCGGCCTGGCTCAGGCCGGCGAGCGTATTGGCATCGCCCTCGGCGATCAGGAACAGGTTCTGCTCGTCGAGCCTCAGCATCACGCCCTCGGCCAGCGTGACGGCGCTGAGCGTGCCATGCGGCGAGCGCTCCAGCGCGCGCAACACCCGTTCACGCGCCGCTGCCGCGCGCTCGGTCGGGGTATAGGACAGCAAGGTGGCGTGGAAGGTGACGATGGGCCGGTTGTACAACTGCAACTGGGCGGGCGGCGCCACCGTCTTGCCGGCCTCCGCGCCCAGGGCAAGGCCCGTGCACAGCGCAAGCAGGGTGACCAGCAGGTAGCGGCTCAACAAACGAATCATCGTGGCTCTGGGCGGAGAATGCCGCCTGAATGGCAATACCGCCAACATAACGCCTGGCGCCGGTTTTTCCAAGCGCAAGACGGCTGCAGGTGCGGCTTCGGCCTATTTTTCCTGGCGCTTCGCGCGCGGATGGGCCTGGTCGTAGATCTGCTGCAGGTGCTGGTAGTCGAGATGGGTGTAGACCTGCGTCGTCGAGATGCTGGCATGGCCCAGCATCTCCTGCACCGCGCGCAGGTCTTGCGAGGATTGCAGCAGGTGGGTGGCCATCGAGTGGCGCAGGGCATGCGGGTGGACATGGTCGGACAGCGCCTGCTTCACGCCGCATTCCGCCAGCCGCTTCTGCACCGCCCTGGGAGTCAGCCGCCCGCCGTGCTGGCCGACGAACAGCACCGGCTCGTCAGGCGACGCCAGCATCGCGCGCAGCGCGAGCCAGGCCTCGATCGCCGCGATGGCAGGGGCGCCGACGGGCACGACGCGCTCCTTGTTGCGCTTGCCGAGCACGCGCACCTCGCCTTCGGCCAGCTTCAACGCGTCGAGCGGCAGGTTGACGAGCTCCGACAACCGCAGGCCCGACGAATAGAACAGCTCGAACATCGCCTTGTCGCGCACCACGAGCACGTCCTCGGGCTCGATCTCCAGCAGCTTGGCCGCTTCGTCGGGCGTCAGCACGTGCGGCAGCGCCTTTGGCGACTTGGGCGGCCTGAGCCCGATGCACGGGTTGTGCTCAGCCCCGTATTTATGCGCGAGAAAATCGTAGAAGCCGCGCCAGGCCGACAACACGCGCCCGAGCGAACGCCCGGACAGGCCGTCGTTCTTGAGCTTGCCGACGAAGCGCTTGACCTGCGGCGGCGTCAGCGACAGCAGCTCGGTGCCCTCGGACAGGCGTTCGAGCAGGGACAGGTCGTGCCGGTAGGCCTCCCAGGTCAGCGGGCTCAACCTGCGCTCGAAACGGACCCAGTCGAGATAGGCTGCGATCTGCTCCGCCTTGCTGGCGGGCAGTGGCGGGAAGCGTGACAGCGACGGTACCGCCCCGTCGGCATCATGCCGCCCGGGGCCAGGCGCAGCCGCGTCATGCGCCGGCATCATGCCTCCTGGCGGGAGACCTGGCCGAGCGGAATGGTCCGCAGCAGCACCGCCGACAGCAACTCGCCGATGCGCTTGAGGTAGAGCGTGCCCATCTCGGGATAGAAGCGTTCGGCGTCTTCGCTGGCCAGCACCAGCAGGCCCTCGGTCTTGTCGGTGGCGAGCCGCACCTGGGCGAAACTGCGCAGCTTGGCTGCCGATTCACCAAACCAGGCCTGAGTTTCCTCGGCCACGTGCGGGCCGCAGTAAGGCTCGCCGAGATTCTCGGCCAGTTGCTTGACCGCATCGGATACCGGCTGAAACTCGGGCTGATCGCCGTCGGCGCCGGCAATACCCCACACCCGCAAGCCGACATGCGGCACGGCAAAATCCTCGAGCAGGTTATAGACGAAGCCGTTGATCGCCTCGACCGCATCACGTGCGGCCAACAGCGTCAGGCTCAGGCGATGCACCTTTTCGCTGATCGCATCGTTCTCTTCGCCAAACTGCAACAGCTCGCCGAGCTTGTTCTCGAGCAGGCGGTTCTTTTCGCGCAAGGTCAGCATCTGGCGCTCGGTGATCGAGATCGCGTGGCCACCGTGCGGGTGCGGGATGAAGATATCGGCGAGCAGGTCGGCGTAGTCTTCGAAGAAGCTGGGGTTGTCCTTCAGGTATTGAGCGACAAGGCTCGATTGCATGGTGTATTCCTCGCATAGGGGCATGGCGCCCGCCTCGGAGCCCATGTCAGCGGGCCCCACACTTGCCGTTTGCAGCCGGACGATATTCGCGGCCCGCATGTACGCCCGTACACGCTTGCCCCCAAGCAGCCCGGCTGTGGATGAGCCTGGCGAAAAGCCAGGCCCCTGGATTTCGACCGGCCGTCTAGACTTCGATCTCGCCGTGATAAACGGTCACCGCCGGCCCGGTCATCAGTACCGGCTGGCCCTCGCCCGCCCAGCTGATGGTCAGCTCGCCGCCACGCGTGGACACGGTCACGGTGGGGTCGAGCAGGCCACGCTGGATGCCCGACACCACGGCGGCGCAGGCGCCGGTGCCGCAGGCCAGCGTCTCGCCGGCCGCGCGCTCGAACACGCGCAGCTTGATGTGGCTGCGGTCGATCACCTGCAGGAAGCCGACGTTGACCTTGCGCGGAAAACGCGGATGAACCTCGATGCGCGCACCGAGCTCGCGCACCGGGTAGGCGTCGACATCGTCGACCACCAGCACCGCGTGCGGGTTGCCCATCGACACCGCGCCGATCTCGTAGCGCTCGCCATCGACATCGAGGCCATAGGTGATCGCCTGCGCATCGGCCACGAAAGGGATGTCGACCGGGTCGAGAAAGGGCATGCCCATGTCCACGGTGACCAGGCCGTTGCCCTCCAGCCGCGGCACGATGGTGCCCTTGGCAGTCTCGACGCGGATCTGGGTCTTGTCGGTCAGCCCCTGCTCGTGGACAAAGCGCACGAAGCAGCGCGAGCCGTTGCCGCATTGCTCGACCTCGCTGCCGTCGCAGTTGAAGATGCGGTACTTGAAATCGATGCCGGGCAGTGTCGATTTTTCGACCAGCAACAGCTGGTCGAAGCCGATGCCGAAGCGGCGGTCGCCCCACTGGCCGATCTGCTCATTGCTGAAATGGAAGACCTGGTTGATACCATCGACAACCATGAAATCGTTGCCGAGGCCCTGCATCTTGGTGAACTTGAGTTTCATGCGTGATCCGTCCTGATTGCGCCGTGGCCGCGCTTTTCCGCCATATTACAGGCAATAGGCCAGATAATCCTTGTAAATGCAGCGGTCCATCACCACCGTCATGCCGGCTGCGCGGGCGCGCTCGGCGGCCGCTTCGTTGACGATGCCTTCCTGTATCCAGATTGCCGGCAGCTTGAGGCGGATGCAGTCGTCGACGATGGCGTCGATCTCGGCCGCGTTGCGGAACACGTTGACGAGATCGATCTCGCCCGGCACCTGGTCGAGCCGCGCATAGGCCGGCTGCCCGAGCACCTCGCTGACGGCCGGGCGCACCGGCACGATCTGGTAGCCGAAACGCTGCATCTGGGCCGACACGCTGTGGCTCGGCCGACGCGGATTCGGCGACAAGCCGAGCACGGCGATGCGCTTTACTTGCCTGAGCAGGTCGGCGATGCCCGCCGGGCTGGGGTTGTGGAACATGATGACTCCCTCAATACAGCGAGCGTTCGCCCTCGGGGCGAGTCTTGAAGCGTTTGTGCGTCCAGAAATACTGCTCGGGCATCTCGCGCACGCGCGCCTCGATGAATTCGTTCATGCGGCGCGTATCGGCTTCGACATCGTCGCTCGGGAAATTCTCCAGCGGCGGATGGAATGTCATCACGTAACCGCCGCCACCCGGCAGCTGCCGCGTGATCGTCGGGATCACCACTGCGCCGGTCAGCCTGGCGATGCGCGACAGGCCCGTGAGCGTGGCGGCCTTGACGCCGAAGAACGGCACGAACACCGCATCCTCACGGCCGAAATCCTGGTCGGGCAGGTAGTAGAACGGCAGCTTGTCACGCTTGACCGCCTTGACCAGCGCGCGGATGCCATCCTGGCGCGACAGCAGCACCGCGTTGCCGAAGCGCTTGCGCGCGCGTAGCAGCAGCTCGGTCACGCGCGGGTTCTTCTGCTGCGCATACATCGAGCAGCCGGTGTCGTGCAGCAGGTAGGCCGTGCCGCCATGGTCGAGCCCCATGAAATGCGGCGCGAACATGATGATCGGCCGGTCACGGTAGGTCTTGAACATCTCGTAGCCTTCGAGCCGCAACAGGCGCCGCAGGCGTGCCTCCGGCGCCCACCACAGCAGGCCGTGCTCGAGCGCGCCGCGCATGAAGGACTGTAGATGCTTGACGATCAGCCGCTCGCGTTCGGCATCGCTCAGTTCGGGGAAGCACAGCTTGAGGTTGGTGCGCGCCACCTTGACCCGGCTCTTCGCCAGATAGTAGGCCAGGCGGCCCAGCGCGTTGCCGATAGCGGCCTGGACGGAGAGCGGCAGCCAATGGAGCAGCCAGAGCAGAAACAGGGCGAAATTCATGCGATGGGGTTCTCGGCCTGGATGCCGGTATAGGCCCAGTGCCATGGTTCATAAAGAATGCCGTGCGGATTGTCGCGCGGAAAGCTGAGGCGAAAGCCATATCGCGCCGCGTGCCGGGCAAGCCAGGCGAAGGCAGCCGTGGCCTCGAACACCTCTTCGAGCTCCGGCGAACCGGGCGTGCCGAGATCGACCGCCCGCCCCGTGTGGTGCTCGCTGTAGCCCGGCGCCGCGCTGGCTTCAAGGATCGCGTCGATAGCCAGCCCGGCGGCGAGCTTGCGCTCGATCAGCCCGCGCTGGTAATCGACGCTGCGAAACGCCGAGACGAGCTCAAGCACCACGCCATCGCTCGCGGCCGCGTCACGCATGGCCATCCAGGCCGCCGCCGCGTCCGCCACCAGCCGGGCGTCGCGGCCGAACTTGTCCGGGCCGACCTCGACCAGCGCCGTCGCCTCGATCTGCGGCGACAGCCCGCGTGCGCAGCCATAGCCGGGATCGATGCCGAGCGACTGGTGGATGGCGGCAAGGCGCGCCAGATAGTCGGTTTGCGCAATCATTTGTACAGGTTCTTCTCGCCGGACGGCCGTGTACCGAAGCGTTTGTGCACCCAGTAATACTGGTCGGGCATCTCGCGCACGCGGTCTTCGAGCCAGGCATTCATACGGCGCGCGTCTTCGGTCGGATCGGCACCGGGAAAGTCATCCCAGGCTGGAAACAGCTCGATCTCATAACCCCGCCAGACCGACAGCTGGCGTGTCACCACCGGCACCACACGGGCCCCCGTCATGGCGGCCAGCCGCGATGGCATGGTCAGCGTCGAGGCCAACACGCCGAAGAATGGCACGAACACCGCATCCTTGCTGTTGAAATCCATGTCCGGCAGATAAAAGAATGGCACACCATGCTTGAGCTGCTTAACGATGCCGCGCAGGCCGTCCTGGCGCGCGAACAGCTGCGGGGAGCCGAAACGCTGGCGCGCGTCGTAGAACAGCGCATCGATCTGCGGGTCCTTGTGCCGGCTGTAGAGCGTGACGGAGCCCGTATACTCGGCCAGGCGCTCGCCGAGCATGGCCGAGCCGTTGTTGAGGCCGACAAAGTGCGGGTTCAGCATGATGACGGGCTGCCCGAGATGCGGCGCCAGATGCTCCCAGCCCTTCATCCGCACCATCTTCAGCGTGCGTTCCTTCGGCTGCCAGATGTGCAGGCCCAGCTCGAGCAGCGCCCGTGTCAAGCGCATGAAGTGGCGACGGCCGATGCGTGCGCGCTCGGCACGGCTGAGCTGCGGAAAACACAGCTCGAGGTTGCGCATCGTGGTGCGCCTGCCGACCCAGAACAGGCACCAGCCCAGGGCGTAGCCGAACAAGCCCAGCAGCGGCGTCGGCAGATAGCTGAGCAGGCGCCAGACGAATAATGCGAATCTCATGGCTTGACCTCCTCCGCCGGCAGCTCGACGCCTGCCGGCCGCTTGTAACGATTGTAGCTCCACAGGTATTGCGCGGGGCAGCGCCGGACCAGCGCCTCGACATTGCGATTGACCAGTGTCGCATCGGCCGCCGCATCACCGGCGAACGCGCCGGATATCGGCACGACATGCACGCGGTAGCCGCGCCCGAACGACAGGCGCTCACCATAGAAGAACAGTACGGAAGTCTGCGCAGACTGCGCGAGCCGGGCCAGCAGCGTCATGGTGTAAGCGGGCCGGCCGAAGAACGGCGCCCAGACACCGCCGCCCTCCCCCGGCGCCTGGTCGGGCAGGATGATCAAGGCCTCACGCTGCTTCAACGTCTTGAACAATTGCCGCACCCCGGCCGGCGTGGCCGGCGCCGTCTTGCCATTGCCGCGCACGCGCCCGGCGTTCATCAGCGGCTCGAGCCAGCGCAACTTGGGCGGGCGGTACATCGCGGTCAGCGGGAAAGGCAGGCGCGAACTCAGATAACGGCCGGCAATGTCGAAACCGCCGAGGTGCGGGGTCACGAACACGATGCCGCGCTTCTCCGCGAGCGCCGCTTCGACATGCTCCCAGCCCGAGCACTCGCGCACCAGCCGCGCCACCCCGCGCGGCGAGCGGCCCCAGGCCACCAACAGCTCGAGCGCCCCCTTGCCGGTCTCGATCGCCACGCGCCACCTCAGGCGCTCGGCCCCGGGAATGCCGGACAGGCGCAGGTTCTCGCGCAGGCGCCGGGCGAACGATTTGTCCACGAACAGCGCCAGCAGCCCCAGCAAGCCGCCCAACGTGTGCAAAACCACGAGCGGCACGCGGGCCACCGCAGCGAGAAGCATATTCAGCATCAAAGCGTGTGATAAACTCAAAAGCTAATATTCTAACTTTAACTACATTGTGAGAGCGACACGCCAATCATGAGTGACACGTTTCTGTTTACCTCCGAATCGGTCTCCGAAGGCCATCCGGACAAAGTTGCCGACCAGATTTCCGATTCCATCCTCGACGCCATCCTGGCGCAGGACAAGCATGCGCGTGTCGCCGCCGAGACCCTGGTGAATACCGGCCTCGTCGTGCTGGCGGGTGAAATCACCACGCATGCAAACGTCGATTACATCCAGATCGCGCGCGACACGATCAGGCGCATCGGCTACGACCATTCCGACATCGGATTCGACTACAAGACCTGCGCCGTGCTCGTCGCCTACGACAAGCAGTCGCCCGACATAGCCCAGGGCGTGAACGAAGGCCAGGGCCTCGACCTCGACCAGGGCGCCGGCGACCAGGGCCTGATGTTCGGCTACGCCTGCGATGAAACCCCGCAGCTGATGCCCGCCCCGATCTATTACGCACACCGACTGATGCAACGCCAGAGCGAGTTGCGCAAGGATGGCCGCCTGCCCTGGCTGCGCCCCGATGCGAAATCGCAAGTCACCATCCGTTACGACAACGAGACCGGCAAGATCGAAGAAGTCGACACCGTCGTCATCTCGACCCAGCACCACCCGGATATCTCCCACGCGCAGCTGTCCGAAGCCGTGATCGAGGAGATCATCAAGCCGGTGATCCCGTCCGAGTGGCTGAAGGGCACCCGCTTCCTGATCAACCCGACCGGCCGTTTCGTCATCGGCGGCCCGATGGGCGACTGCGGCCTGACCGGCCGCAAGATCATCGTCGACACCTACGGCGGCGCAGCACCGCACGGCGGCGGCGCCTTCTCGGGCAAGGATCCGTCCAAGGTCGACCGTTCGGCCGCCTATGCCGGCCGCTATGTCGCCAAGAACATCGTCGCTGCCGGCATCGCCAAGCAGTGCATGGTGCAGGTCAGCTACGCGATCGGCGTATCGAAGCCGGTGTCGATCATGGTCGACACCTGGGGCACGTCCAAGCTCAGCAACGACCAGATCGTCGCGCTCATCAACAAGCACTTCGACCTGCGCCCCAAGGGCATCGTGCAGATGCTCGACCTGCTGCGCCCGGTCTATACCCGCACGGCGGCTTACGGCCACTTCGGCCGCGAAGAGCCGGATTTCAGCTGGGAACGCACCGACAAGGCCGAGGCTCTGCGCGCCGACGCCGGCCTGTAATCAAGGCGCCGGACACAGCATGGAATACGGGGCAGTTTGCCCCGTTTTTCTTTGCCAGTGACTTGATCCCACACTATAAATCAGCCAATAAACAATCGGCTCGGCATCGTTTCACAAGAGCATAACGATGCAGCCATGTTAAAATTTCACCTTTTTGTAACATTGGGCCTCGCCATGTTCGCACGCTTCATGCCTCAAGAGGGCAAGTTCTTCGACCTCTTCAACGCCCACGCAGAACAGATCGTTCTGGGCGCACAGAAACTCGTTACCCTGATGGACCAGCTCGGCGGCGACGCGCGCACGATCGAGGCCACTGTTCAGTCCATCGAATCCGCCGAACACCGGGCAGACAGCTTGACGCACGATACCGTCATCCTGCTCAACAAGACCTTCATCACCCCGCTCGACCGCAACGAAATCCACCAGCTGATCAACTCGATGGACGACATCGTCGACGTGGTTCACAGCATCGCCCAGACCATCACCATGTACGACGTGCGCCGCGCCACGCCGGACATGAAGCAGCTGTCCGAAATCAGCCTGTCGGCGGTGGACCGCGTCAGGGCCGCTGTCGGCCTGCTGCACGAGCCGGGCAAGCATGCGCAGGACATCCTCAAGACCTGTAAGGACATCGACAAGCTCGAGGGCGATGCCGACCGCGTGATGCGCGGCGCGATTTCCCGCCTGTTCCGCGACGAACAGGATGTGCGCGAGCTGATCAAGCACAAGGCCATCTACGAGCTGCTGGAAACCATCACCGATCGCTGCATGTCGGTTGCCAATACCGTCGAGGGCATCGTCCTCGAGAACGCCTGAGCCGGGTGAGGTTTTCATGACTGGTTTGGAAATCCACCTGTCGGTTGTCGTGCTGCTGGTCCTGCTGGCGCTCGCATTCGACTTCATGAACGGCTTTCACGATGCGGCCAACTCGATCGCCACCATCGTGTCCACCGGCGTCCTGCGGCCGCAGCATGCGGTGCTGTGGGCGGCCTGCTTCAACTTCATCGCCATCTTCATTTTCCACCTGAAGGTGGCCGCCACCATCGGCAAGGGCACCATCGATCCGAGCATCGTCGATCAGTACGTGCTGTTCGGCGCGTTGATCGGCGCCATCGCCTGGAACATCATCACCTGGTACTACGGTATCCCGTCCTCGTCGTCGCACGCTCTGATCGGCGGCCTGGTGGGGGCGGCGTTGGCCAAGGTGGGCCCGAGCGCGCTGATTTCGAGCGGCATCCTCAAGACCGTCACCTTCATCTTCGTGTCGCCTATCCTAGGCTTCTTCCTCGGCGCGCTGATCATGATTGCCACATCCTGGGCCTGCTTCCGCCAGCGCCCCGGCCAGGTCGACCGCTGGTTCAGGCGCCTGCAGCTGTTGTCGGCCGGCATGTACAGCCTGGGCCACGGCGGCAACGATGCGCAGAAGACCATCGGCATCATCTGGCTGATCCTGATCTCAGCGGGCATGTCGACCGCGCAGCAGGATGTGCCGGTGTGGGTGATCATTGCCTGCTACGGTGCGATTGCCGCCGGCACCATGCTCGGCGGCTGGCGTATCGTGCGCACCATGGGCCAGCGCATCACCGAGCTGAAGCCCGTCGGCGGTTTCTGCGCCGAAAGCGGCGGTGCGATCACGCTGTTCATCGCATCGGCCTTGGGTATCCCGGTCTCCACCACGCACACGATCACCGGCGCCATCGTCGGTGTCGGCGCCGCGCGGCGCTTCTCGGCGGTACGCTGGGGCGTGGCGGGCGGCATCGTCTGGGCGTGGATTCTAACCATCCCGGCAAGCGCCGTCATTTCGGCCATTGGCTGGTGGGTCGGCAAGCAGCTGTTCTGATCGTGTCGGCGCATGCGCCGCTGGCCAGGACCAATAAAGCGCGGCGAAAGTCGCGCTTTATTTTTGGCGGCGATATAATCCCGCACTTCCGAGGAGCGCTGCGAGGTGTCGCCACCCCAGGCTCGGTATTCGAACAACCGCGCTCACCTGACAAAACCCGTGCCGGGCACGGGATGCATAAGGCCCCCAAGGCCTTTCAGGTGAGTCTGCATCCCTCCCCCGGCCACATGCTTTAGAACTTGCCCGCCGCAAGGTGCGGCAAGGTTCTTATTTCGGACGAATTTACCGATTAAGGAGTTCACGCTGTGGCTGATACCAACGTTACCGATTACAAGATCGCCGACCTTTCCCTGGCCGACTGGGGCCGCAAGGAAATCCGCATTGCCGAAACCGAGATGCCCGGCCTGATGGCCGTGCGCCGCGAGTTCGGCGAGGCCAAGCCGCTCAAGGGCGCGCGCATTACCGGCTCGCTGCACATGACGATCCAGACCGCCGTGCTGATCGAGACGCTGGTCGCGCTCGGCGCCGAAGTCCGCTGGGCATCGTGCAACATCTTCTCGACGCAGGACCACGCCGCCGCCGCAATCGCCGCCGCCGGCATTCCCGTATTCGCCTACAAGGGCGAGTCGCTCGAAGAATACTGGGACTACAGCCACAAGATCTTCGAATGGCCGGGCGAAGGCGCCAACATGATCCTCGACGACGGTGGCGACGCCACCCTGCTGCTGATCCTCGGCGCCAAGGCCGAGAAGAACCCGGCACTGGTCGCCAACCCGACCAACGAGGAAGAGAAGGTCCTGTTCGCCGCGATCAAGAAGCGCAACGCCGAGCAGCCCGGCTGGTACGCCAAGCAGCTCGCTGGCATCCAGGGCGTGACCGAAGAAACCACCACCGGTGTCAAGCGCCTGTACCAGATGGCCGCTGACGGCTCGCTGCCCTTCCCTGCAATCAACGTCAACGACTCGGTCACCAAGTCCAAGTTCGATAACCTGTACGGCTGCCGTGAATCGCTGGTCGACGGCATCAAGCGCGCAACCGACGTGATGGTGGCCGGCAAGATCGCCATCGTGGCCGGCTATGGCGACGTGGGCAAGGGCTGCGCGCAGTCGTTGCGCGGCCTTGGCGCCACCGTCTGGGTGACCGAGATCGACCCGATCTGCGCGCTGCAGGCCGCCATGGAAGGCTACCGCGTCGTCACCATGGACGAAGCGGCACCGCAGGCCGATATTTTTGTCACCGCCACCGGTAACGTGAACGTGATCAACCACGCCCACCTCAAGGCCATGCGCGACCAGGCCATCGTCTGCAACATCGGCCACTTCGACAGCGAAATCGAAGTCGCCAGCCTGCGCCAGTATGAATGGGAGAACATCAAGCCCCAGGTCGACCACATCATCTTCCCGGACGGCAAGCGCATCATCCTGCTGGCCGAAGGCCGCCTGGTGAATCTCGGCTGCGCAACCGGCCACCCGAGCTTCGTGATGTCCAACTCCTTCACCAACCAGACACTGGCGCAGATCGAGCTGTTCACGCGTGGCGATCAATACCAGAACCAGGTTTACGTGCTGCCGAAACATCTCGACGAGAAGGTTGCCCGCCTGCACCTGGGCCGCATCGGCGCCAAGCTGACGACACTGACGGACGAGCAGTCAAACTACCTGAGCCTACCCAAGGACGGCCCCTACAAGCCGGACCACTACCGCTACTAAGCCTGTCACCGTCGACACGAAAAAGCGCCGCAAGGCGCTTTTTTGTTGCCTATGACATATGCCAATTCAGTTAAATATGACAATTGAAAATCACGAGCTTTTACTCTATGATAGCAACATGATTTAATTGTTCGACAATTTTGTTAACGTCTTATAAACAAAATTGATCAATATTTTTTCAGTTATGAACAGCAATAGGTGCAATGTGAAATATTTCGCCCCACTTCTGTCCGTTGCACCTGTATTGGCTCTCTGCACCCAGGCCCATGCCGGCATGGTTTCGCTCGACGACGAGGATCTCTCTTCCGTGCGCGGCCAGGCCATGTTCGAAATTGTGAATACCACCTTCACGCAGGCACCCCAGCATTTCGTCGCCGACTGGAAGAACGACTGGATTTCCTACGATAACAAGTGGCGCGAGCTGGCCAAGGACAGGACCACCCATTCCAGCTATATCGACCCTGCCACCGGCCGCACGTTTGAAGAAAACTTCAAGATCGACGGCTGGCCCGTCTACAAGGACCCCACCACCGGCCAGGAAATGCAGATCACAGGCCCGATCAATTTCACCAAGCTGCGCATCGGCGCCGATATCGACGTCGACATGGACGTCGGCAAGATGTGGCTGGGTGGCTATACCGACAACGGCATACGCAAGAAGCGCGATGACTCGGCACCCGGCGGCTACGTCAACGAGACCTACCAGAGCGTGTCGGACTACGACATCAAGCAGGACAACATCAAGTGGACGGGCTGGCGCGACCCGGACCTGTTCGGCAACCAGACCGGCGCCTACCACCCGTTTCACCTGGGCAAGCCCTATATCGAAATCGCGCACAAGGACAACCCCAACGGCGAGAAGGAGATTCTCGGCTTCCGCGTCGGCTTCGAGGAAATGGACGGCATCTTCGGCGTCAACTTCCGGATCGGCTCCGGCCGCGGCTTCGTCACATCGCAAGTGAAGACGCCGATACTCAACGGCTTCCCGCCCGGCGGCATAGCCACGATCACCTCGAACAACTACGGCCGCCGTGCCGAAGGCGACGCCGTACTCGCACACTTGCCGGGCCTGCTCGACTCGACCTCGAACCCGATCCTGGGTCTGGACCCGATCGTCATCTCGCCCAACAAGGGCCTGATGTTCACCGACGCGCTCTGCGTCGGCCGCACCGCCGGCCTGGGCCGCTGCGCGCCCGCCGACCAACAGAACATGTACCGCCCCGGCACGGTCGATCACAGTGGCATTCCCGGCTTTATCCCCGGCCTGGGCGGCCCCAACCAGATTGGCGCATTCGACCTGCTTGCCGGCTTGAAGAACTACCCTCAATACGACACCTCCACGCGCGACTTCTGGGTGTCGTTCAGCAAGGTCGACAACCTGCTCTACCCGGCCACCAACCCGAACGAAAACTTCCCGGCCCAGCACGGCGCCTGGCTCAACCTGACGGACAACGTGCGCATCATGTCGGTGGTCAACCTACCCGGCATCTGGGCGATCGCCAACACCGGCTCGGCCAATCTGCGCAAATGGTGATGCAGGCCTGATGTGGACGATGGCGGGCGATGAGCCCGCCTCATGTCAGGATGCCGAGAATTCAAGCCGCGGCCATACGGCTTGGTGTAACATCGGGCACAATTTGCCATGACTTCGCCGCACGCAAGATGAACCATCCTACTTTCAGCTTCGAGTTTTTCCCCCCCAAGACGCCGGAAGGCACCGACAAGCTGCGCAACACGCGCAAACAACTGGCCCAGTTCAAGCCACAGTTCTTTTCGGTCACCTTCGGCGCCGGCGGCACGACCCAGCAGGGCACGATGGACACGGTGCTGGAAATCCAGTGCGAAGGCTTTGATGCCGCTCCCCATCTGTCCTGCATCGGCTCGACCAAAGACAATGTGCGCGCGCTGCTCAATGCCTACCGTGAGCACGGCATCAAGCGCATCGTCGCGCTGCGCGGCGACATCCCGTCCGGCATGGTCGAATTCGGCGAATTCCGCTACGCCAACGAGCTGGTCGAGTTCATCCGGGCCGAACATGGCGACTGGTTCCACATCGAGATTGCGGCCTATCCCGAATACCATCCGCAGGCACGCTCAGCACTCGACGACCTGGCCAATTTCGAACGCAAGGCCAAGGCTGGTGCAAGCTCGGCGATCACCCAGTATTTCTTCAATGCCGACGCCTACTTCGCCTTCGTCGACGAAGTGCGTTTCCGCGGCGTCGACATCCCCGTCGTGCCCGGCATCATGCCGATCAACAACTTCAGCCAGCTCGCCCGTTTCTCCGACGCCTGTGGTGCCGAGATCCCACGCTGGCTCAGGCTCAAGCTGCAGAGCTACGGCGATGACATGGCGTCGATCCGCGCACTCGGCCTCGACGTGGTCACCGACCTGTGCGACCGCCTGCTCAGCGGCGGCGCACCGGGCCTGCACTTCTACACCCTGAATGCGGCGGGCGCCGTCTCCACCGTCTGGCAGCGTCTGGGGCTCTGATCATGGCCGCCTACAGCGAATACGTCGAACACATCAAGGAACAGCTTGCCCCGCTCGGCACCGTCACCTCGCGTGCGATGTTCGGCGGTTTCGGTATTTATCTCGATGGCACCTGCTTCGCCATCGTGACCGACGAGACCCTGTACTTCAAGGTCGACGACCATACCCGTCCCGACTACGAAGAACACAACCTCGGGCCGTTCACTTACGAGAAGAAGGACGGCACGAGCGCGAGCATGTCCTACTATCCCTTGCCGGAAGAAGTGCTCGAAGACCGGGAACTGCTGATGAACTGGGCACGCACGGCATTTGAAGTCGCCTTGCGGGCACAATCGAAGAAACGCAAGAAAAGTGCCGAAGCGGACGAATAAGGCGCTTCCCTCCCCCCAAAAAGGTCGGCTCTGCCGGCCTTTCTGTTTCCCGGCCCGACGTGTTCGCAGTGATCCGGCAGCTGACTTGCGCCACCTAATTTCGACGTCCGAAAACGGCGAGTAATTCCCGGGTGCCGGGCTCATAATGGCGCCAATGCTACTTGATCCAAGCGCCTGTTATCAGGCCCTGCTCACCCACGACCACCGCTTCGACGGCCGCTTCTTTGTCGGCGTGACATCGACCGGCATCTATTGCCGCCCGGTGTGCACAGTCAAGACGCCGAAAGCCGCGAACTGCCGGTTTTTCCCGAGCGCGGCGGCGGCCGAGTCCTGTGGTTTCCGACCTTGCCTGCGCTGCCGGCCCGAACTGGCGCCGGGGCTGGCGAGCGTTGATGCGCCGGCACGGCTGGCCCGGCTCGCCGCAAACCACATCGAAGATGGCAGCTTGAACGATGACAGCCTTGCCACGCTCGCCGAGCGCATGGGTGTGACCGACCGTCACCTGAGGCGCGTGTTTCTTGCCGAATTCGGCGTGAGCCCGATCGCCTACGCCCAGACGCAGCGCCTGCTGCTCGCCAAGCGCCTGCTGACCGACACCGCCTTGCCCGTCACCGATGTCGCCCTGGCGGCGGGCTTCGGCAGCATCCGCCGCTTCAACAAGCTGTTCGTCGAGCGCTATCGACTCAACCCCAGCCAGTTCCGTCGCAGCATCGACACGTCGCAGGCCGTCGACAGCCTGCGTTTCGAGCTGGGCTATCGCCCGCCTTACGCTACGGCGCAGATGTTCGCCTTCCTCTCGGCGCGGGCCATCCCCGGCGTCGAACAAGGCGAGGCCGACGGCTACCGCCGCACGGTCAGGCTGGAACGCGGCGGCCACCTCCTTACCGGCTGGCTGAGCGTCAAGGCTGCGACGCAGCGGCCGGTGCTGGAGGTCCAGCTGTCGGCCAGCCTGGCCGGCGCCATTCCGCTGCTGCTCGGCCGGGTCAAGCGGCTGTTCGATCTCGCCTGCCAGCCCGACGAGGTGGCCGCCGCGCTGGGCCCGCTGGCCGAGCCGCGCCCCGGCTTGCGCCTGCCCGGTGCATTCGATGGCTTCGAGATGGCCGTGCGTGCGATTCTCGGGCAGCAGGTCACGGTCAAGGCGGCGCGCACACTGGCCGGGCGCTTTGCCAGCCGTTTCGGCAGCGCGATCGCGACGCCGTGGCCGGCACTCGCCGCTGTCTTCCCGACTGCGGCCGAGGTGGCCGTGGCCAGCGAAAGCGACATTGCCTCACTCGGCATCGTCGGTGCGCGTGCACGGGCCATCCTAGCTCTGGCCAGGGCAGTCGCGGACGGGCAGCTGGCGCTGCTGCCGCACGCCGATGTCGAACGCACGCTCACCGCGCTGACAGCGCTGCCCGGCATTGGTGGCTGGACCGCCCACTACATCGCGATGCGTGCGCTGTCCTGGCCCGATGCCTTCCTTCCGGGAGATGTGGCGGTGCGCAAGGCAATGGGCGGCATGGCGCCACGCGAGATGCTGGCGCAGGCCGAAGCCTGGCGCCCATGGCGGGCCTATGCCGTGATGCACCTGTGGGCCAGCCTGGCCACAGCAGACGGTGCGGATACGGCAGATCGATGAGCCCGAACGCTTGCCGCCAGCCCTCGGGGCCGCACAAACAGGAGAACAAATCATGCGCTATACCTATGTGAACAGCCCGCTCGGGCCCATGCTGCTGACCGGTAGTGACGCGCTTTGCGGCTGCTATTTCGTCGGGCAACGCTACCAGCCCGAGATTGCGGCGGATTGGCGCGAAGACGGCACATTGCCCGTCTTCCGGCAGGCAGCCGAGCAATTGGCGAGCTATTTTGCGGGCGAGGCCCGGCAGTTCGACCTGCCGCTCGACCTGAGCGCCGGTACGGCGTTTCAGCAGCGGGTGTGGCGGGCGATCGCCAGCATCGCCCCGGGGGCGGCCATCAGCTACCGCCAGCTGGCCGACACGGTCGAGGCGCCCCGCGCCATCCGCGCCGCTGGCAGCGCCACGGGGCGCAACCCGCTGTCCGTCATCATTCCGTGCCACCGTATCGTCGGCAGCGACGGCTCGCTGACCGGCTATGCCGGCGGCCTCGGCAGAAAGACCGCGCTGCTGACGCTGGAGGGCTATCTGCCACGCCATGCGCGGGGTGAATAGCGCTGCCGGACAAGCCCCATCCTGCCACCCATTATGTGAACCCATGCCAGCCGCCATGAAGCCAGCCGACCTGATCGAACTATTGCTGCTCGCCGCCCTGTGGGGCGCCTCCTTCCTGTTCATGCGCATTGCCGCGCCGGTGTTCGGGCCTGTGCCACTGATTGCAGTGCGGGTGGCGGTCGCGACGGCCTGCCTGCTGCCGCTGCTCGCCTGGCGCGGCGGCCTGCAGCCCCTCGTGGCATCTCCCGGCCTCATGCTCGTGGTGGGGCTGCTCAACTCGGCCCTGCCTTTTATCTGCTTTGCCTATGCCACGCTGTCGATCACGGCCGGTTTCACCTCGATACTCAATGCCACGACGCCGATGTTCGGTGCACTGGTAGGCTGGCTGTGGCTCAAGGACAAGCTCAGCTGGCTGCGCATCGTCGGCCTGCTGGTCGGTTTCAGCGGTATCGTGGTGCTGGTGTGGGGCAAGGTGTCGTTCAAGCCCGGCGGATCGGGCCTGGCCATCGTGGCCTGCCTGAGCGCGACATTGATGTATGGCATTGCAGCCAATCACACCAAGCGCTACCTGACCGGCGTGCCGGCACTCGCTATCGCCACGGGCACCCAGCTGAGCTCCGCCCTCGTGCTGGCACCGTTCGCCTGGTGGTGGTGGCCGGCGCAGGCACCGACGACGACCGCCTGGACCGCGGCAATCCTGCTCGGCGTGTTCTGCACCGGCATCGCCTATGTACTGTATTTCCGCCTGATCGCCCGGCTCGGCCCGGCCAAGGCAATCAGCGTGACTTTCCTGATCCCGCTGTTTGCCTCGCTCTGGGGCGTGCTGTGGCTCGCCGAGCCGGTCACCACGGCGATGTTCGCGGGCGGCGGCGTGGTATTGCTCGGTACGGCGCTCACCACGGGCGTCATCGGCAATGGCTGGCGGCCATGGCCCGCGCGGCCCGCCGCACGCAGCGCCGATTGAGGCGGCGTCGGCTGGTGTTGCATTGCATCACCAGCGGGCGACACGGGCCAGTGGCCTGAAAATCCTGTATAATTGGGTGCTTAGAGGTACTTGGGCTTGCCTGTACCTGTCTGCGCCCCGCCAGCTGTCTCTTCACCGTCGTTTCGTGTTGGCCATCTAGACGGCTTCCGTTTTTTCAACCGCATTCTGGCTGTGCTGCCGATGCCCATTGGGGCTCCATCGGATCATTGGCCTTTGTCCCAGAGACGCCAGGTGCGCGGCATCCGGCAACAGATGGCTGTTGCAGCGGGTGCCCATCCATACAGGAGATTCGCCACATGGCAAAAGAAGAAGTAATCGAACTGGAAGGCGTCGTATCCGAAGTCCTACCCGACACCCGTTTTCGCGTCACGCTCACCAACGGCCACGAAATCTCGGCCTATGC
Organism: Chitinivorax sp. PXF-14; assembly: GCF_040812015.1. Lineage (NCBI taxonomy): Bacteria > Pseudomonadati > Pseudomonadota > Betaproteobacteria > Chitinivorax > Chitinivorax sp. PXF-14. The sequence continues at coordinate 77,280 of NZ_JBFNXJ010000016.1, read as the reverse complement.
CTCGGGCAAGATGAAGAAGCACCGCATCCGCGTGCTCGCCGGTGACCGTGTCACCGTCGAAATGTCGCCTTACGACCTGACCAAGGGCCGCATCAGCTTCCGCCACAAGGACGAACGTCCGTCTGGCGCGCCGGCGCCCGCACCGTTCCACCGTCGTTGATCGGCTTGCAGGCACCGTGAATCACGGTGCCCGCTGCCAGCGCATGTCCAGGTGGGGAATACCATCTTCCAGGTACACCGCCCCCACCGCAACAAACCCATATCCCCCGTAGAATCCCTGCAGATGTGCCTGTGCGCCGATGGTGATGGCCTGCGCCGGGAACAGTCGCGCCATGCAGGCCATGATCTCGCCCGCGAGCGCATGGCCAAGGCCCAGACCACGCGCCTCGGGCGCCGTCACGACGCGGCCGAACGATGGGTCGGGGTAGCTGGCCCCGGCCGGCAGCAGGCGCGCATAACCCTGTAATGCGCCATCTTCGTCCCGCCCCATCAGGTGATAGGCGTGTTTATCCTTGCCATCCGCGTCGAGGTAGAGGCAGGCCTGCTCGAGCACGAATACGCGCTGCCGCAGCACCATGAGATCGTAGAGTTCGTCAGTCGATAGCGCCGAGAACGGCTTGCATTGCCAGATCAGTTGCATCGCTCCCTCCGGAAACAGCCAGGCCGGCAAGAGCCGGCCCGGTTTACGTCACATCACTTCATCACTCGCTCACGTCCAGGCGAGCTTGGGGCTCATAGCCCCAGCAGGCGGCGTGCCTCGACGACCGCAGCGCGCACTTGCGCCGGCGCGGTGCCGCCGATGTGGTTGCGGCTGTTCAGCGAGCCTTCGAGCGTCAGCACCGCAAAGACATCCTGCTCGATCGACGCATGGAAAGCCTGCAGCTCCGCCAGGCTCAGGTCAGCCAGGTCGCAGCCCTTCTGCTCGGCAAAGCGCACGGCGCGGGCGACCGTTTCGTGCGCATCGCGGAACGGCAGGCCGCGCTTGACCAGATAGTCGGCGAGATCGGTCGCGGTGGCGAAGCCCTGTAGCGCGGCGGCACGCATCGCTTCTTTCTTGACCGTGATGCCGCGCATCATGTCGGCGTAGATGCTCAGCGTGATCGTCAGCGTGTCGACGGTGTCGAACAGCGGCTCCTTGTCTTCCTGATTGTCCTTGTTGTAGGTCAGCGGCTGGCCCTTCATCAGCGTCAGCAAGCCCATCAGGTGGCCGAACACGCGGCCGGACTTGCCGCGTGCCAGCTCGGCGACGTCGGGATTCTTCTTCTGCGGCATGATCGAACTACCGGTACAGAAGCGGTCGGCGATGTCGATGAAGCCGAAACGCGGGCTCATCCACAGGATCAGTTCTTCGGACAGGCGCGACAAGTGCATCATCACGAGCGACGCGGCAGCGGTGAATTCGATCGCGAAGTCGCGGTCGGACACGGCGTCGAGTGAATTGCGGCTGACCTGCTCGAAGCCCAGCAGCTCGGCAGTGTAGGCACGCTCGATCGGGTAGCTGGTGCCGGCCAGCGCGGCCGAGCCCAGCGGCATGCGGTTGACGCGCCGACGCGCATCGGTGAAGCGTTCGGCATCGCGTTCGAGCATCTCGAAGTAGGCCAGCAGGTGGTGGCCAAAGGTCACCGGCTGCGCGACCTGCAGGTGGGTGAAGCCCGGCATTACGGTATCGGCGTTCTGCTCGGCCAGGTCGACCAGGGAGGTCTGCACGGCACGGATCAAGGGCACGATCTGGTCGATCGCGTCGCGCACGTAGAGGCGGATGTCGGTCGCCACCTGGTCGTTGCGCGAGCGGCCCGTGTGCAGGCGCTTGCCGGCGTCGCCGACCTTGTCGGTCAGGCGCTTCTCGATATTGAGGTGTACATCTTCGAGGTCAACCGACCAGTCGAAGCGCCCTTCGCGGATATCGGCCAGAATCTCGGCCATGCCGCGCTCGATCGCCGCCAAGTCATCGTTCGACAGCACGCCGACCTTGTTGAGCATCTTGGCATGGGCAAGCGAGCCCTGGATGTCGAACTCCGCCAGACGCTTGTCGAACCCGACCGATGCGTTATAACGCTTCAAGAGTTCCGACATCGGCTCGGAAAACCGGCCGGACCACGCCTTGTCGCGGTTATCCAGGTTGCTGGCTTGCATATGGGGTTCACCCTGTACAAAATTGAAAAGATGACAATTATCGACCAAAACACCCGAAATAAGAACCCTGGACAGGCGTCTATCGGGCCCAATCGCGTGCCCGATGCCCTGCCGGACTTCCGCAATCTCGGCACGCAGTTGCGCGTCCTGCTCGCCGTCAACCTGGCGGCCATGCTGGCGGCGCTGGCGGTGAGCGAGCGCTTCGCCGATTTCGCGCGCATCTTCACCCAGTTCTCGGCACTGCTGCAGCCCGCGTTGCTGGTCACCCTGGTGCTGCTATTGCTGCTCGACCGCCAACTGCATCGCCTGAGCTACCGCAGCGGCGTGCTGGCCGTCATGGCAACCTGCCTAACGGCCACCCTTGCCGTCGTCGCCATGCTCGGGGAGCGCGACGGGCTCGGCGGCGAACGCTCGGTGCGTGCGGCACTGTACGCGCTGGCTGGCAGCGCGGCACTGCTCGAATATTTCCATCTGCGCAACCGCGCGCTCTCCCCGGCTCTGGCCGAAGCACGGCTACAGGCCTTGCAGGCACGCATCCGCCCACACTTCCTGTTCAATTCGCTCAACGCGGTGCTGAGCCTGATCCGCAGCCAGCCGCGCGTGGCCGAGCGGGCGCTGGAAGATCTGGCCGACCTGTTCCGCGTGGTGATGGCCGATAACAATCAGCTGTCGCCGCTCGGCCGTGAACTCGAACTGTCGCGCAACTATCTGGCGATCGAGCAGCTGCGGCTCGGCGAGCGGCTGCAGGTGGAGTGGCACACCGACAAGGCGCCGACGAATGCGAAGATTCCGCCGCTGGTGATCCAGCCGCTGCTCGAGAATGCGGTCTATCATGGCATCGAGCCCAGCGAGCATCCCGGCATCGTCAGCGTCAATGCCTACCGCTCGCGCGACGAGGTGCACATCGACATCCGCAACCCTTATACCGCCAATAGCGGCAGCCATCACGAGGGCAACAAGATGGCCATGAACAACATCCGCGAACGCCTGGCGCTGTTCTTCGATGCCGAGGCCAGCCTGACAACGACGATCGGCAGCAACTATTATCAAGTACACATCATGCTGCCTTACCGAGAATAACAATGAGCACCCGAGTTTTCATCGTCGATGACGAACAGCCGGCACGCAGCCGCCTGAAGGACCTGATCGCGGACTGCGCCGAAGCCCTGCCCGTGGTCTTCGCAGGCGAAGCCAGCACCGGCGCGCAGGCGCTCGACTGGCTCAACGAGCACGAGGCCGATGTCGCCCTGCTCGATATCCGCATGCCGGGCATGTCGGGGATCGAGCTGGCGCAGCACATGCAGAAGCTGCCCCACCCGCCGGCTGTGATCTTCACCACCGCCTATGACCAATTCGCGCTGCAGGCCTTCGAGGTCAACGCCGTCGACTACCTGCTCAAGCCGATCCGCGCCGAGCGCCTGGAGGCCGCGCTGAACAAGGCCAACAAGTTCGCCGTTGCGCCGCCCGCGCTGAAGAACCTGGACAGGAAAAGCCGCCAGTTCCTCAGCGTATCGGAACGCGGCAAGGTGATCCTGGTGCCGGTCAAGGACATCCTCTACCTCAAGGCCGAACTCAAGTACGTGACCTTGCGGACGGCCGAGCGCGAATACCTGCTGGAAGAATCGCTGACCCACCTGGAACAGGAATTTCCCGATGATTTCGTGCGCATCCACCGCAACTGCCTGGTGTCGCGGCCGGCCATTTCCGGCTTCGAACGCGCCACCACGGCCGAGGGCGAAGGCCACTGGGTGGCCCTGATCGGCGCCACCAGCGAGCGCCTGCCGATCAGCCGGCGGCAGCAAGCCATCGTGCGGGAATACCGGCACCTATAGAAGATTCAATCTTCATTGTTTTTCACCATTGCGTTTCGCCATGCCAATGCGATAATGGCATGATGATCACTATTATTTTTCGAGTATATTCGTATTCGAAAATAACAATATAAAAGAGAAACGCCCGGAGAGAACGATGAAGGAACGCCAATTCACCCTGCAAGCCGCCGACGGCCACCGCATTTTTGCGGTCGAATGGCTGCCGGAGCACGGCAACGTGCGCTGTGTGCTGCAAATCTCGCATGGCATGGCAGAGCACTGCCTGCGCTACCGCGATTTTGCGCAATACCTGAGCCAGCGCGGCATCGCCGTCTATGCTCACGACCATCGCGGGCACGGCCAGTCCGTCAGCAATGGAGAAGTAGTCGGCCATTATGCCGACAGCGACGGCTGGAACAAGGTGGTCGCCGACGTTCACCAGGTCAACCGGGAGATCGCCAGGCTTCAGCCACAGCTGCCGATCACCCTGCTCGGCCACAGCATGGGCTCCTTCATCACCCGTGCCTACGTGCTCAAACATGCCAGCACCCTGGCGGCGGTCATTGTTTCCGCCACTGGCGTGCGTTATGGCGGCATCGCCAAGCTGGCCCGATCGATCGCACGCTGGGACGCCCGGCGCATCGGGACACGCAAGCCCAGCAAACTGATGGCCAGGCTCAGTTTCGGCACCTTCAATCTGCAATTCCTGCCGACCCGCACCGCTTTCGACTGGCTGTCCCGCGACAGCAAGCAGGTTGACGCCTATCTTGCCGACCCGCTGTGCGGCTTCGACTGCAGCGCGCAGCTGTGGGTCGACATGTTCGGCGGGATCATCGATGCCGAATGCGCCGAAATCGATGGCAGCACGCTGCCGCGCGGCCTGCCCGCCCTGCTCGTCGCCGGCACCAAGGACCCGACCAGCATGGGCGGCCTCGGCATGAAGCAGCTCGCCAGGCGCTATCAGGCGGCCGGCATGGCCGACGTCAGCGTCAAGCTGTACAAGGGTGGGCGCCACGAGCTGCTGAACGAGACCAACAATGCCGAGGTGTACGCCGACCTCGCAAGCTGGATCGAGGTGCATTGCAAATCGTCGGCCAGCCAGCCGCAGAACCTGGCGGCAACGGTGCCCGCCTGATTGCCCTTGAAGGCGGCCGTTGGCCGCCTGCCGGGCCCGGGCATCCGCCGTCAGCCTGGCAGGAAAGAGGGAACGGAGGCTCGGTTCTCAATACGCGTAGCGGGCCCGTTCGACGAGAAAGCGGGTCTGTCTTCGCGCCGGCAGGCCGGTTGCGCCGCCGGTCCGGCCATCCCTAGCGTAGCGTGTAGTCGAACACCAGCGCCTGTTCCAGCCTGGGCTGAACCCGCGCGACGAAAGCCTGGTGCGCAGGGTGGGCGAGATAGCGGTCGCGCGATGCGGCATCGGCAAATCCGAGCGTGAAGGCATGGGTGTAGCCGTGATCGAGCCCTTCCGGGCTCTCGTTGCCTCCATGCTCGAATGACAGCACCTCGGGGATGTGCGCCGGCAGCGCCAGAAATGCAGCCACCAGGCTCGCCACCTCGTCATCCGCCAACTCGGGCAGAAAACGGAACAGCACCAGGTGGCGTAAACGGACCGTGCTCATCGGCGCGTCTCCTATTTCAGCAAGATCAACGACCACACGCTGCCGATCGACACCAGCCCGACCAGCTGCGCGGCGCTGCCCATGTCCTTCGCGCGCTTGGACAACTCATGGCGTTCGAGCGAGATGCGGTCGATCGCCGCTTCGATCGCCGAATTCAGCAGCTCGATGATCAGCGACAACAGCACGCTGCCGATCAGCAGCGCCTTCTCCTGCCGGCCCACGTCGAGCCACAGCGCCAACGGCACCAGCACCAACGCCATCCACGAGAGCTGGCGGAAGGCTGCCTCGCCACGGTAGGCGGCGCGCAGGCCATCGATCGAATAAAACAGCGCATTCCATACACGCTTGAGGCCCGTCTGGCCTTTGAAGGGGCTTTCCTGGTTCACCGTATCGGCTCATCTGGATGAAACCAGGCAGCTTACCTGCGGCGTGTTACATCAATACCACGTCGAACTGTTCCTGCGTGTAGGCGGTTTCGACCTGCATCGAGATCGGCTTGCCAATGAAATCGGCCAGCTGCGCGAGGCTCTGCGACTCTTCGTCGAGAAACATGTCGATCACGCTCTGCGCCGCCAGAATGCGGTATTCCTTGGCATTGTACTGGCGCGCCTCGCGCACGATCTCGCGCAGGATCTCGTAGCACACGGTCTGCGCAGTCTTGATCTCGCCACGCCCCTGACAGGTCGGACACGGCTGGCAGAGCTGGTGCGCCAGGCTCTCTCGCGTGCGCTTGCGCGTGAGCTCGACCAGGCCCAGGCTGGTGAAGCCGTTGACGGTGATCTTGGTGCGGTCCTTGGACAAGGCCTTGCTGAGCTCAGACAGCACGGCCTGGCGATGCTCGTCGGACTCCATGTCGATGAAGTCGATGATGATGATGCCGCCGAGGTTGCGCAGCCGGAGCTGGCGCGCGATCACCTGGGTGGCCTCGAGGTTGGTCTTGAAGATCGTCTCGTCAAAGCTGCGCGTGCCAACAAAGCCGCCGGTGTTGACGTCGATCGTCGTCAGCGCCTCGGTCTGATCGATGATCAGGTAGCCGCCGAACTTGAGGTTGACCCGGCGCGACAGCGCACGCTCGATCTCGGCCTCGACGCCATACAGCTCGAACAGCGGGCGATCGCCGGTGTAATGCTGCAGCCGGTCCACCACGTTGTGCACATAGGCGTCGGCGAACTCCACCATCTTGCCGTGGGTCTCGCGCGAGTCGATGATGATGCGTTCCGTCTCTTCGTCGACGAAATCGCGCAGCACCCGGAATGCCAGGCTCAGGTCCTGGTACAGCAGGCTCTGCGGCGGCATCGAGCGCGCCTTCTGGCGGATGTCTTCCCAGATGCGCGACAGGTAGTCGATGTCGGCCTGCAGCTCGTCGTCGCCGGCCGTCTCGGCGCTGGTACGGATGATGTAGCCGTGGCTCGATTCCTTGGGCAGCAGGGCATCGAGGCGTTCGCGCAGGTGCTCGCGCTCCTCTTCATCGACGATGCGCTGCGAGATGCCGATATGGTTCTCCTGCGGCAGGTGCACGAGAAAACGGCCGGCGATGCTGATCTGCGTCGACAGCCGTGCACCCTTGGTGCCGATCGGGTCCTTGATCACCTGCACCAGCACGGTCTGGCCTTCATGCATCAGGTTCTCGATGCGTTGTTGCTCGCCCGGTGCCTGGCGCTGTTCGATCACGTCAGCGATATGCAGGAAGGCCGCGCGCTCCAGGCCGATCTCGATGAAGGCCGACTGCATGCCTGGCAGCACCCGGCGCACCTGCCCCAGGTAGATGTTGCCGACGAGACCCAACTGGGCGGAACGCTCCATGTGGATTTCCTGCACCACGCCTTCCGACATCATGGCGACGCGGGTTTCCTGTGGAGTCAGGTTGATGAGTATTTGTTCTTTCATGGGGGCATAAAAATGGCGAGTCGAGCTCGCCATGTATGTTTGTATGGACTGCCTCGTTTATAGCACGGGCCGCCCGAAAGCGGCCAGCAGCGAAGCAGTCTCGTGGAGCGGCAGACCGACGATGCCGGTGAAGCTGCCGCGCATCTCCTCGATGAAGATTGCCGCGAAACCTTGAATCCCGTACGCGCCGGCCTTGTCCATCGGCTCGCCGGTGGCGATATAGGCGTCGATTTCAGCCTCGCTCAATTTCTTGAAGCGCACCGTGCTGACCGAGGTCCTGAGCTCGCAGCGGCTGTCGTCGCGCAGCGCGACCGAGGTGATCACCTGATGCTCGCTGCCGGACAGCTTGCGCAGGATCACCGCCGCATCGGCCCGGTCGGCGGGTTTGCCGATGATCTCGTCACCCAGTACCACGGTGGTATCAGCCGCCAGCAGCGGGCGATGCGGCAGGTTGAAACGGTTCAGCATGGCCCAGCCGGCTTCGGCCTTCTCGCGTGCCAGGCGCTCGGTATAGTCGCGCGGCAGCTCGCCGGGCAAGGGGGTTTCGTCGATATCGGTGCGGATCACTTCGAGCGGCACGCCCAGCTGGGCAAGCAGCTCGCGGCGGCGCGGGCTGGCGGAGGCGAGGTAGATGACGCGGTCTGGCATTATTCTCGATGGTAAGGATGATTGTTGATGACCGACCAGGCGCGGTAGAGCTGTTCGGCGAGCAGCACGCGCACCATGCCGTGCGGCATGGTCATGGCCGACAGTTGCAGCAGCTTGTTGGCACGCTGCTTGATGGCGGGATCGAGGCCATCCGCCCCGCCGATCACGAAGGCGACATCACGCCCGGCGCCGAGCCAGCCCTTCATCTGCTCGGCAAGCTTGAGCGTGGTCCAGTTCTCGCCACGCTCGTCGAGCGCGATCAGGAAACAAGCGGGCGACAGGGCCGCCTCGATGCGCGTGCATTCGGCAGCCATCACCTGGGCAGCGGTCTTGCCGCCCACGCGCTTCTCCGGCTTGATCTCCCTGAGCTCGACACTGCATTCGCGCGGCATGCGCTTGGCGTACTCGGCGTAACCCTGCTCGACCCAGTCCGGCTGCTTGTGCCCGACCGCGACGATCTGCAGCTTCATTACCGCGCCCCCCGGGCTGCCTCAAACCTCACTCGGCATGGCCCCACATGCGCGGTGCCGGCGTGTAAGCGGGCTTCTGCCCACCCCACAGGCCTTCGAGGTTGTAGTAGTCGCGCACTGCGGGCTGCATCACATGCACGACGATGCTGCCGAGGTCGGCCAGCACCCATTCGCCGGACTGTTCGCCTTCGACGCTGAGCACCTCGCCGCCGGCTTCCTTGATCTTTTCGCGGACATTGTTGGCAAGCGCCTTGACCTGGCGGGTGGAGTCGCCGCTGGCGATGATCAGCATCTCGAACAGCGTGGTGAGCTTGGTGACGTCGAGTACGACGATATCCTTGGCCTTGACGTCTTCGAGTGCGTCGATGGCCAGTTTTTGCAGTTGTTCTGTATTCATGTTTTCTCTAGAGATAAAGCTGATGTTGCTCAATGTAGTCCACGACGGCATCCGGCAACAGATAGCGCGGGCTCTTGCGCTGCGCCACGTAGCGGCGAATCGTGGTGGACGAGATGTCCAGTTGTGTCACACCCAGCGTGACGATGGCACCGGCCGGCGCTTCGCCGAATGCGCTGCGGTCGGGCGTCAGGCGACGCTCGAACTCGGCCAGCAGCACCGGCGGCAGCGCGTCCTGCCAGGCCGAGGTGAGCACGCCGGGGCGATGCGCCACGGCGACATGGGCCAGCTCGAACAGCTCGCGCCAACGCCGCCATGAGGCAAAGCCGATGAAGGCATCGGCCCCGACCAGCAGCACCAGCGGCCGCTCCGGGCCATATTCCGCGCGCAATTCGGTCAGCGTGTCGACGGTGTAGCACAAGCCGTCACGCGCCACCTCGCGGTCGTCCACCAGAAAAGCCGCGTTGCCCTGCGCCGCCAGCCTTGCCATGGCGAGCCGGTGTCGGCTCTCCACGCTCGGGCTGTCGCGGTGCGGCGGCTCCCCTGTGGGAATCAGGTGCAGCCGCTCAAGCCTCGCCGCATCGGCCAGTTCCTGGGCGATGCGCAAATGGCCATAGTGGATGGGATTGAAGGTGCCGCCAAAAACGCCGACGGGCTGGGACAAGCTGGGCATGCGCGCAATTATACCCTAGTAGTCAAGGGCTTGCCGCAGCGGTGGCGGGCGGGCGCGGCTCGCCACGCTCATCGCGGGTTTTCCTTACAGGCTTTTCTCGAATTGCATGACCAGCTGGCGCAGTGCAAACGCAGTCTGGTTCATCGACTGCATGATGGACTGGACTTCCTTGACGATGGCCGAATTACGCTCGGCAATGCTGGAAATACGGAACATGTTCTGCGCCACTTCGGTCGTCGCCGCATTCTGCTGCGACAGCATGTCGGACACCTGCGAAGCAAGCGATACCGTCGTCTGCGTCGAGTCGACGATCAGGCCAAACGAGGAGCCGGTTTCGGCAATCCGGGTCGAGCTGTGCTGCACCTCCTCCACCGCTGAATTCATGCTCTCGACGGCCACATCGTTGATGATGCGGATATTGCCGACCGTATTGGCGATGTCACTGGTCGAGGCCGCCGTCCGCTCGGCCAGCTTGCGCACCTCGTCCGCCACCACGGCGAAGCCGCGCCCCTGCTCGCCGGCCCGGGCCGCTTCGATCGCCGCATTGAGCGCCAGCAGGTTGGTCTGCTCGGCGATATCCTTGATCGCACCGGCGATCTCGCCCACCTTGTGGGTCGCGTCGTTGAGCTCCAGCATCGCCTGGCGCGACTCGCTCATCACCGACGACAGCCGTTCTGCCGAGGCGATGCTCTCACGCACATTACTCTCGCCGCTGCGCACCGCGCCCTGCGCCTGCTCGGCTGCAATGGCCGAAGTGCGGGTGTGGTCGGAAATCTCGCCGACAGACACACTGACCTGCTCCAGCGCCGAGGTGATGGCCTGCATGCGCTCGGCCTGCATCAGCATCGACTCCTGCATGGCATGAATCTCGCCACCGAGACGCTCCCCCTCCGCCGATACCCGCTTTGCCGCAAGCAACACATCGGCAATGATCGCCCGCAGGTTGATGCGCATGGCCTCGACGCGCTCCATCAGCCGGCCGAATTCGTCGCGACGCGAAATGTCGAGGCTGAAGTTGAAGTTGCCCTCGCTGATCTTGTCCAGGGCGCCGATCACCGATCGCAGCGGCAGCAAGGTGCGGCTGGCCAGCCATCCGCCGCCACCGAGGCTGGCCGCGGCACCGACCAGCGCCATGGCGAGCAGCACGCGTGGCGGCGCCCCCAGCTGCTGGGCAAGGCCGAGCAGGATGAACCAGCACGCCAGCGCTGCGGCCATGCACCATGTCATGGCCGTCTGCGACAGCCCCGGCGCCTTGGCCGAGACCGGCATCGACGCGCGCTTGGCCTGGATGTCGGCATACAGCGTGGCGGCGGCTTCGACATCGGCGCGCGTGGGGGCATTGCGCACCGACATGTAGCCGACGGTCTTGCCGTTTTCCTTGAGCGGCGTGACGAAGGCCTCGACCCAGTAATAGGCGCCATCCTTGCAGCGGTTCTTGACCAGCGCATGCCACGGCCGGCCGCGCTTGATCGTCGTCCACAAATCGGCGAACGCCTCGGGCGGCATGTCGGGATGGCGCACCACGTTGTGGCTCCGGCCGATCAGCTCATCGAGGCTGAAGCCGCTGATCTCGACAAACGACGGGTTGGCGTAGGTGATGGCGCCCTTGAGATCGGTCTTGGTGACAACGGGCTCGCCGGGTTTGAGGAAGCGCTCCTCATCAGTCACCGGATGATTGATTTTCACGGCCTGCCCCCCAGAAAGAGTTATCTCTTGAAGGATTAGGTCAGCAAAACCGGCGAGTCAATGGACTGCAATTAATATATTTTTCGATTCAACAACTTACGACATCACCATCGGGATCGGTGGTCTTCGGTCACGCCGAGCAGGCCTTGCACCTCGCGCTTGGGGCCGGCTTCGTGCGCCCGCACATAGCCGCTGAACGTCCCGATGGGCTGGATGTAATAACTGGCGGCGATCAGCAGGTTCTTGCTTTCCTGGCGCGCGCCTTCGGGCTCGAAACGCAGATTGATCAGGTCATCCTCGGTGCGCACCGTCCACGGGTCGAGCGGCCGCGCCGGGTCGAACTCGAAGCGGGCCGGGCCGGTCGCGATCATCTCGCCGTCGAGCCACAGCATGTTCTCGTAGGTGCCGAAATACCCCTGCTGCAGATTGAAACCGACCGCCGGCGTATGCGCCGACGCCCAGCGCCACTGCGTGTCACGTGCGAGCAGGCCGTTCGAGTAATCGAGGCTGGCATGGCCGCCGCCCAGGGCAAACTGCTTGCCGCCGGCACGCGCGACACCCGACACCCGCAGCGCCGGTGATTTCTGCGTGGCATGCGCGCAGCCGCCCTGCTCGATCGGGCCGATGGACAGCAGGAAAGGCGCACAGCCGGCGCTGTCGAGTTCCGCGTCGATCTCCAGCCCGACCTTGGTCCAGGCCGTCAGCCGATAGCGCGTGCCGCCCAGATGTTCGTAACGCAGCGAGCCACCCGTATGCTTGAACCAAGACAGGGTGCCGGGCCCGGCCTGGTCCGCCACGCCCGCGGTCAGCCCCGGCAGGCCATCCTGCGAGAAGCTGGCGATGACCTTGCCCTGCTCGCGGTCGAACAGGTAGGCGAAGGCGGTGTTGGTCCAGCCGATGTCGACGATGGCGAGGCCGATGAAACAACGCTCGGTCGCGATGCCGACATATTGCCAGCGCTTGTGATGAAACCGCTTCCACCATGCCGAGCGCCGGAACGACCCCGCCAGGCCCTGCCAGTCGATGCGCTCGATGAGGCCGCTGTAGCGCCCGGTGGCCGGTGCGCCGGCGCGCACCACCTGGGCCGGCGCGGGCCCAAGCGTGTGAGGGGATCGTTCCATGGTCTGCTCCTGATTGTTTCGCCCGATACTAGCATCGCGGCTCCCTCGCGCTGAGCGTAGATCACGCCACCCGACTTGTTAAATCGCGCCAAAACAAAACGCCTGCTCGGGGCAGGCGTCTTGTAGCGGAGATGGCATCGTTCAGCTGCGAATCTGGCCGTCGCCGAACACCACCCACTTCTGGCTGGTCAGCCCTTCGAGGCCGACCGGGCCGCGGGCATGGATCTTGTCGGTCGAGATGCCGATCTCGGCGCCAAGGCCGTACTCGAAGCCGTCGGCAAAGCGCGTCGAGGCGTTGACCATGACCGAGGCCGAATCGACCTCGCGCAGGAAACGGCGCGCGCGGCTGTAGTCTTCGGTGACGATGGCATCGGTGTGCTGCGAGCCATAGGTGTTGATGTGGTCGATCGCCTGGTCGACATCGTCCACCACGCGCACCGACAGGATCGGCGCCAGGTATTCGGTGCTCCAGTCTTCCTCGGTCGCGGGCTTCATCGCCGGCACCAGATCGCGCGAGGCCGGGCAGCCGCGCAGCTCCACCCCTTTGGTGAGGTAGATGTCGGCCAGCCTGGGCAGCACGGTCGCGGCAATCGCCTTGTTCACCAGCAGCGTTTCCATCGTGTTGCAGGTGCCGTAGCGGTGCGTCTTGGCGTTGTCGGCGATGCGGATCGCCTTGTCGAGGTCGGCCTTGTCGTCGATATAGACGTGGCACACGCCGTCCAGGTGCTTGATCACCGGCACGCGCGCCTCGTTGGTGATGCGCTCGATCAGGCCCTTGCCGCCACGCGGCACGATCACGTCGACATAGTCCCGCATTGTCACCAACTCGCCGACGGCGGCGCGGTCGGTGGTTTCCACCACCTGCACCACGGTCTGCGGCAGGCCCACGGCTTGCAGCCCTTCGCGCACGCAGGCGGCGATGGCACGGTTGGATTCGATCGCCTCCGAGCCGCCACGCAGAATCGCCGCGTTGCCGGCCTTCAGGCACAGGCCGGCAGCATCTGCCGTCACGTTCGGACGCGCTTCGTAGATGATGCCGATGACGCCTAGCGGCACGCGCATCTTGCCGAGCTGAATGCCGCTCGGGCGGTAGCTCATGTCGTCGATCTCGCCGACCGGGTCGGGCAGCGCGGCGATCTGGCGCAGGCCGTCGGCCATGCTGGCGACGCCCTTGGCGTTCAGCGTGAGGCGGTCGAGCATGGCGGTATCGAGGCCGTTGGCGCGCGCACGCGCGAGATCCTGCTCGTTGGCGGCGATCAGCTTGGCGCTGTCGCGCTCGATGGCGTCGGCCATCACGAGCAAAGCCTTGTTCTTGACGTTAGTGTCAGCCTTGGCAATGGCGCGGGATGCGGCACGCGCGGCGCGGCCGACTTCCAGCATATAGGCTTTGACGTCCATGGACTTCTCCTGCGAAACGATTTGGGTCGACTTCGATTGTACAGGAATGACGCAGTGCGCCAAGCGTTCCGCCTGCCTGCGCGCGGCCCCGCTTTCGGCCTACAATACAGGCCGGACAATACTTTCTAGAACATGGCCTACGTCCCCTACCCCTATACGCGCCACGCCAACCAGCATTACCCGGGCGCATTCTGGCGTTCGCTGTTGCTGTTCAACCTCTACCGGCTGGTGATCGCCTGCATCCTGGCCATCGCGGCGGTCACGCTGTCGCTGCAGGTCGAGCCCGATACCGGCATGACGCGCACCACACTGACCGCGCTGGTATTCGGCTACCTGCTGTTCAGCGTCGTCTCGTTCCTCACCATCAAGCGCCGCTGGCCGATCTTCAATATCCAGATCACGGCGCAGGTAACCGTCGACATCGTCATCATCATCAGCCTGATGTACCTGAAAGGCGGCATTGCGAGCGGCCTTGGGCTCTTGCTGATGCCGTATCTGGCGGGCGCAGGCATGATCAGTCGCGGCAAGATGACGCTGTTCCACGCCTCGATCGCGAGCATCGGCGTGCTGTTCATCGAAAGCCTGCGCATGCTGACCCAGGGCGACGTGAAGGCAGACTTCAGCCAGCCCGCGCTGCTCTGCCTCGGCTATTTCGCCACGGCCTGGCTCGCCCACCGGCTGGCGCAGTACGCCACCGAGAGCGAGCGGGTGGCGCTGCAGCGCGGCATCGACCTGGCCAACCTGGCGCAGATCAACCAGCTGGTGATCCAGGACATGCCCGACGGCGTGATCGTGATCGACCATGCCGGCCTGGTGCGCAGCCACAACCACCAGGCCGAGCGGCTGCTCGGGCCGCCGCGCATCACCGAGAAGCCCAAGCTGTCGGACTACCTACCCTCGCTCGAAGCTGCCGCCAGCAACTGGCGCCAGGGCCATACCCAGGGCGACCTGACGCTCAAGACCCCGACCGGCAAGCTGATCCACCCGCGTTTCGTGCCGATTGCCGCCGACCGCAACGCCGGGGCAGTGATCTTTCTCGAAGACATCAACCGGCAGCAGGCCATGTCGCAGCAGATGAAGCTGGCCGCGCTCGGCCGGCTCACCGCCAATATCGCGCATGAAGTGCGCAACCCGCTGTCGTCGATCAGCCATGCCGCCGAGCTGCTGGCCGAAGATGCGCACGACCCGCTGACGAAAAAACTCACGCGCATCATCCGCGACAACACCAAGCGCCTCGACGCCATGGTGCAGGACATCCTGCAGCTGAACCGGCGCGACCGCGCACAGCCCGAGCAGATCCGGCTGGCCAGCTACCTGCACGCCTTCATCGACGAGGCCGTGCAAGCCGAAGGCATACCGGCCGACGTGCTGAGCGTGGCCTGCCCGGAGGACCTGGTGATCGGCTTCGACCGCAATCACCTGCATCAGGTGCTGTGGAACCTGGTACGCAACGCCTGGCGCTATTGCCGCCAGCAGCCGGGCAGCATCGTGCTGACGGCCCATCTCGACGGCCACCAGGCCAATATCGACATCAACGACGACGGCCCCGGAGTGAAGCCAGAGCTGCGCGCGCAGCTGTTCGAACCCTTCTTCACCACCGACGACAGCCACGGCAGCGGCCTGGGGCTGTACATCGCGCGCGAGGTCGCAGCGGCCAACCATGCCTCGCTCGATCTGATCGATTCGGACCGGGGCGCCGCCTTCCGCCTTACCTGCAGGACATGGCAATGAGCAAACGAGACACAGGCAGCACCAAACACGTACTGGTGATCGACGACGAGCCCGACATCCGCGAGCTGCTGGAGCTGACGCTGCTGCGCATGGGGCTTGAGGTGACGCCGGCCGGCACGGTCAAGGATGCCCTGGCGAAGCTGGCCGGGCAGCACTTCGACCTGTGCCTGACCGACATGCGCCTACCCGACGGCGAAGGGCTGCAGATCGTGCAGCATATCCAGAAACAGGGCCTGGATATCCCGATTGCCGTCATCACCGCCTATGGCAGCACCGAAAATGCGGTGCTGGCGCTTAAAGCTGGCGCTTTCGACTACCTGTCCAAGCCCATCGTGCTCGAACAATTGCGCACGCTGATCAAATCCGCGCTGAACCTCGACCGCAGCACTGCCGGCACGGCCGCGGCTGGCCGCAAGGGCAGCGCCGAGAGCCGCTTCCTGGGTGCGTCGCCAGCGCTGCAGACGGCGCGCGAGATGATAGACAAGCTCGCGCGCTCCAATGCGCCGGTCTACATCACCGGCGAATCGGGCTCGGGCAAGGAGCGCGCGGCGCGCATGATCCACGAGAAGAGCGCACGCGCCGCCAAGCCCTTTGTGCCGGTGAACTGCGGCGCGATCCCGGAGAACCTGATGGAGAGCGAGTTCTTCGGCTACAAAAAAGGCGCCTTCACCGGCGCCGACCAGGAGCGCGAGGGCTTCTTCCAGGCCGCCAACGGCGGCACGCTGTTCCTCGACGAGGTGGCCGACCTGCCGCTGATGATGCAGGTGAAGCTGCTACGCGTGATCCAGGAAAAGAAGGTGCGCAAGCTCGGCAGCCCGAGCGAGGAAACGATGGACGTGCGCATCATCAGCGCCACCCACCAGAATCTCGGCGATTGTGTCGAGGCCGGGCGCTTCCGCCAGGACCTGTATTACCGCCTCAACGTGATCGAGCTCAGGATGCCGCCGCTGCGCGAGATGCGCGACGACATACCGATCATCGCCGAGGCCGTGCTGGCGCGCGTCGCCGAGCAGCTCGGGCTCGGCCTGCCGACACTCGACCCGGCGGCGCTCAAGGCGCTGATGCACTATGACTTCCCAGGCAATGTGCGCGAGCTGGAGAACATCCTCGAGCGCGCGCTGGCCTTGTCCGACGGCCAGCACATCGAAGAAGCAGACCTGCAGCTGACCCCGTCGAGCAGCGAGGACGAATCATTCATACAGGCCGCGGGCGGTGACAAGTATCCGTTGCAGGACTACCTCGACCGCATCGAGAAGGAGGCCATCCTCGAGGCGCTGGAAAAAACCCGCTTCAACCGCACCGCAGCGGCCAAGGTGCTTGGCATCACCTTCCGCTCGATGCGCTATCGCATGGAGCGCCTCAGTATCAATTAACGCTGGCGGCGGCCTGGCGCATCTCGACCCAGTGCGGGCGAGCGGACAGCGGCTATAGTGAACGGGCGTAATCCATCCCAACGAAGGAGACTGTGATGAAAACACTCGTGCTGATGGCCAGCCTGCTCGCCGCCAACCTGGCCCTGGCAGCCGAGCCAACACTGCCGCCGGCCAAGCAGCTGTCGCCCGGCTGGGGCATGATGAGCCCGAGCGAGCGTGACGAACACCGCCAGAAAATGATGGGGTTCAAGACTTACGACGAGTGCAAGGCCTATATCGACGAGCATCACAAGCAGATGGACGAGCGCGCCAAGGAACAGGGCCGGCCGATGCCGATGATGCGGCGCAACCCGTGTGATCGCATGAAGGCACGCGGCTTCTTCAAGTAAGCCTGCGCGGCTGCCGTGAGGCGGGTACGGCAGCTGCCGGTCATGCAAGATTCATCGAGCCGGCCTAGCAGCCTTGGTGAGTGGCGACCATAATCAAGTGGAACCTACTCACCCAAGGAGCCTGACATGAGCAAGCAATTACTGATCCTGGCCGGGGATTATGTCGAGGACTACGAGCTGATGGTGCCGTTCCAGGCACTGCAGATGGTCGGCTACACCGTGCACGCGGTCTGTCCCGACAAGCGCGGCGGCGACGTGATCCGCACCGCCATACACGACTTCGAGGGCGACCAGACCTACACCGAGAAGCGCGGCCACAACTTCACGCTGAACCTGAGCTTCGCCGACGTGGTGCCGGCCGATTATGCCGGCCTGGTCATTGCCGGCGGGCGGGCGCCGGAGTACATCCGACTGAACCCGAAGGTGCTCGAGATCACGCGCCATTTCTTCGAACACGACAAGCCGGTTGCCGCCGTGTGCCATGGCATCCAGGTGCTCACGGCCGCCGGCGTGGTGAAGGGGCGCAAGCTGACGGCCTACCCCGCCGTGGGCCCGGAAGTCACGCTGGCCGGCGGTGAGTATGTCAACGTGCCGGTCGATCAGGCCGTCGTCGACGGCAAGCTGGTCACCGCACCGGCTTGGCCCGCCCATCCGATCTGGCTGGCCAGGTTCCTCGACGTGCTTGGCGCGAAGATCACGCTCTGAGCCGGGCGGCGAGGGGTGCGCCACCGGCCGCAGCCCGCCCACGACCAGTCGTGCATGCGTGCTGGCTTGCGCGACTAGATCGCGGGCCGGTTATCAGGCCATGCCAGTCAGCAGATCCGGCCCGAACACCTCGTAGCGGATGCGTTCAACGTCCACGCCACAGTCCATCAACGCACGCCGCTGTTCCCGCATGAAGGGCAGCGGCCCGCACAGGTAGTAGCTGGCATCGGGCAGGATGACGGCGTCGCGGATCGTGTCGAGCGCCATGCGGCCCTTGTAGTCGTAATCGACGCCGTCGCGGTCGTCGGCGTGCGGCACCTCGTAGAACACGATCTGCTCCACGCCGGGATGGCGCTCGGCGAGCTCGGCCACCGCGTCGCGCAGCACATGCTGACGGCCATTGCGGGCAGCGTGAACGAACACCACGGGGCGATGCTGCTGCGCACGGCTCAGCGCGTGCAGCATACTGACCATCGGCGTCACCCCCACGCCGGCGCTGATCAGCACCACCGGGCCCGTTTCCGCGTCATCCAGCACGAAATCACCGAATGCCGGGCCGACGTCGAGCAGGTCACCACGTTTGACGGTGTCGAGCAGCAGATTGGAGACCGCGCCGGCAGGGCGCTCACCGTCGCCGCTCTCGCGCTTGACGGTAATCTGCCAGTTCGCGTCGCCGGGGGCGCCCGACAGGCTGTACTGGCGGATCTGGCGCAGCCCGCCAGCAGGCAGGTTCAACGCAACACTCACGTATTGCCCAGGGCGGAAGGCTGGCAAGGGCAGGCCATCTTCGCGCGCCAGCGTGAACGACTCGGCCAGCTCGCCCTGGGGCTGCCGTGCCACCACCTTGAGTTGCTGCCAATGGCTGTCCGGCGTCAGGCTCGCGGCATGGTAGAGCCGCGCCTCGCGTGCGATCAGCTCCACCGCCAGCAGCCAGTAGGCTTCATCCCAGGCGGCAGCAATGGCCGGTGTGACGGCATCGCCAAGCACCTCGCCGATCGAGGCCAGCAGGTGCTTGCCGACGATCGTGTATTGCGCCGGGGTGATGCCGAGGCTCGCATGCTTGTGTGCGATGCGCTCGAGCACCGGGCCCAGCACCTCGGGCCGGTCGATATTGGCCGCGTAGGCATACACGGCGCCGGCCAGCGCCTGCTGTTGCTCGCCACCGGCTTGGTTGCCCTGGTTGAACAGGTTCTTCAGCTCGGGATGCTCGCCCAGCATGCGCTGGTAAAAGTGGCGAGTGATGGCGAGCCCGTGTTCGCGCAGGATGGGCACCGTGGCGGCGATCAGGGGGCGGGCTTGGGCAGACAGCATGGGTATCTCCTATTAGTTACATACAAAATACAACTTTAAGCACGAAAAAACGCACCGGCGCATGACGCAGCAGCCGGCCCCAATGACGGCAAGGGGAGCGGAAAAACGGTGCACGTACGTGGGGCGGGGATGGCGTTCGGCGCTTGGGCGGCACCAGGCCATCTAGCCAGGGTGATCGAGGCCGGCCCTAGCGTTCGGCCGGCATCTGGCCCTGCATGTGCTCGTGCATCAGCACCAGCGATTCGCCGATGCGCTCGGCGCGCGCCAGCCATGGCGCAGCCTGTTCGGCCGGCAGCGTGGCCTCGATGGTGTCGCGGAACAAGGCCAGCCAGTCGCCCAGCAGGGCCGGTGTGAAGCCGGCTTCCATATGGCGCTCGGCGACGCTGTAGCGATAGTCGCGGTAGCGCGCCCCGCCGAGCGTGACCCACCAGAAGAGGGTGAGCCGGGCCTTGTGCTCCGGCCAGTCGTCCACCACGGAGAAGACCGGGCCCAGGCTCGGGTGTTGCTGGATGCGGTCATAGAAGCGATCGACCACGTGGGCCACGGCATCATGGCCGATCAGTTCGGCGATGTCCTGCACGGCGCCTCTCCTAACGATGCAGCGCCAGATACTGGCGATGCAGGGTGATGATGGTGTCGCCGGTCGGCGCGTCGACCACGCTGGCCAGCGTGAACGCATCCATGGCGACATAGAAGGCACGCAGGCCCTGGTCGAGTGCGGCCTTCAGACGGCAGTCGGCGCGCAACGCGCACGGCGGCTCGGCGCAATCGATGAGTTCGGTGCTGCCTTCGAGCTCGCGCAACACCCGGCCGATGGTCAGCTCGGCCGGCACCACCGCCAGCCGCAAGCCGCCGCTGCGGCCACGCAGCGTGTGGACCCAGCCCAGCTTGCCCAAGCGGTTGACCACCTTGATCAGATGGTTGTGCGGCACGGCAAACTGCTCGGCAATCTCGGCGATGGTCACCAGCGCGTCGCGGTCCCGGTGGGTGAGATACATCAGGACGCGCAAGCCCAGGTCGGTGAAGCGGGTAAGTTGCATGGCGGGCTCATGTGGCAGCGTTGGATGCCATGATAATTAACATGTATTTTATATGCAACTTAAAATTGCTGCAATGCACCCTGCCCTGCCGCCTCATCCAGGCCTTCTGTTGCCTCGCTGGTACCGGCGCCGGCAATGAAAAAGCCCGGCTCTCAGCCGGGCTTTTTCAGGCATGGAAAGCGGTCAGATGCGCCTGGCCAGCTCGGCGGCCTTGCCGATGTAGCTCCATGGCGTCATCTCGATCAGGCGTGCCTTGGCATCCTGCGGAATGGCCAGGTCGCCGATGAAGGCATGCAGCGCCTCCTTGCTGATGCCGCCCTTGCCACGAGTCAGCTCCTTGAGCTGTTCGTAGGGGTTGGGCACGCCGTAGCGGCGCATCACGGTCTGGATCGGCTCGGCCAGCACTTCCCAGTTGTTGTCGAGGTCGTCTGCCATGCGCTGCGGGTTGGCTTCGAGCTTGTTCAGGCCGCGCGCGAGCGCAACGAGGCCGAGCATGGTGTAGCCGATGGCCACGCCCATATTGCGCAGCACCGTGGAGTCGGTCAGGTCGCGCTGCCAGCGGCTGATCGGCAGCTTCTCGGCGAGATGGCGCAGCACGGCGTTGGCGAGGCCGAGGTTGCCCTCGGAGTTCTCGAAGTCGATCGGGTTGACCTTGTGCGGCATGGTCGAGCTGCCGACTTCATCCTTCTTGACCTTCTGCTTGAAGAAGCCCAGCGAGATATAGCCCCACACGTCGCGGTCAAGGTCGATCAGGATGGTGTTGGCGCGGGCGATGGCATCGTACAACTCGGCCATGTAATCGTGTGGCTCGATCTGGATCGTGTAGGGGTTGAAGCTCAGCCCGAGGCTCTCGACGAAGCGCTTGGCGAAGCCTTCCCAGTCGAAGTCAGGGTAGGCGGACAGGTGGGCGTTGTAGTTGCCGACGGCGCCGTTGATCTTGCCCAGCAACTGCACGCCGGCGATCTGCTCACGCTGGCGGCGCAGGCGGTAGACGACGTTGGCGAATTCCTTGCCCATGGTGGAGGGCGTGGCCGGCTGGCCGTGCGTGCGCGACATCATCGGCACATCGGCGAGATCGTGGGCGATCTCGGTCATCTTGTGCAGGATCGCGTCGAGCTGGGGCAGCAGCACCGTGTCGCGGCCGGCCTTCAGCATCAGCGCGTGGCTCAAGTTGTTGATGTCTTCCGAGGTGCAGGCGAAGTGGATGAACTCGCTGGCGCGGATCACCTCAGGGTTGTCGGAGAGGCGCTCCTTGAGCCAGTACTCGATCGCCTTCACATCATGGTTGGTGCGCGATTCGATGGCCTTGACCTGCTCGGCGTCGGCTTCGCTGAAATGCGCCACGACATAGTCGAGCTGCTCGATGGTCGCGGCCGAGAACGGAGCGATCTCGCCGATTGCGCTTTCGGCGGCGAGCGCCTTCAGCCACTCGACCTCCACCCTGATGCGGTTATGGAACAGCGCATACTCGCTGAAATGCGGACGCAGGCCGTTGACCTGCGATTGATAACGGCCGTCCAGCGGCGACAGAGCAGTGAGCGCGGATAGATTCATATGGCTGACCCAAGGATATCGACAAAGTCGGCTATTTTAGCACGACCCGCACGGCAGGCATAAACCACTGTTTTGGCGTGATTTATATCCGCTCCAGCGGATTGCCGGGTACACCGATCAGGCAAAGAAAAAGGGCGGCACTGCTGCCGCCCTTCGCGCCGGACTGGAGCCGGATTATTGCTTGTCCACGTCCAGCGTGCCGGTGTAGACCTCGTACTTGAAGTTGCCGACCAAGCGCTTGCCCTGCGGCTTCAGCAGGTACTCCGCGTTGTTCGCATGATGGACGTAGATGCTGCCATCGGCCTTGATCTCGCTCTTTTCGATAGGCTCGGTCAGGTCGCCGAATGGGGTATCGAACCAGGTGGCCTCGCCGGTGATCTTGTTGCCATCGACGCCGGTGATCTTCAACTCGGCCTTGCCCGACTGCCCCAGGCCATCGACGATCCACTTGCCCACATAATTGCCGACCAGTGCCGGTTGCACGGCGGCAGGCACCGGCGCGGCCTCGACGGGAGCGGCCGCGGGCTGTGCCGTCTCGGCCGCCTGCTCTGGCGTGGCGCCGCCAGGCGGCGTGGCACATGCAGCAAGACCCGCCACGGCGGCGGCGAGGGTGATGCGCTTGATCAGGTCGAGGGAAGTCATGCTCATGTGGGTTCCTCTGAATTAGTGGCCAGACATGTGGATTAGATCATCCACTCTAGATTTGGATTGATTATAAGTAATCACCGATATAGTGTCAGTTTTTTTTCACAGCTCATGCGCCAAGCCCGGGCGCCGCGCGGCGAGGCCCGCGCTCAGTTCCATTTGACCATTTCGACCTGCGCCAGCGAACGCCCCAGGAAACGCTCGCCGATGGTCTGGAAGCGCAGCGGGATATCGGTCACGAAGAAGCGGTAGTCGGGTGCATGGCGCTTGTCGTTGGCCAGCCCCTGCTCGCCCAGCAACTGCGCCGTTTGCTCGGCCATCGCCGTGGCCGAATCGACGAGCGTGATGTGCGGGCCGGCGACTTCCTGCAACAGCGGCTTGAGCAAGGGATAGTGGGTGCAGCCGAGCACCAGCGTATCGATCTGCTCGACGAACACCGGGCGCAGGTACTCGTGCGCGGTCAGCCGCGTCACCGGGTGATCGAGCCAGCCCTCTTCCACCAGCGGCACGAACAGCGGGCAGGCCTGGGAATAGACGCGCGTGGCGGAGTTGAGCAGGTGGATGTTGCGTGCGTAGGCATTGCTATTGATCGTGGTCGGCGTGCCGATGACGCCGATCGCGTTGGATTTCGTCACCGCAACCGCGCTGCGTGCGCCGGCCTCGATCACGTCGAGCACCGGCACGTCGGCCAGGCGCTTGACCACGTCGGCCGCGACCGCCGCCATGGTGTTGCAGGCGATGATCAGCATCTTCACGCGTTTTTCCAGCAGGAACTCGGTGATCTGCGCAGTGAAATGCTTGATGGTGTCGACTGATTTCACGCCATATGGAACGCGGGCCGTGTCGCCGAAGTAGACGATATCCTCGAACGGCAGCCGCTCCATCAGGGCGCGGACCACGGTCAGCCCGCCCACGCCGGAATCGAACACCCCGATCGGGGCGCTAGCTTGTGATGACATAGAGAGAGAGAGACGAGACGGCAAAGCGCGCATGATACACCGACGCCGATGCGCACACACTTGGGGATAGACGCAGGGTGTGCGTTCAGTTCAGCGTTGTCCAGCCTGCGACGCGCGGGTTGATGAAGCCGGCCTGTTCATAGGCGCGCCGGATCACGCCACGCTGCTGCAGCAGTGCCAAGCCGCGATCGAGCGCCTGTGCGACCTCATGCCCCTGCGGGGCCAGCAGTGACACCGCGAAATGCCGGCTGCCGGGCAGGCTCACCTTGATGTTGGGAACCGGCACCAGCGTGGCGCCCCCGGTCTTGAACTGCATGGTGTTGCCGGGCTGAAACGGCGCCAGCACCACGTCGGCCCGCCCCGCCGCCAGCATGGCGACCATCGACGGCCAGGCCGCCACGTCATACAGCTCCTGCAGGCCGAGCCGGCTCAGCACCTCCCAGTCGGCGCGCCATTGCCGGTTCGACACGGCCCGCAGCTGGCGCACCTCGTCCAGGTTGCGGGCCGCCAGCGCCCGCACATTGCCCGGCACGGTGTAGAAGCCGGCCACGGACTGCCCCGGCCCGATCAGCGCGCGGCTGATGTACACCTCCGCCCCCAGCGGAGCAAGATCGGCTCGCCAGGCGGTGGTTCCGCTCACCAGCGCTCGCCCGTCGGCGATCTCACGCAGAATGCGCGAATAGGCCGTTGCCTCGACCGGGCGTATGCCTTCGCGCCACCCGCCCAGCCGCAGCGCCTGCTGCACCAGCACCAGCTCGACCACGTCTCGGCGCGTGCCCATGCCCCGGAACTGGGT
Source organism: Chitinivorax sp. PXF-14 (assembly GCF_040812015.1). Classification (NCBI taxonomy): domain Bacteria; kingdom Pseudomonadati; phylum Pseudomonadota; class Betaproteobacteria; genus Chitinivorax; species Chitinivorax sp. PXF-14. Next base: position 52,937 of record NZ_JBFNXJ010000016.1, on the reverse strand, counting down.
GAGGGTCAGCGGATCGCGCTGGCCGAGCAGCATCCGGTAGTCGCGCCAGACATCGCTCGGCGCGATCACCGCCGCCGGCTCGGCATGCAGCGCCAGCGCAAGGCCCCACAGCAGCAGCGGGGCCAGCAGGGAGCGGGCAATTCTCATGGATGGTCGGCATCGGCAATTTGTGGCTCGCCATGCCGTGCGAGCGCCCAGCCGACATGCTCGCGCACCAGCGCGGATGCGTCCGCGGCACGTGCCTGCAGGGCCGCCACCACGGGCTCGCTGGCCGGCGCATTGCCGAGCCCCACGGCCAGGTTGCGCAGCCAGCGTTCGTAACCGATCCGGTAGATCGGGCTGCCGACCATGCGCTCGTTGAATTCGGCCTCGCTCCAGGCGAACAGCTCGATCAGCGAGGCCCGGTCCAGCCCGTTGCGGATCGCGAAATCGGGCTGCTCGGTGTGTTGCGCGAAGCGGTTCCAGGGGCAGACAAGCTGGCAATCGTCGCAGCCGTAGACACGGTTGCCTATCATCGGCCGCAACTCGGCCGGTATCGCACCATGCAATTCGATGGTCAGGTAGGAGATACAGCGCCGCGCATCGACGGTGTACGGCGCAACGATGGCCTGGGTCGGGCAGATCTCGATGCAGCGGGTGCAGCGGCCGCAATGCTCGGCCTGCGGCGCATCGGGCGGCAGCGGCAGATCGGTGAAAATCTCGCCCAGGAAGAACATCGAGCCCGCCTCTCGGCTCAACAGCAGCGTATGCTTGCCGCGCCAGCCGTTGCCGGCGCGCGTGCCGAGCTCCACCTCGAGCACCGGCGCCGAATCGGTGAAGGCGCGGAAGCCATAGGGGCCGATCTCGGCGGCGATGCGCTCGGCCAGCTTCTGCAGGCGGTTACGCAGCAACTTGTGGTAGTCGCGCCCCAGTGCGTAGCGCGAGATGTAGGCGGCCTGCGGGTCGTCGAGCGCGGCTTGCGGGTCGCGCCCATCGGCGGCGGCATAGTTCATGCGGCAGGCGATGACAGAGACCGTGCCTGGCACCAGCTCGGCCGGCCGGGCCCGTTTCAGCCCGTGTTTTGCCATATAATCCATCTCGCCGTGATACCCGGCCTCGAGCCATGCGAGCAGCCCCGGCTCGGCATCGGCGAGATCCACACCCGCCACGCCGGCTTCCTGGAAACCAAACTCACGCGCCCATGTCTTGATGCTGGCCTTGATCGCCGCCATGTCAGGCGCCACGCCGCGCGTTGGAGATTCTTCATGCATACGAACGATGATACCCGTCACCCATCGGCTTGCCTACGCACGCTCGCCGACGAGGCCGCCACCCTGGCCTGCGGCCGCGAGTTGGCGCGCGTCCTGCGCCCGGGGCTGACGATCTATCTCGTCGGCGACCTCGGCGCGGGCAAGACCACGCTCACGCGCGGCATCCTGCGCGGCCTGGGTTTCGAGGGCAAAGTGAAGAGCCCGACCTACACCTTGGTTGAACCTTACGTAGTTTCTAGCTTATACTTGTATCACTTTGATTTGTATAGATTCAGCGATCCACTTGAATGGGAGGACGCGGGCTTCAGGGACTATTTCAATCCCGAGTCGCTCTGCCTCGTCGAGTGGCCAGACAAAGCCGCCGGCCTGCTGCCCCCCGCCGATCTGACGATAGCGCTCGAGGTGGCGGGAGAAGGCCGGGAAATTTGCATCGCTGCACACACATCGCTCGGGGAAGCATGTCTGACAGCCTTGAACCACTGACCGGCAACGGCCAGATCGACCCAAACCGCCGCAGCCTGCTCAAGGCTGGCGCCGCCACCCTGCTGCTGTCGCTGACGCGTATCGGCATGGCGGCCGATAGCGCCCCGATCATCGCGGCCGTGCGCGTCTGGCCGGCGAGCGACTACACGCGCGTCACCATCGAATCGAACGACACGCTCACCTTCAAGACGATGTCGGTAAAGAATCCGGAGCGCCTGGTCGTCGACATCGAGGGCGTGGACATGAGCCGTGCGCTGGAGACCCTGGGCGACAAGGTGGAGAGCAGCGACCCGTTCATCCAGCGGCTGCGCGCGGGCCGCTTCAAACCCGGCGTGGTGCGCCTGGTGCTCGACCTCAAGACCGAGGTCAAACCACAGGTGTTCACCATCCCGCCGGTCGGCGAATACCAGCACCGCCTGGTGATCGACCTCTACTCCCCAGCCAGCGCGGAAACCCTGCTCGGCAGCGCTGCCCGCAACGAGACCAAGCCGCGCCAGGAAGAGCCCAGGCAGGCGCGCAACGACAAGCCCGCCGAACCGCGCGCCAATGACAAGGCCGACACCGACGAGCCGGTGGACCGCCGCAAGCTGCAGGTCGACCGTCTGATCACCGTGGTGATCGACCCCGGCCACGGCGGCGAAGACCCCGGCGCGATCGGCGCCAACGGCACGCGCGAGAAGGACATCGTGCTGTCGGTGGCGAAGAAGCTCAAGGAAACACTGGAAAAGAACCCGAACGTGCGCGTGGTGCTGACACGCGACGAGGATGTGTTCATCCCGCTCGCCGGCCGTGTGGCCAAGGCGCGCAAGCTCAATGCCGACCTGTTCGTGTCGGTGCACGCCGATGCCTTCCTGCGCCCCGAGGCGCGCGGCAGCTCGGTGTTCGCGCTGTCCGAGAAAGGCGCCACGAGCACCGCGGCCAAATGGCTGGCCACCAAGGAAAACAATGCCGACCTGATCGGCGGCGTGAAGCTCGTCGGCGTGAAGGACCCCTACCTTGCCCACACGCTGTTCGACCTGACCCAGACCGCCACGCTCAACGACAGCCTGAAGCTCGCCAAGGCCGTGCTGGGCGAGATCGGCAACATCAACACCCTGCACCGCGGCGCGGTCGAGCAGGCGGGCTTCGCCGTGCTGAAGGCGCCCGACATCCCGTCGATTCTGGTCGAGACCGCCTTCATCTCGAACCCGGAAGAAGAAAAGAAGCTGCTCGACGAGGCCTACCAGTACAAGATGGCGCAGGCCATCGGCTCCGGCATCAAGCGCTACTTCGCCAAGAACCCACCGCTGGCGCGCACCAAGCTGGCCTGATACGACGTCACGCCACGCCGTGCGGCCGGCTCAGCAGGCCGTGGATGGTGGCGGCAAGCTCCTGCACCGTATCCGGCTTGTACATGACTTCGCGCACGCCAAGGCGTAAGGCCTGTTCGCGCAGCTCGTCCGAGACGAAGCCGGAAACCAGGATGACCGGCAGCTCGGGCCGTAGCCTGAGTATTTCCGTCGCCACCTCGATGCCGGACTTGCCCGGCATGTTGTAGTCGAGCACCACCAGGTCGAAGCGCTGGGGGTCGCGGCGCAAGGCCGCCAGCGCCTGTTCCGGCTCGGTGAAGCCGCTCACGCGGTAGCCCAGACGGGACAGCAGGCGATCGGCGATGTAGACCAGCGACTCCTCATCATCGACATAGAGAATCTCCTGCCCGGTGCCATGCGGCACCTCGCGCGCGGGCTGCCCCACCTCGGCCGTCACCGGCATGGCATTGGCGGGCAGGTAGACGAAGAACGTCGCCCCTTGCCCCGGCTCGCTGCTGACGCTGACCGCGCCGCCGCATCCGGACACGATGCCATGCACCACGGCCAGCCCAAGGCCGGTGCCGGTGCCTACCGGTTTGGTCGTGAAGAAGGGCTCGAAGATGCGTGCCTGCGTTTCGCGGCTCATGCCCGGCCCGTTGTCCGCCACGGTCAGCCGGATGTAGGAGCCGGCCAGCAGGTTGAGCGGCCGATCCGGCAGGGTGTCATCGACATCGATACACTCGACGCGGATCCTCACCTGGCCGCCGCCCTCCCCCATGGCCTGCCAGGCATTGGTGCACAGGTTGATGACGATCTGTTCGATCTCGGTCCGATCGGCGACGGCGCTCGGCAAGTTCGCGGCACTGGTCAGCTCCATGGCGACCTGTGCCGGCAGGGTAGCGCGCAGCAGGCGCACCGCCTCTTCCACGACAGCAGCGATGTCGAGCGGGGCACGCTGCGGTTGCTGGCGCCGGCTGAACATCAGGATGCGCCGCACCAGGTCGCGTCCGCGCCGGTTGGCCGTACGCAGCGAAGCGAGCGGGGCCCGCGCCGGGTGATCGGCGGCGAGCTCGTGCGAGGCCAGCTCGGCGCAGCCATCGATGGTGGCCAGGATATTGTTGAAATCGTGCGCGACGCCGCCGGCCAGGGTGCCCAGGGCATCCATCTTCTGCATCTGCCGCAGCTGGGCCTCCAGCTGCAGGCGCGTGGCTTCTGCCTGCCTGGCCGCGGACGTATCGCGCAGGATGATGGAGTAGAGCTGCTGGCCGCCGGCCGTGACCTGCGAAATTGCTGCGTCGATCGGAAACTCTTCGCCGTTGGCGCGCAGGCCGAAGATGCCGCCGAACGCACCCATCGGGCGATTGGTCCGCCCGGTGTCGCCAAAGTCGGTGATCTGGGCCGCGTGCCCCTCGCGAAAACGCGGCGGGATCAGGCGATCGATCTCCTCGCCTATCATCTCTGCGGTGCGGTACTGGAACATGTGTTCCGCCGCGGCATTGAACACCACGATGCGGCGGTCGCTGGTGATGGTGATCACTGCGTCCATGGCCGAATCGATGATGCCGGCAAGGCGCGTACGGCTTTCCTCCAACGCGGCAGCGATGCGCTTGCGCTCGGTGATGTCGGTCGCCACGCCATCCCACAGCAGGTTGCCCGCGGCGTCGCGCAGCGGCCGTGAGCGTATCTGCAGCCAGCGCCAACCGCCTTGCGGCACCCGTACCCGAAGATCGACGCTGAAGTCACCCAGGGTGGCGGCACTGCGCAGCTCCGCCTCGCGCAAGGCCTGCTCCTGCGCCGAGTCGATCAGCGAGAACAGCAGGTTGGCATCCTTCATGGCGCTTGCCGGGCTGATGCCGTGCAGCTTTTCCACCCCCGCGCTCAGGAACAGGAAGTGCGGCTTGCCGGCGCTGTCGCGCGTGTATTGGTAGACATAGCTGTCGGGCAGGTTATCGCCCAGCGTACGCAGGCGCGCCTCGCTGTTGCGCAGCGCCTCTTCGGTCTTGAGCTGCCGCAAGAAGGGGCGACGCATGCCCGACACGAACAAGGACTGGAACACGAGCGCGTAACTCGCCACCTTGAACGAGTGGCCGAAGGTATTGAGAAAGTCGGTCGGTGCCCGGTAATGCGCGAACACCAGCTCGCCAAAGCCCATGATGATGCTGGCCGCAGCCAGTGGGTAAAAGCGGTCGGCGTTGCGGGGGGTGGCATTGCGCCAGAACAGCACGGCGATCAGCAGGTCGCTCGCACACAACAGGTATTCGAAGGCCGACTTGAACGGCGTCACTCCCTGGCCCGCGATGAATGTCAGCGGGAACGCATCGGCATGGAACAGGCCAAACCACAGCGCGGTGATAGCGGCCATGGCGAACCCCAGCACCCACGGCAGGCGCCCGCGTATCAGGCGCAGATCCAGCGCGACCAGCAATATCGTCACGACCGCAAAGCTACGGCCGGCGAGCCAGAAGAAGATCGCCTTGGGCGTGGAATTGTCGGTGACAAAACGCGACATGCCGTCGTAGGACAGCGCGTGCGCCAGGTCGAGCACCGCCACGGAGAGAAAGCCGGCAGCCAGCAGCCCGGTTTCCGCCCGCTCTTCATGGTCGAAGGAATACCACGACACCGCGGCCACCAGCACGCAGACGATGACCGAAAACAGCTCAAGCAGCAGGTGAAGCTCGAGCATGCTTGCCTGCCGTTCCTCGAACAGGCGGTAAGGGGGCAGCATCACGGCAAGGATGAAGAGCAAGACACTCGCGCCGATATAGCGCAGCGCCTTGGATTTCGGGTCGTCGACGACAGGGTGCATGGCAGTCCTGGGCAGGGATGACGGGATGCCTCCGCAAGGGCGACGGGCAGCTGCCGCGGCGGGTATATCACGGTCAGCTTATATCAGCCCAGACCGCTTCGCCACCCGTGTCAACCCCGACTCTCCCCTGTTTGGCGGGCCCTACTGGCTCGTGCCGCGCACCCCGAACTGTGCCTCGAACTGCGCCATCAGCCCTTGCGGCACGATGACCGGCAACTGGTCCAGCCCGCGGTTGCGCAGCGCGTAGAGCTGGTGCCGCCCGGCATCGACGATCATCTGCCGTGTCACGTCGCGGCGGCGCGAATTGAGCACCGGCATCATGATCGGCCGGCCCTCGTCGATGTGGTTGAATACCACATTGAGCTCGCCCAGATCGTTGATCAGGCTCGACAGGCTGCCGCGATCCCGGCGGATGCGGGCTTCAAGCTTGTCCATGCACAGCATGACGATGCTGCCGTGCTCCTCACCGAACAGCCTGTACAAGCTCAGCGGCACCATTTCGACCTGACCGGTGACGTTCTCCGGGCGCGGCGGCAAGGGCAGCCGAAAGTTGATATCTCCCATGGGAAAGCTCCTTTGCGTGATGTTTTCTTTGTTGTACTGACATCATAACCGTGGCCCCATGAAATTCAAATGGCATTAAATATATTTTCTTCGGGATATGGACGGCATTTGGCCGTGGCCGGCATCCGTTTCGGCCCGGCCCCCGCCGTCGCTACGTTCAGGACCATGAAAACCGGCTGTGGACAAGCCTTTGCAGGCAAGCCAAGGAGCCGGATGGCACCTGCCACGATGCCCGGCCGGCACGCAGCCGGATCGAGGCACGGATACGCCAATGCAAATTGCATAAGCCTGACCTGCCACCGACGGGCGTGCGCCGCGGGCCTTCGCACCCCGAACCACCGCCCTCCCGCCGGCGGCCGGCGGCGTCTATCATGTTGAAGTCCAACCCTCGGAGATCGACCATGCGCATGCCGTTGCGCCATCTGTTCGCCGCCCTGCTGAGCCTGCCAGGCCTGGTAGGCGCCGCCATGCTCAGCATCAACAATGGCAATACCCACCTCGAACTCGAAAAACCGGCGCTGCTGTCGCACAGCGAGGCGCGCGACATCGATATTCCCAACGACGTCAGCTACCAGCGCCCGATGCGCTACCGCGCCGTGCCGTTCGCGCCGCTGCTGAAGCAGGCCGGCTTCAAGGCCAGCGATACCGTGCGCATCGTCGCGCTCGACGGCTTTGCCGCCACCCTGCCGGCAAGCCTGCTGCTCAATGAAAACGGGGCCGAGCCATGGCTGGCGATCGAGCCCGACGAGGCGCGCTGGCCGCCGGTCAAGCCAGGCGGCGACGGCGCCAGCGCGGGCCCGCTCTACCTGGTGTGGCTGAACCCGGAGAAGAGCAAGGTTACACCCGAGCAATGGCCGTACCAGATCGCCCGCATCGACCGCGTCGCCGCGATCGAGGAGCGCTACCCGGCGCTCGCCCCGGCCGCCACGCTGGCGGCGGACAGCCCGGTACGCGCCGGCTTTGCCATGTTCCAGAAGCACTGCATGGCCTGCCACACGCTGAACCGCGCCGGCGACGCCAACCTCGGCCCCGACCTCAACGTACCGCGCAACCCCACCGAATACCTGCGCGAGCCCTATCTGCAGGTGCTGATCCGCAACCCGCAGAGCCTGCGCAGCTGGGGCAAGGCGCAGATGCCGGCGTTCAGCGAGGACACCCTGTCGGAAACCGAGCTGAACCAGCTGATGCGCTATCTCAAGCACATGGCGACACGCAAGGTCAGGTAAGGAGCAAGACGCGGCATCGCAGCGCCATCGCGCTGCCCGGCTGCCCTGTGAATGCCCGGCGGGTGGTGTTGGATCAGGCTGGTATAATCGCGTTTTGCGCCAAGCCGTTCCGCCATGCCCGTCATTCATCTGCTGCCCGACCACCTGATCAACCAGATCGCCGCTGGCGAAGTGGTCGAGCGCCCCGCGTCGGCGCTCAAGGAGATCCTCGAGAACAGCCTCGACGCCGGCGCCGGCGAAGTCCAGGTCGACCTGCAGCAGGGCGGCATCAAGCTGATCCGCGTCACCGACAACGGTGGCGGCATTGCCAAGGCCGAGCTGGCGCTGGCGTTGTCACGCCACGCCACGAGCAAGATCGCCTCGCTCGACGACCTGCAGAAGGTCGCCACGCTCGGTTTCCGCGGCGAAGGGCTGGCCTCGATCGCCTCGGTGTCGCGGCTGACCCTGACCAGCCGCGCAGCCGGGCAGGACATGGCGTGGCAGGTCGATACGCTCGATGGCACCCTCTCCGAGCCGCAGCCCGCGGCGCTCGCCGCCGGCACGCGCGTCGAGGTGCATGACCTGTATTACAACACCCCGGCACGGCGCAAGTTCCTCAAGACCGAGGGCACCGAGTTCGCGCATTGCGAGGACATGTTCCGTCGCATCGCGCTCGCCTACCCGGATGTCGCCTTCACCCTGTTCCACAACGGCAAGGCGCAGTGGCGCCTGCCGAGGCAGCCGCTGGACAAGCGCATCGCCGCCATACTCGGCGCCGATTTCGCCCAGTCGGCGCTGACGCTCGACGAGAGCGCCGGCGGCCTGCGCCTGTACGGCCTGGCCGGCTCGCCGACGCTGTCGAAATCGAGCCGCGACGCGCAGTACTTCTATGTCAACGGACGCTTCGTGCGCGACAAGGTCGTCGCCCATGCGATCCGCGAGGCCTACAAGGATGTGCTGCACCACGACCGCCATTCGGCCTATGCGCTGTTCTTCGAGTTGAACCCGGAAGGCGTCGACGTCAACGTCCACCCGACCAAGATCGAGGTGCGCTTCCGCGAATCGCAGCCGGTCCACCGTTTCCTGTTCCACGCGCTGCACAAGGCGCTGGCGCTGACCACGGCGGGGACGGCGGTGCCGGTGGTCGATGCGGGCGGCGCCGCGCCGATCGCATCCAGCCAATATCCGCGCTACGAGCAGGCCGCGATGCCGCTCGCGGCACACGAGCCGCGCAATTTCTACGAAACCCTGTTCGGTGGCCTCAAAGCCAATCCTGGCGCGGGCCTGTCAGCGGCGCCAGGCTTGGCGCTCAGCCCGGTTCTGGCAGCGTCGTCAAGCACCGACGCCGCCCCCGCCGACCTGGTGGTGCCGCCGCTCGGCTACGCGATCGCCCAGCTCCACGGCATCTACGTGCTGGCGCAGAACGCCGAGGGGCTGGTCGTCGTCGACATGCACGCGGCGCACGAGCGCATCGTCTACGAGCGGCTGAAAACGGCGCTCGACGCCGATTCGCTGGCAATGCAGCCCTTGCTGATCCCGGTGGTGTTCCAGGCCGACCGGCTCGACGTCGCCACCGTCGAGGAACAGGGTGAGCTGCTGCCGAGGCTAGGCTTCGAGATCGGCATCGCCTCGCCCACCCATCTCGCCGTGCGCGCCGTGCCGGTGATGCTGCAACAGGCCGACGCCGCCGAGCTGGCGCGCGCGGTGCTCAAGGACATCCGCGAGGTCGGCGCCAGCCGCGTGCTCACCGAGCGCCGCAACGAGCTGCTCGCCACCATGGCCTGCCACGGCGCAGTGCGCGCCAACCGCCAGCTCACGCTGACCGAGATGAACGCACTGCTGCGCGACATGGAGGCCACCGAGCGCTCTGGCCAGTGCAATCACGGCCGGCCGACCTGGTTCCGGCTCAGCATGGGCGAGCTCGACAAGCTGTTCATGCGCGGCCAGTGAGCGCGCAGCCCGGTCGGCAACGGCCAGAATTCGAGTAGAAACGCATCATGGAAGTCCTCGTCATCAAATTCTTCGGCGCCCCGCTGTTCATCGGGCTCGCCAGCCTCGCCGGCAAGCGCTGGGGACAAGCCGTGGCCGGCCTGCTCGGCGGGCTGCCGCTGGTCGCCGGCCCGATCGTCGCGGCGCTGTGGCTGCAGCACGGCGCGAGCTTTGCCGCCGCCTCGGCGCGCGCGATCCCGGCCGGCCTGTGGGCGATCACGGCCCACCTGCTGCTGATGGCCTGGGTCAGCGCGCGGCGCGGCTGGCTCGCGAGCCTGCTGGCCGGCTGGCTGGGCTTTCTCGCGGTCGGCATCGCGTTCAGCGAATCGGGCCTGATCGGCCAGGCCTGGCTCGGTATCGGCGCGATCGTAGTACTGATTGCCGGCACGCTGGCGATACCCAAGCCATCGGCCACGCCGCGCGGCGCCCATCTGCCCAAGCTGGAGCTCGCGGCGCGCATGGCGGCGGCGCTGCTGCTGGTGATCGGGCTCACTGCCGTCGCCACGCGCATCGGCTCGTCGCTGACCGGCGTACTGACGGTGTTCCCGGTGGCCAGCTCGGTCATGCCGGCGTTCACGCTCGCCAACGCGGGCCGCGACGCGCTGCTGGTGCAGCTCAAGGGCTTCGGCGCCGGCATGACCGGGCTCGGCGCCTTTTCCATGCTGCTCGCCAGCCTGCTCGAACCCCTCGGCGGCTGGGCCTTCCTGCCTGCCATCGCGCTCTCGGTTGCGGTGGCGATGTCCATTAGCCAGTTGTTGCGACGCCTGACATGACACACCCTCCCGCCATCTTTCTCATGGGCCCCACCGCGAGCGGCAAGACCGGCGCGGCGGTCGAACTCGTGCAAACCCTGCCGCTGGAACTGATCAGCGTCGACTCGGCGCTGGTGTTCCGCGACATGGACATCGGCAGCGCCAAGCCCGACGCGGCCACGCTCGAACGCGCACCGCACCACCTGATCGACGTCATCGACCCAACCGATAGCTACTCGGCAGCGCAATTTCGCGGCGACGCGCTGGCGCTGATGGCCGAGATCACCGCGCGCGGCAAGGTGCCGCTGCTGGTCGGCGGCACCATGCTGTACTTCAAGGCGCTGCAGGAGGGGTTGTCCGAACTGCCGCAGGCCGACCCCGCCGTGCGCGCCGAGCTCGATGCCGAGGCCGCCGTGCGCGGCTGGCCGGCGATGCACGCCGAGCTGGCCAAGGTCGATGCCGAGACCGCGGCGCGGCTGCAGCCCGGCGACAGCCAGCGCATCCAGCGCGCGCTCGAGATCCACCGCCTGAGCGGCGAGCCGATGTCGGCGCTGCTTGCGCGCCAGACCAGCACACCGCTGCCCTACCGGCTGCTGAAACTCGCGCTGGTGCCGTCCGAGCGCGCGGTGCTGCATCAGCGCATCGAGCAGCGCTTCGACCAGATGCTGGAACAGGGTTTTCTCGACGAGATGCAGCGACTGCGCGCCCATTACCCGGCGCTGCACGCCGGCCTGCCGTCGATGCGCTGCGTCGGCTACCGCCAGGCCTGGGAATACCTCGAAGGCGAGGTCGATTACGCGACGATGCGCGACAAGGGCATCTTTGCCACGCGCCAGCTCGCCAAGCGGCAGCTGACCTGGCTTCGCGGCATGGGCGACACGGTTGAAATCGACTGCCTGCGCCCCGACCTGGCCGCCGAAGTCCGCCGCCACATCGAGCACTGGCTGGCCGGCTAGCGGTTCCCCGAGCGGGGAGCCTGCGCAGGTCGCACTTGCATTTGCCATTTTTCAGCACTAGAGTGATATCACTCTGATATCAAATGGAGCCATCATGGCAAGTAGCGACAAGGACACCGGCAGCCTTTCTGGCATTGCCGCCCTCGTATTTCTGCTGTTGGCGCAGCTTTGCGCCGCCTATCTGTTGCTGGCCGGCACGCCAATCATCGGCATTGCGCTGGCGGTGCTCTCGCTGCTCGTTGTCGCGCCGGGCCTGTACATGCTGCAGCCCAACGAATCGGCCGTGCTGACGCTGTTCGGCAAGTATGTCGGCACGGTGACGGCCGAAGGCCTGCGCTGGAGCAGCCCGTTCTATAGCAAGCGCAAGGTCTCGCTGCGCCGGCGCAATTTCGCCAGCCAGACGCTCAAGGTCAACGACAAGCGCGGCAACCCGATCGAGATCGGCGCCGTGATCGTGTGGCGGGTGGAGGACAGCGCGAAGGCGGTCTTCGAGGTCGACGACTATGCGAACTACATCGCAATTCAGGCCGAATCGGCTATCCGCCACCTGGCGCGCGAGTACGTCTACGATAACCCCGAGGACAGCGACGCCTCGCTGTCCGGCAGCCCGGAGGAAATCCAGCGCTGCCTCGTGGCGGAGATCCAGAAACATGTCGAACAGGCCGGCATCGCGATCGATGACGCGCGCCTGTCCCATCTTGCCTATGCCCCCGAGATCGCTGGCGTGATGCTGCGCCGCCAGCAGGCTGAGGCCGTGCTGGCCGCGCGGCAGAAGATCGTGCACGGTGCGGTGGACATGGTCGAGTCCGCCTTGAAATCGCTCTCCGAAAAGCAGGTGGTGGAGCTCGACGACGAGCGCAAGGCCGCGATGGTCAGCAATCTGCTCGTGGTGCTGTGTGGCGACAAGGACGCCCAACCCGTCGTCAATACCGGGACGCTGTACAACTGATGAGCAAGGGCGGCAAGAAGGGGTTTGCGTTGCGCGTCGATGCGAGCCTGCTCGACTGGTATGAACGCCTGGCGGAGGCCGAGTTGCGCAGCGTCAACGCGCAGATCGAATACGCGCTGCGCGACTTCATGCGGCAGCGCCTGGGGCAACGCGACGAACTGCCGCCGCCGGCCTTGCCGGACGACGAGCCGGGCTAAGCCACGGCCATCTTCCACACGAAGAATACCGCCATGCCGACGATGGTGGTCAGCAGCAGCTTGCGCGTCAGCGCGCTGACGGTGATGGCAACCACTGCGCCGATCAGGTAGGGGTTGCGCCAGCCGAGCGCCAGGGTATGGCCGTCGGGCATCAGCACGGCCGGGAAAACGATGGCCGACAGCACGGCCGGCGGCACGTAATGCAGCGCGCGTTCCAGCGTCGGCGGAAAGCGCACACTGGCGGCAAAGGCGAACAGCGCGTAACGGATGCCGAAGGTGATCAGCGACATGCCGACGATGGCGAGCCAGTAGTTCATTGGCGCTTCTCCAGCAGCAGGCCGACCGCGACGCCAGCCGCGGCGGCGGCCATCAGGCCGAGCTTGTAGGGCCACGCATGGGCCAGCAGCGCGACCAGGCCGGCCGAGAGCGAGGCGGCCAGCATCGGGCGATTCCTGAGCGAGGGCACGACGATACCGATGAAGGTCACCGACATGGCGAAATCGAGCCCCATCTTCGCCAGCCCCGGGAACAGCTGGCCGATAGTGAGGCCGAGCAGCGTCCAGGCATTCCAGTTCAGATAGAAGGGCAGCGCCGCACCGACGTAGTACCAGTGCGCGTACTCGCGCGAGCCGGCCTCGCTGTAGCGGTGGTTGACCACGGCGAAGGTCTCGTCGGTGAGCCAGAAGCCCATCGGCACCAGCCAGCGCTGCGGCAGGTGCCGCACATGCGGCAACAGCGTGGCGGCATACAGCAGGTGGCGCAGATTGACCACCAGCGTGGTGAGCCACATCACCGCGAGGCCGGTGCCCGAGGCGAACAACGACACGGCGATGAACTGCGCCGAGCCGGCATACATCACCAACGACATCGCCTGCGCCTGCGCGAGCGACAGGCCGGCGCTGCCGGCCAGCGTGCCAAAAATGACGGCGAACGGCGCCGCCGCCACCATCATGGCAAAGGTATCGCGCGCACCGCGCCAGAATTCCTGTTGTCGAGGCTGATTCATGGTGCCGCATTGGAGCACGGGTGCGACACCGCTGTCTGTGCGGGAAACACGCAAGTCAGCGCGGCATGTGCTCGAGCGCGAACTCCACGGCGGCCTCGACATGCAGCTGCGCGGTATCGAACAGCGGCACGGCGCTGTCGTCCTGCGTGATCAGCAGGCCGATCTCGGTGCAGCCCAGGATGATGCCCTGCGCGCCGCGCCGGACGAGCTCCTGCATAATCTCGATGAAATGCCGGCGCGAGGCGCCATCGAAACGACCCTGGCACAGCTCCTGGTAGATCACGTGGTGGATCAGCTCGCGGTCCTCCACCGTCGGCACCAGCACGTCGAGCCCGTGCTGCATGGTCAGCCTGCCGGCGTAGAACTCCTGCTCCATGGTGTACTTGGTGCCGAGCAGGCCGACGCGACGGATGCCGCGCATCTTGACGGCCTGGGCCGTGGCATCCGCGATATGGATCAGCGGCACGGTCAGCACGTGCTCGATCTGGTCGGCGACCTTGTGCATGGTATTGGCCGCGACCAGGATGCAGTCGGCCCCGGCCAGCTCCAGCCGCCGCGCCTCATGCGCGAGTTTGACGCCGATCTGGTGCCAGTGGCCGTCTTCCTGCATCGCGGCGAGCTCCGCGAAATCGAGCGAGGACATCAGCAGCTTGGCCGAGTGCAAGCCGCCCATGCGCTCCTTCACCTTCTGGTTGAGCAGACGATAGTAAAGCTGGCTGGATTCCCAGCTCATGCCGCCGATCACACCGATTGTTCTCATACAGCACATCCTCCTTGTCGTGCCATTTTAGCCTTCCACGCCGCCGCCCTGAAAGCCTGTCACGCGGCCATGAAAAAGGGCTCTTGCGAGCCCTTGTTGCGCCGGCCGTTGAGGGCCGCCATTTCCCGTGCGAGATCGCGCCTCGCCGCCTGTCGTTTCGCACCCGGAGATTTGTCGTGCGCCCCGCCCCGGCAATGGGCGAGCGCCATGGCCGCAACATCGCGTGGCTTGATGGTATTACCGTGTTTTTTCATCATCTACTCCTGAATGGAACCGCCTCGCGGTTCGTTTCTGCTCAATCGCCGAGCTTGCCCGCTTCGGCCAGTTCGCGGATCTTGCGCACCGCATCGACATCGTTGGCACGGTAGGCTGCCTTCAGATAGCCGAGCAGCTTGGCGTCCTCGGTATCGGCGGTATCGTCGTGCGGCGTCTCATAGGCAAAGCGTAGCAGCAGCGTGCCCGCGGCCGGGCTCTCGAGCGTTACGGTCAGCTTGCCGCCACCGTGCAGCTCGGACGGCTCGGTCTCGAAATGCATGCGGCGGGCAGGCTCGAGGTGGATGCGGTCACGCACCAGCAGCTTACCCAGCTGCATCTCGCGCACGATCAGGCTGTCGCCGCGTTCCTCGATGGTGACGCGCTCGACGTTGTCAAGAAACAGCTGCGGCGCCTCGACGCGCATGACCAGGCCCTGCCATATCTGGCTCGGACTCAGGTCAGCCAGCATCGGGTTGTTCGGGTCGTTGATGACGACGATGTGTTCGAATTGCATCTGGTTCACTCCTCGGGCCGCACAGCATATCAGCCCCGGGCAAAGTTCGCGCGGCGGGGGCGGCCAGACGGTGGCCCGGCCGCGCACGGCAATGGTTCCATGGGCAAGCATTGGGTATGGTGCACCGCAGTTACATGGCCACAAAAAATGCCAACGTCAATATTTTCACTTCCGCGCAGAACCGCATCAGGGCTACAATTCAGGCAACCCAACCTGTCGGACAACACCCATGTTGCTACGCATCGTCACGGCATCGCTGATCGCCATGAGCCTGCTCAATACTGAGGGCTGCAGCTCCGAGCAATCGGTACAGGCCGCGCTCGGGCTCGAGCGCACGCTCTCGGGGCTGGAACGCAAGCATACCGAGATCGACGGCCACATCGTCTACTACCTGGAAGGTGGTACCGGCGAGCCGATCGTGATGCTGCACGGCTTTGGCGGCGATGCCGACAACTGGACGCGCTTCTCGCGCTATCTGACCAAGGATTACCACGTCATCGCCCCCGACCTGCCCGGTTTTGGCGATTCGAGCCGCATCACCACGGCGTCCTACAGCATTCCCAGGCAGGTCGAGCGGATTCGCCAGCTGCTCGATCAACAGGGCATCGCCAAGGCCCACCTGGTAGGCAACTCGATGGGCGGCTACATCGCGGCGTGGTTCGCCGCCACCTACCCCGACCGCGTGAAGAGCCTCGCGCTGTTCGACACCGCCGGCATCAACAGCCCGACGCAATCGCCGTTCCTGAAAGCCGTGTCGAGCGGCAAGAACATGCTGATCATCGACGACCCGGAACGTTACGGCGATTTCCTCAAGCTGATCTTCGCCGACCCGCCCTATCTGCCCGACTTCATGAAGCACTACTTCGCGCAGAAGTCCTACGACCACCGCGAGTTCAATCGCAAGATATTCAAGGAGCTGTGGGACCAGCAGCTGCCGCTCGAACCCGAGCTGCCCAAGATCAAGGCCAAGACGCTGATCGTGTGGGGCGACCAGGACAAGGTGCTGGACGTATCCAGCGTGCCGGTGCTGCAGCAGGGCCTGAAGCAGGTACCCACCAAGGTGGTCATCCTGCCGGGCGTCGGCCACCTGCCGATGCTGGAGCAGCCCGGCGCGACGGCGGACCGCTATCGCGCCTTCATCGGCAGCTGAACGCCCTCGCCCTGCACCACCACGCCAGGCGCTCCCCGGCTCAGGGCTCCCGGCTGCCCGCCAGCACCTGCGCGTCGAGCCAGCCCTGGTGCAGCGTCAGCCGCAGCAGCTCGCCCGGCTGGACATCGCCTGCAGCCCGCACCACGCGGCCGTCGATGTCGCGCACTATGCTGTAGCCGCGCTCCAGCACTGCCTGCGGATTCAATTGCTTGAGCTGGACCTGGCACGAGGCCAGCCGCGCCACCTGCTGCTCGTGCAGATGGTGCCAGCCGCGCGCAAGACGCGCCGCCAGCTGCTCGACGCGCAACTGGCCGGCCGCGACAGCAGGCCGGACCATCCGGTAACGGCGTTGCGCATTGGCGAGCCGCAGCTCGGCTCGCGCGAGCAGGCCACCAGCGGCACAGGCCATCCTCAGCTGCAGCGCATCGAGGTCACGCGCCTGTTGTGCCAGGCGCTGGCCCGGGTGCACCAACCGCCGCGACAGGTAATCCACGCGTTGCGCGCGCAGCGCCAGGCCCCGCTCCATGTCGCGTGCCAGGCGCCGCTGCAACTGATCCAGATGGGCGCACAGGGCCTCGCGGTTGGGGCTGACCAGCTCGGCGGCCGCGGTCGGCGTCGGCGCCCGGTGGTCGGCCACAAAATCGGCGATGGTGAAATCGGTTTCATGCCCGACCCCAGCCACCACCGGCATCGCACAGCCGGCGATGGCGCGCGCCACCGCCTCGTCGTTGAACGCCCACAGGTCCTCGATGCCGCCGCCACCACGGCAGACAATCAGCACATCACACTCGCCGCGCCGGCTTGCCGCCTCGATCGCCCGCACGATCTGTGCCGGGGCCTCTACCCCCTGCACCTGGCACGGGTAGAGCACGACGGGAAGGCTGGGCATGCGCCGCTTCAGGGTGGTCAGCACATCGCGCAGCGCCGCGGCAGCCGGTGAGGTGACGATGCCGATGCGCCGCGGGAAACGCGGTAGCGCCCGCTTGAGCCCCGCGTCGAACAGCCCCTCGGCCTGCAGCTTGGCCTTGAGCCGCTCGAATGCCTCGAACAGCGCACCGAGGCCGGCACGGCGCATGAACTCGACGCCGAGCTGAAATTCGCCGCGCGCCTCGTAGAGCCCGGGCACCGCACGCACCTCGACCTGCATGCCCTCCGTCGCGCGGAAGTCGAGCAGGGCTGCCTTGTGCCGGAACATCACGCAGCGCACCTGGGCCTGCGCATCCTTGAGCGAGAAATACCAGTGGCCGGACGCCGCGATGGTCAGGTTGGAGATTTCCCCCCCCACCCAGGCCAGCGGGAGATTCTGTTCGAGCAGTGCCCGAACGCTGCGGTTGAGCTCGGATACGCTGAGCACCCGACTTGCATTATCCAATGAGGCCACGGGGATTCATCCACAACCCGGCGTCCGTGCCGCCTGAGCGCAATCGCTGCCGCAGGCGCAAGCCAACACCGGTAAAGATTTGTTTTACCTAGGATTATTTTAGAATTGACACTCTAAAAACGGACCAGTCTGCCGATATGGCCAGGCCGGGAGCGGTTTTCTCCGTGTCAATCCACAAACTTATCCACATTTCTTACAAGCCTGGCACGATAAACCCACCAAGGTATCCACAGCGCGCCGGCAGGCGGCAAATATTGACAAGTGCATACTTGCCGAAGCCACACCGACCGGCTAAAGTTAGCACCCTTGAAACAAGCGCCTGGCCGCCGTTGCGCCAAGCGTATCAACGAATTCGCGAGGAACGGAGTCACCGTGTTATCCATCATCCAGGCCGCCGGCTGGCCCATCTATCCACTGATTCTGGCATCGATCGCCGCCGTCACCATCATCATCGAGCGCCTGCTGTCGCTGCGCAACGACGTCGTCGCGCCCAAGGGCCTGCTGAACAAGGTGGTGCAGGACTACCGCTCGGGCGGCGTGAGCCAGGAAATGCTCACCAAGCTGGGCCACGGCTCGCAACTGGGCCGCATCTTCGCGGCGGGCCTGCGCAATGTCAACAGCTCGCGCGACGTGATGAAAGAGTCGATCGAAGAAGCTGGCTCGGCCGTAGTGCACGACCTGTCGCGCTTCCTCACCACGCTTGGCACCATCGCGTCGCTGTCGCCGCTGATGGGCCTGCTGGGCACCGTGATCGGCATGATCGAGATCTTCGGTTCGCAAGCGCCTACCGGCAACAACCCGGCCGTGCTCGCTCACGGCATCTCGGTGGCGCTCTACAACACCGCCATGGGCATCGTCGTGGCCGTGCCGTCGATGGGCTTCTACCGCCACTTCAAGGGCAAGATCGATTCGCTGACCGTGGATATGGAACAGCAGGCGATCAAGCTCGTCGAAGTCGTCCATGGCGAACGCAAGATCTAAGCGGAGCCAGCCATGAATTTCCGCAAAGGCAAGCTGCACGAAGAGCCGGAGATCAATTTCATTCCGCTGATCGACGTGCTGCTGGTGATCCTGATCTTCCTGATGGTCACCACCACCTACTCGCGCTACGCCGAAATGCAGATCAACCTGCCGCAGGCCGATGCCGAGAAGCCCGCAGACAAGCCTGCCGAGCTCGACGTCGCGGTGGATGCGAACGGTCGCTACATGATCAACAACGCCCTGATTGCCTTCCAGAGCCCGGAAGCCTTCAGCGTCGAGATGAAGAAAGCCGCCGGCGCCCAGAAGGACCCGGTCATCATCATCAACGCCGATGCCAAGGCCACTCACCAGTCGGTGGTCAATGTCATGGAGGCCGCGCGCTTCGCCGGTTTCGCCCGCATCACTTTCGCGACGCAATCCACCGGCCAGTAAGCAAGGCCCGGTCGCGCAGGACAAGCCGCCCCTCGTGGGCGGTTTTGTTTTATGCTTCGGGCTTTCCCCCTCCACCCGCCCCATGTCTGCCATCGAACGGCTCTGGTACCGTACTTCCGCGCTCACTCTGCCATTGCTGCCGCTGACGCTGCTGTTCGGCGCCGTCGCCAGCATACGCCGTGGCCTGTTCCAGGCCGGCTGGAAACAGTCGGTGAAACTGCCGGTGCCGGTCGTGGTGGTCGGCAACATCACGGTCGGCGGCGCGGGCAAGACCCCCCTCACGATCGCGTTGGTGGCGGGCTTGCGCCAGCTCGGTTATCGGCCAGGCATCATCAGCCGCGGCTATGGTGGCCAGATTCGCGGTATCGCCGCGGTAACGCCAGCCTCGGCGCCAGCCGACGTCGGCGACGAGCCGGTGCTGATGGCCCAGCGCACCGGCTGCCCGGTGTTCGTCGGCCGCGACCGGGCGGCCGCAGGCCGGGCGCTGCTGGCCGAGCACCCGAGCTGCAACATCCTGGTCTGCGATGACGGGCTGCAGCACTATCGCCTGCAGCGCGACATCGAGCTGTGCGTGGTCGATACGGCGCGCGCTTTCGGCAACGGCCTGCTGCTGCCTGCCGGCCCGCTGCGCGAGCCGTACCGGCGCCTGCGCCGGGTGTCGGCCGTCGTGCTGAACGGGCAGGCAGAGGTCGCCACGCCGGCCTCCACCCCCCGTTTTCGCATGCGCCTGCAGGGTGAGCGCTTCACCAACCTCGCCGATCCGGCACTCTGCGCCAGCGCCAGCCATTTCCAGAGCATGCGTGTGGTGGCGGTGGCCGGCATCGGCAATCCACAACGCTTTTTTGACCATCTCAAACGGCTCGGCATCGAGGCGGAATGCCATGCATTTCCCGATCACCACGCCTATGCGCCGTCGGACCTGGCCTTCCCCGACGCCGACGCTATCTTGTTGACGGAAAAAGACGCGGTTAAATGTTGCGGCGCAAAAGATGCTAGAATCTGGGCCTTACCGGTGTCGGCAGAAGTGGAGCCAGACCTGGCCCAGTTCGTCGCCGATACACTGAGGAAGATGCATGGACCCCAAGCTGCTTGAAATTCTCGTCTGCCCGATCTGCAAGGGCCCGCTCGTGTACAAAAAGGCGGAATCCGAACTCGTCTGCAAGGCCGATCGCCTTGCCTTCCCGCTCAAGGACGGCATCCCCGTGATGCTGGAAGAAGAAGCGCGCCAGCTGCCTGCAGAAGAAGAAGTGTAAGCAGGGCGGCATCTCCATGACCGAATTCATCGTCGTCACCCCGGCGCGACATGCCTCCACGCGCCTGCCCGGCAAGCCGCTGCTCGATATCGGCGGCAAGCCGATGATCGTGCGCGTGGCCGAGCGTGCCAGGCTGTCGGCCGCGCGCGCCGTGTATGTCGCCACCGACCACGCTGGCATCGCCGACGCGGTGCGTGGCTGTGGCTTCGAGCCGGTGATGACCTCGCCCGACCACGCCTCCGGTACCGACCGGCTGGCCGAGGTAGCCGACAAGCTGGCACTGCCCGACGACACCATCGTCGTCAACGTGCAGGGTGACGAGCCGCTGATCGACCCGGCGCTGATCGACGCCGTGGCACGCCAGCTCGCCGAGCATCCCGAGGCCCCCATGGCCACCGCCTGCCATGCCATCGACGAGGCGGAACACCTATTCAACCCCAATGTGGTCAAAGTCGTGCTTGACCACGCTGGCCGCGCGCTGTACTTCAGCCGCGCCCCTATCCCGTATGCACGGGATGCCTTCGCCCAAAACCGCGAAGCCCTGCCGGCCGGCCTACCGGTCTTCCGGCACATCGGCATCTATGCCTATCGCGCCCATTTCCTGCGTACCTACCGCTCGCTCGCGCCCTGCGCCATCGAGCAGTATGAGGCGCTGGAGCAATTGCGCGTGATGTGGCATGGCCACCCGATCAGCGTCCATATCGCCGCCTCAGCCCCAGCACCGGGCGTGGATACGGCAGAAGACCTGGAACGGGTCCGCGCCCTCGTGGCCGGGATGCACGATCAGTAAAACCATAGCCAGATCCGCCGGCTCGCCGGCTGGCAAGGCCATAACGCTACAGGTTAAAGAGAATGGGACGGCAACGTCCCGTAACAACAGGGAAAACACATGAAACTGATCCTTTTGGGCGCACCGGGCGCGGGCAAGGGCACGCAAGCCAAGTTCATCTGCGACAAGTTCGGCATTCCGCAAATCTCCACCGGCGACATGCTGCGCGCGGCCGTCAAGGCCGGCACCCCGCTTGGCCTGGAAGCCAAGAAGATCATGGATGCCGGCGGCCTGGTGCGTGACGACATCATCATCGGCCTGGTCAAGGAACGCATCCAGCAGGCCGACTGTGCCAATGGCTTCCTGTTCGACGGCTTCCCGCGCACCATCCCGCAGGCCGACGCGATGCGCGAAGCCGGCGTGGCGCTGGATTTCGTGGTCGAGATCGACGTACCCGACAGCGCCATCATCGAGCGCATGAGCGGCCGTCGCGTGCACCCGGCATCGGGCCGCACCTACCACGTCAAGTTCAATCCGCCCAAGGTGGAAGGCAAGGACGACGACAGCGGCGAAGACCTGGTTCAGCGTGACGACGACCAGGAAGAAACCGTGAAGAAGCGTCTGGCCGTGTACCACGAGCAGACCGAAGTACTGGTCGGCTACTACTCGAAGATCGCCGACAGCGGTGCGGCCGACGCACCGAAGTACGTCAAGGTCGCCGGCGTGGGCTCGGTCGACGCGATTCGCGACGCGGTGTTCCAGGCACTCGGCGCCTGATCGGGCACCGACGCAGCACGCAAACGCCTCCCCCCTGGGTGAGGCGTTTTTCTTTGCCCGCTTGCCAGCGGCCCACGCCACGGTTACAACTGTTGCATCAGCCAAGAGAGGATGCGACATGAGCGCAGTGAATGCCATCTACGCCCAGGCCGGCGGTGTCACCAGCGTCATCAATGCCTCTGCCGTCGGGTTGATACGCGCATGGCGCAAGCTGCAGCAGCCGGGCAAGCTGTTCGCCGCGCACGATGGCGTGCTCGGCGCGCTCGATGACATGCTGTTCGACACCGGCGCCTTCACCAGCGACGACCTCGCGCGTCTGGCCTGCACGCCGGGCGGTGCGTTCGGTGCCTGCCGTCACGTGCTGAACGACGCAGACCTGGCCCGCCTGCTGGATGTGTTCCGCACCCACGACATCGGCTACTTCTTTTACAACGGCGGCGGCGGCTCCGCCCATGCCTGCCTCGACATCGCGCGGGCGGCGCGGGCGGCCGGCTATCCGCTGATCACGGCCCACATTCCCAAGACCATCGACAACGATCTGCCGCATACCGACTGCTGCCCCGGCTTCGGCTCGACCGCGAAATACCTGGCGACGGCCATCCAGGAAGCCAGCCTCGATCTGGCCTCGATGTCGCGCAGTTCGAGCAAGGTGTTCATCCTCGAAACCATGGGCCGCTATGCCGGCTGGCTGACCGCCGCATGTGGCCTGGCCTCGCGGGCACCGGAAGAAGGCCCCCACCTGCTGCTGTGCCCCGAGATCGCGTTCGATGAGGTCCGCTTCCTGGCCAAGGTGCAAGCGACGGTGGACACCATCGGCTACTGTTCGATCGCCGTCGCCGAGGGTCTGGCCGACGCCGACGGCCAGCCGATACACGCGATCGGCGAGCGCGATGCGGCCGGCGACCGCCAACTGGGCGGCATCGCCCCGCTGCTGGCACGACTTTTGACCAGTCGGCTGGGCTACAAATGCCACTGGGCGGTGGCTGACTACCTGCAGCGCGCCGCGCGCCATCTTGCCTCGGCCACCGATTGCGCCCAGGCCGAGGCCGTCGGCCGCGCGGCGATCGAACTTGCCCTGGCGGGCCAGCGCGACTTCATGCCAGCCATCCGCCGTCTGGCCGATGCGCCTTACCGCTGGGACATCGTCCCGGTGCCGCTCGCGCAGGTCATCACCGGCGACCGGCTGCTGCCGCGCGAGTTTCTCGACGAAGAAGGCTTTCACCTCAGCGTCGCCGGCCGCCGCCAGCTGCAGCCGCTGATCGAGGGCGAGGCCTATCCACCCTTCCGCGACGGCCTGCCCGATTATTTTCAACCTCAATTCGGCTGGCACGCCAAAGCGCGGCGATAAGCCCCGTTGTTGCGCTGGGGCGCGTAGAATGCCGCCATGGAAACCGCTCACCCCTATGATGCCCTGACGCCGGACACACTACTCGACGCGGTCGATGCCACCGGCTTTCGTTGCGACGGCCGCCTGCTGGCGCTGAACAGTTATGAGAACCGCGTCTACCAGGTCGGCCAGGAAGAAGGCCCGCCGCTGATCGCCAAGTTTTACCGGCCTGGGCGCTGGTCCGACGAGGCCATCCACGAAGAGCACGCGTTCACGCTCAAGCTGGCCGAAAACGAAATCCCCGTGGTGGCACCACTCGTGCACGAAGGCAGGACCCTGTTCGTCCACCAGGGCTTTCGTTTCTCGCTAAGCCCCCGCCGGGCGGGGCGCGCGCCCGAGCTTGAAGACGAAGGCACGCTCGAATGGCTGGGCCGCTTCATGGGCCGCATCCATGCGATCGGCCGTGTGATGCCGTTCCAGCATCGACCAGCCATCGATGTCGCGAGTTTTGGTGCGGAATCGGTCACCTATCTGCTCGAACACGACTTCCTGCCGCCCGAATTGCGCCTGCCCTACCAGACGCTGGCCGAACAGCTGCTGGCAAGGCTTGCGCAACGCTGGGCGGATGCCGGCGCCATCACGGCGCTGCGCCTGCATGGCGACTGCCACCCAGGCAACATCCTGTGGACGCCCGACGGCCCGCATTTCGTCGATTTCGACGATGCCCGCATGGGGCCGGCCATTCAGGACCTGTGGATGCTGATCAGTGGCGAACGCTCGGTCCAGCAGCGCCAGCTCGGCGTAATACTCGATGGCTACACCCAGTTCAGCGATTTCGACGAGCGCGAGCTCAGTCTGATCGAGCCGCTGCGCACGCTACGTCTGATGCACTACGCAGCCTGGCTCGCGCGGCGCTGGCCAGACCCGGCCTTTCCGGCGGCGTTTCCCTGGTTCAACACGCAACGCTTCTGGCAGGACCACATCCTCGCGCTACGCGAACAGATGGCTGCACTCGACGAGCCGCCCTTGGTGGTGTAACAGCCGATCAGCCGGCCACCTGCTCGCTGCGTGCGCCCAATTGCTGCAAGGCGAGCCCACCGAGAATCAGCCCGAGGCCGACCAGCGTCGACGACAGGATAGGCTCGCCCACGAAGAAGTGGATCAGGAACAGCGACAGCAGCGGCGAAAGAAAGATCAGGTTGGAGATGCGCGCCGCGCTGCGGGTCAGGCGCATCGCGTTGAGCCACAGCACGAAAGTCAGCCCCATCTCGAACACGCCGACATAGGCGGCACCCGCCAAGCCTTGCCAGGCCGGCCAGGCCAGCTCTCCACGCCAGGCGCACCACGCCGCGATCAACGGCAGGCTGAACAGGAAATTGAGCGCGAGCCCGAGCAAGGGTTCGCGCCGATCACGCGTATTCAACAGCCAGTAAGCCGACCATAGCAGGGTGCTGCCGAGTGCGAACGCCACCCCGCCGAGGTTGGAAAATTCGAGCGAAAACGGCCGCCCGTGGGTGGCGATGGTCAGCACGCCCAGATAACAGCAGGCGGCGGCCAGCAGGTCAAAAGCCCTGAGCCGCTGCTTGAGGATGGGCACGGATAGCAGGGCCATGGTGAGCGCCCAGGTGTAGTTGATGGCCTGCGCCTCCTGTGCCGGCAGCCGGCTGTAGGCCTGAAACAGCACCAGATAGTAGATGCAGGGGTTGAGCGCGCCGAATAGCAGCGAGCTGCGCCAATCGCTACGGATACCAGCCAGCAGCTCGGCACCGCGCCCACGCAGCACCAGCCAGCCCACCAGGAACAATGCCGACGTCGCGCTGGCATGCAGCACCAGCTGCGCCGGGGAAAGGTGCGCAAGACTCAGCTTGAACGCGGTGGCCACCGTGGACCAGCAGAGCACGGCCGACAGACCGTACAGATAGGCTTTTCGCTGGGATTGCATAGCGTGCGGGAATCCTTGCGCAATGCCGTCAGCAGCCACGGGCGGGTCTGCTACACTGGCATCCGATGTCGAAAGAAAGCGGTAGCGTCAGGCAGTAGAGCCTGCCAACGCCAGCCGATACTACCCGCGCCTCGCATCGGCGCTCAAGTTGGGGAACTGCCTAAGTGACGATGCACGCGCCGCCACGGGCAATGCCTGCCCGGCCTGGGTGCCCGCAGGTAACGGCACACAACAGGATTGCCGACTGAGCCCCCACAACCGACCCGACACCGAGACCACATGGACCACCTATCGCCCCCCGTAAATCCGCGCTGGCTGCGCATGTTGCGCGCCATCGGACTGCCGCTGCCGATAGCGACCGAGCTATTGCGTGCCGACGGCCCGTTCCGCACGGCCGAGATGGCCGAGCTCCCGCTCCGTGCCATCCTGTGCGGCCCCATGCTGCAGGCAGCCACCGAAGCGCAGCCCGCGCTGTTCGGCGAGCGTGGCACCCCTGAGGGCGGCCCGTTGCGCGAGGCGCTGGTGGTCGATGTGTCGGGCTGGGCCAGCGCCGACAATCTGGCCGATCTCTACGGCCTGCTCTGCCCTCGCCTCTCGACGCTCGGGCCAAACAGCCGCGTGATCTTCGTGACGGCCTATCGCGACGACCCCGATGCCTTTGTAGTCGCCGAAGCGATCACCGGCTTTTGCCGCAGCCTTGCCAAGGAAATCGGCCGCAAGGGTTCGACCGTCAACGTGCTGTCTGCAGCGCCTGGCGCCGCCCCCAGCCTGGCGCCGTGGCTGGCCTTCCTGGCATCGCGGCGCTCGGCCTATGTGTCCGGGCAGGTCATCAACGTGTCGGGCATGTTAGGCGGCGAGCGTGCCCCCACTGAACGATCGCTCGACCGGCAGACGGCGCTCGTCACCGGCGCGGGCCAGGGCATCGGCCTCGCCATTGCCCAGCGCCTGGCCGAAGAGGGCATGCGCGTGATCGGCCTGGATCGGCCCGGTGGCGCCACACTGGGGGCCCGCATGGCGGAGCTCGGCGGGCATGCGATCGAGCTCGACCTGGCAGCGCCAGACGTGGGCAAACAACTGGCCCCGTTGCTGATACCGTTTGCGGACGGTATCGACGTGCTGGTCAACAATGCGGGTGTCACACGCGACCGCACCTTCCGCAACCTGTCGCGGCAGGATTGGCAGACCGTACTGGACGTGAATCTGTATGCGGCCATGCGCGTTACCGAGGCCATGCTTGAGCGGCATCTGGCACCCCATGCGCGCATCGTCATGTTGTCGTCGATTTCCGGCTTGGCGGGCAATGCCGGCCAAACCAACTATGCTACAGCGAAGGCAGGCATCGTCGGCTACGTGCGCGCCATGGCGGGCAAGCTTGCCGAACGTGGCGCGGCCATCAATGCCGTGGCGCCGGGCTTCATCGATACGCCGATGACGGCCCAGATGCCTTTCGCCGTGCGCGAGATCGCCCGCCGCTTCAACGCGCTGGGCCAGGCTGGCCAGCCGCGCGATGTAGCCGAGCTGGTCGCGTTTCTCGTGCGCCCGGAGGCGGTGGGCGTCACCGGTGAAACCATCCGTATCTGTGGCCTGAATGTGATGGGGCGTTAGGCGAAAACGTCGACACCACGGGGCCGGGGCGGCAATCCGGGCGACGACACGAACAACCAGGAGGAAGGGAACGATGCAAGCGTGGATGATCTACGGCGCCAACGGTTACACCGGCAGCCTGATCGCAAAGCAGGCAGTACACCTGGGCATGAAGCCCATACTTGCCGGCCGGCGCGACGGCGCCATCGCCGAGCTTGCCCGCCAGCTTGGCTGCGAGAAACGCATCTTCCCCCTCGACGATGAACAGGCGGTAGACCGGGCACTGGCCGGCATCGGGCTCGTGCTCAACTGCGCCGGCCCGTTCTCGGCCACGAGCCAGGCCATGATCTCGGCCTGCCTCAAGCACCGCGTGCACTACCTCGACATCACCGGCGAGATCGGCGTGTTCGAATACGCCCACAGCAAGCATGCCGCTGCGCAGGCTGCCGGCGTGGTGCTCTGCCCCGGTGTCGGCTTCGATGTCATCCCGACCGACTGCGTGGCCAGCGCATTGAAAGAGGCGCTGCCGGATGCCACCGAGCTGGCGCTGGGCTTCGCCTCGAAGAGCCGCCTCTCGCCAGGCACCGCCAAGACCTCGGTCGAGGGCATGGCGCTCGGCGGCAAGGTGCGCAAGAACGGCCGGGTGACGACTGTGCCGTTTGCCTACAAGACGCGCGAAATCGACTTCGGCGGCGGAGTGTTGATGGCATCGACCATCCCGTGGGGGGATGTCGCCACGGCCTATTACAGTACCGGCGTCCCCAATATCGAGGTGTACATGGCAACACCGCCGCACGCCATCGCGCAGATGCGGCGCCTCAATCTGCTGCGCCCGTTGATGCGCTGGGGCATGGTCCAGCGGCTGCTGAAGACGATGGTCGAGCGGCGGGTGCAGGGCCCGGGTGAAGCGATGCGACGCAACACGCCCACCCACGTCTGGGGGGAGGCCCGCAACGCAGCCGGCCAGGTCAAAGTTGCGCGAGTCCGCACAGCAAACGGTTACCAGCTCACCATCGACGGCTCGCTGACGGTCATCCAACGCATGCTGGCGCAGCCGCCGGCCACGGGTGGCTATTTCACGCCATCGACGCTATGCGGCTGGCAACTGGTCGAGAGCATACCGGGGTCGGGCAAGGTCGAGATCGTTTAAGCCCGCGCACGATCATCGCGCACGGCCTGCGGTCGGCAGGGTTTCCGGGTAGGCCTCGACATCGATGACGAGATCGACTTCATCGGCAATCCAGCTCTCCAGCCCGAGCATGCCGAATTCGCTGCGCTTGAGCCGCGCCGTCGCCTGGGCACCACAGCCTTGCGCCAGGCGCAAGGGGTTGAATGCACACTGGAACCCCCGCACCACCAGCATGACGGGCCGCGTGACGCCAAGCAGCGTCAGTTCGCCATCGATGGCTACCGGTACATCGCCGTCATAAACCATCCTGTCGGCCCGGTAATGCATTTCCGGAAAACGTTCGGCATCGAACAGCGCCGCGCCGAACGTGCCCTGCAGCAAATTCCGGTCACGCGGGGCCAACCCGGTATCGAGCGAGGTCACGTCGATGGTGACATCCAGCCTGCCAGCCTTGGCCTGCCGATCCAGTTCGATCCAGCCGGTGGTCTTGTTGAAGCGCCCGCGCAGCTGCGAGATGCCGAGATGGCCAATGGCAAAACCTGGGTAGGTATGGGCCGGGTCGATCACATAGCGCTCAGGCGCCGCCGACGCGATGCTCGCGGCGCACAGCAGGCCCGCAGCGATCAGACCGCTGCGGTGACGACGATCTCGACTTTCCATGCCGGATTGGCCAGTTTTGCCTGCACCGTGGCGCGGGCCGGTGTGTGGCCCTGGGGTACCCATTCGTCCCAGGTCTGATTCATGGCGTCGTAGTCCGCCAGGTCGGCAAGAAAGATCTGGACCGAGAGGATGCGCGTCTTGTCACTGCCCACACGGGCCAACAGCGTATCGATAAAGCCCAGCACCTGGGCTGTCTGGCCCCGCGCATCGAGCGAGGTATCTTCCGGCACCTGCCCGGCCAGATAGGCCGTGCCGTTGTGTATCGCCATCTCGCACAGCCTTGGGCCGACGTCGATTCTTTGTATGCTCATGCTTCACTCCTGTTCATGATACGAGGCCCCGCTACCACAGGGAAGTTGCACTCGGCGGCCGGGGATGGCAGCGATGCACCCAACGACATGCAGTAGATAGTCTGGCCTCGATACCGATGCGCGGCCATCGCGCCCGACAACAAAAAAGGCCGGGTATGCACCCGGCCCTTGATCATAGCGGATCGTCCGGCGCTCAAGCCATGGCGAACGAGCGCAGGCGCAGCGAAAACTGACGCAGCGGCTCGATGCCCGACGCCTCGGCACGATGGCACCAGTCCTGCAGCTGCTTGAGCAATTGCTCCTTGGAGGACGAGGAACGCTCCCACAGCGCGGTCAGCTCCTGGCGCATGTGGTAGACCGTTTCCAGCACCTTGCTCTGGGCCAGCAGCGCTTGCAGCGTCTGCTTTTCCTGCTCGGGCGTATCCTTGGCATCCTGCTTGAGCCACACACGCATCTGCTTGACCGGGTTTTGCGGCATCTTGACGTTGGCACCGACGCGCTCGATTTCGGCCGCGACAGTCGCCTTCAGTTCCTTGGCGTACTTGGCCGCGATTTCGTAGCGGTTGGCGATGATGGCCTGCAGGCTGTCGGCATCACAAACAGCCTTGGCAGCGCCTTCCTTCACGCTAGGCGCGACGCGGCGTACCTTGGCAAGACCGACGATCTCCATCATGCGGATGTACATCCAGCCAATATCGAACTCCCACCACTTGTTGGACAGCTTGGCGGAAGTGCCGAAGGTGTGATGGTTGTTGTGCAGCTCTTCGCCGCCGATGATGATGCCCCACGGCAGGACGTTGGTCGACGCATCTTCGCATTCGAAGTTGCGGTAACCCCAGTAGTGGCCGATGCCGTTGATGATGCCGGCAGCCGTCACGGGGATCCAGATCATCTGCACGGCCCACATCCAGATGCCGTTCGGCCCGAATAGCGCGAGATCAATGATAGCCATAGTGGTCGGGCCCCAAGCGCTGTACTTGGTATACAGGTTGCGCTCGATCCAGTCGTCAGGCGTGCCATGGCCGTACTTCTCCATGATCGACTTATCCTTGGCGGCTGCGCGATAGAGCTCGGCGCCTTCCCAGAACACTTTCTTGATGCCGTAGATCTGCGGGCTGTGCGGGTCTTCCGCGGTTTCGCAGCGCGCATGGTGCTTGCGATGGATCGATGCCCATTCCTTGGTGATCTGGCCCGTGGTCAGCCACAGCCAGAAACGGAAGAAATGGCTCACGATCGGGTGCAAATCCAGCGCACGGTGAGCTTGATGGCGGTGTAGGAAGATCGTCACCGATGCGATCGTGATATGGGTCAACACCAGGGTGACCACGATATAGCCCCACCAGGGGAGATCGATCAGGCCGTTCAAGAATTCCATGCATATTCCTTCTTCAAATGGCAGGCAAGCTCGCCTACCCGACAACAGTGTAAAACAGCGCAACTTCGTTGCGCATTAGAAAATTCTTATTTTTCTCACGGACTTAATGGCGAAATTATATCTTGTAAAGCCATTCCATCAATGCGGATTTATCCGAATGCGTCATCGCGCATTGACTTGCGTCAACTCCGCCGCGTTAAGCAGCTGTATGTCGCGGCGTGGGTAGGGGATTTCAATCCCCGCCTGTTTGAAGGCATCCCATATCTTGAAATTGATGTTCGATTTGAGTCCTAGCTGGCCGTTCTCCGGGTCTTTGATCCAGAACACCGCCTTCATGTTGACGCCGCTGTCGGCGAAGGTTTCCAGGCAGACGGACGGCCCCGGCTGGGCCAGCACGCGCGGCTCGCCGCGGATCGCATCGAGCATGATCTGCTGCACTTGGCGCAGGTCGCTCTCGTACGCCACCTGGACCACCATATCAACCGCCGTATTGCGATCGGTGTAGGAGCGGTTGACCACCGTCTGCGTGACCAGCGTCTCGTTTGGAATGATCGCTTCTGAGCCGTCGAGCCCTTTGACGACCACATAGCGCGCGGTCAGCCGGGTGATATTGCCGGCCCTGTTGTCGATGACCACGAAGTCACCCGGGCGGATCGAGCGATCGAGCAAGATCACGAAGCCGCTCACGTAGTTGCTCGCGATCTTCTGCAACCCCAGGCCGAGGCCGACGCCAAACGCGCCGCTGAACACCGACAGCATGGTGATGTCGATGCCGACCAGCGGCAGCGCCACCATCACGCCGACCACGATCAACAGGGCGCGGATGATCTTGGTGAGCACCACGCGCATATTGAGATCGAGGTCGCTCGCCTGCATCACGCGCTGCTCGATGAAGCTGCCGAGCCACATCGCCGACAGCAGCGTCAGCGAGAACCACAGGATGCTGGAAAGAATGATCAGCAGCGATACACGGTGGCGCCCCACACTGAAGCCCAGGTCATCCAGTGCCGACAGCACCTCCGGCAGCCAGCCCATGATGTGCAGTGCCAGCGCGGCCCACACCACGATGCCAATATAGCGCTCGAAGCGCGCGACCAGGCGCCCCTGCGGAAAGATATAGCGCAGCATGTAGACGGCCACGCGGATCGCCGCCATCGACAGCAGCAGCGGCACCGCGACCTTGAGTATCTTGACGCTGAAAAAATGGGACAGCACGCTACGGCCGAGCAGGACGAACATCAGGGCCGTGATCGGGAACAGGGCGCGGTTGATACCGGCAGCTCCGACCTCCCAGCCCGGCTGGTCGGAGCGGAACCAGCCGCGTATCGCCCGGCTCAATACCCAGGCCAGGCCCAGGCTGGCAACGATCACGCCGATCTGCCACAGCACCGCCACGTGCTGCAGGTCGTCGATCGCATCGGCTATCAGGTTGTGGATTTGGTCGTTTTCCATCGTCAATCAGTGCATCGTGTGTGGGACAGCTTGCATGTTAGCACTCGCCAGCCCGCGCCCCGCCGGCAGAGGCAAACCGTTCGCCCGGGGGCGCGGCCTCTCTGATAACATATTCGCTGCGGAAATTTCGGCCCGCCGCCTCGCGCTTTGCGCTGGCAGGGCTCAACCCATCAAGAACGCAACGTTCGCAGGAAGTTCAGCTTGGCGCTTAATCGTAGGGTAGCAATCGGCCTCGGGGCCGGCTTGGTCGGCGTGGCACTGGTGTATTCCGGCGCCGCCTGGTGGGCGGGCATTTCAGCGGAGCGTGCGCTGAAAGAACAGGAGCAGCAACTCTCCAAGCTGCCCTATTTCAAGATCAAGGCGGCGGCCTACCATCGCGGCTGGTTCTCGGCCGAGCAGGAGGTCACACTGGAGCTCTCGGATAGCCTGACCTGGCCTTACCAGCTCTATCTCAAATACGCCGACAAGCCCTATCAGCCGATCACGCTCAGCTATCGCCAGCACGTCAGGCACGGCCCCTTCCCGCTGCTGGCCCAGTTCGATCCGCGCCCCTACAAGGCCGTGGTGACGACCGAGCTGCTGCTGTCGGACGACATGAAGACCAAGCTCAAACCCTTCTTCGGCAACCAGCCGCCGGTGTCGTTCGAGAACCGGGTCGGCTTCAACAACGACGGCGAAATCGCGGTGCGCGTGCCAAGCGTCAACTACGAAGAGGCGATCAGCGGCATCAAGATCGGCTGGAAGGGCTTGAACGCCACCTTCGCCTACAACGGTGGCTACGACCGCTTCCGCATCGACGGCCAGATGCCCGGCCTGGCGCTCGATGCCGCGGGCAAGGCAACCGTCAACCTCCAGGCATTGCGCTTTGGCGGCGCGACGACGCGCGGCGTGGCCGGCCTGCTGCTCGGCGACAGCCATGCCTCGCTGCAGTCGGTTGCCGTCGACATCAAGGAATCGACACCGTTCGCCGCCACGCTCGAAAACATCAGCTACCGCACCGTCAGCTCGGCGCAGGGTGATTTCATCAACGCCGACGGCCAGCTCAATTTCGGCGCCTTACTGCTCGACGGCAAGCGCTACGGCCCGGCAGCGCTCGAAGGCGCAGCGCGGCACCTGCATGCGCCGACGCTGGCCAAGCTCGACGCCTCGATCACCCAGCTGCAGCGCGAGGCGCTGACCGACGACCAGGCCGCAGGCAAAGCCATGGCGCTACTGAAGGACAACGGCCTGCCGCTGCTGCGCAACGACCCGGAACTCCAGCTCAAGTCACTCAGCATCAAGCTGCCGGAGGGTGAGGTCAAGGCCAAGGGCGACATCAAGCTGACAGGCTTTGTCGATCAGGACCTGGAACAGCCGGTGCAGTTGCTGAACAAGATCTCGGCGCACGCCGATCTGCGCCTGCCCAAACCGGTGGTCGAGGCCTATGTGCGCCTGCTCGTGCGCAATGTACTGATCAGCCGCTCGGGCCGCGACATGACGCCGGAGCAGGTAGCCGAGATGGACAACCTGGCGCGCCAACTGGTGCAGGGCCAGGTCGCCAACCTGATCGAGCAGAAGCTGATCCGCGACGAAGGCCAGACCCTGGTCATCACCGCGGCTTGGGCCAAGGGCCGGCTCGACATCAACGGCCAGGATGTGCCGCTCCCGTGGCAGGCGCCCCAGCCGCTCCCTGCGGCACAAGCCACGACTCACTGAGTTCGACTGGAAGCCGCCGGCCGGCTGACTCGCCACCACCAACATGCCCGCCACGATGAATCTGGCGGGCATGTGTTTTTTGCCCCCACTCGCGTCACACGCGCCGTGGCGCGTGGCGGGAACCACTCAATGAGGCGCCAGATAACGAAAACCATCCAGCACTCATGGGATAACTTCCTGCGCGGGCGACCGGGTGGGCGGCAGCGATTCGAAGCAGCACAAAACGGGCGGCCAAAGCGTATCCGACAGCGATGGCTGGCCCGGCCTCACCGGCGTTGGTATCAACGGCCCGCAGGATTTCAAGAGACAGCCCCCTGCATCCAGCCCGATTTCATTTGGCAATCGGCCATTTTCGTTCAATGCGTCAAATCAATCACCTCACCGTCATCGAGCGTCTAGACTTTGTAGTGCGGTAACGTGTCCAGGAGCGATCGCATGATCGGCTCGATCAACTCTGCGTATGTCGGCCTCTACAACCCTTATGGGGTCCTCCAGCCGACAGATTTGTTGCGCGACAGCGAAATTGGCCGTTTACGCGGTCAAGGGAACGGTCTGCTGGCGGCCGGGAGCAATCAAAGTCTCAACCGCGCCGTCGATAGCACGCAGGTCCGTCTCTCCGATGTGGGTAAGCTGCGGTCTGCCCTCGACACGTTCCGCACCACCCTCTCGTCACTCTCCAGCCTCGATTCGGTCGCACCCTTGCGGGCGACGTCGAGCAACGAGAACGTGGCTCGCGCCACGGCGAGCACAGCCGCCAAGGATAGCCCCGCCATCGAGCTCAGCGTCAGTCAGCTCGCCACGCAGCAGGTATTGCAAAGCCAGCCCGTCAGCAACGCCGACAGCACCATCGTCGGCAGCGGCACGCTGAAGATCGAGATCGGCAGCACCAGCAGCAATGGCTTCAGCGCATCCTCCAGCAGTACGGTCAACATCACGAGTGGCAACGGCACGCTCGGCGGCATCGCGGCAGCCATCAACAATGCGAAGGCCGGCGTCACCGCGAGCGTCGTCACGGCCGATGACGGCAGCGCAAAGCTGCAGCTCACGGCAGCACGGGCCGGCAGCAACAACACGGTGCGGCTGACGGTAAGCGACAACGATGGCAAGAATACGGACAGCAGCGGCCTATCGCAGCTGGCTTTCGATACGACCGCGACGGCGGGCAATGGCCGCAACCTGACTGAGACCACGGCAGCGAGCAATGCGCAGCTGACGATCGACGGGCGCGGCTTCGTCAGCAATGGCAACACCACCGGCAACGCGATCACCGGGCTGACACTGGAACTGCGCGGCACGGGCCAGACCACGCTGAATGTCGCACGCGACCAGAAAACCTTCAGCCAGTCGGCGGAGCAATTCGTCAACGCGGTCAACCAGCTGCAGCAGGGTACCGCCGCCTTGCGCGACGACTCGCTGATCAATCGCAGCCTGACGCAGCTCGATACCCAGCTCGCCAACGCAACGAGCGGCATCGGCCGCAACCAGCTGACCCTGGCGGACATCGGCATCACCCGCAACAACAACGGCCAGCTGACGGTGGATCAGAACAAACTGGCCAGCACCTTTGCGGCAGCTCCCGAAGGCGCCGCCAAGCTGTTGAGCGATACCGCCAGCAGTCTCGGCAGTGCGATCGACCGCACGCTGAGCCCGCAAGGTGAGCTCAGCTTTGCCAGCAAGTCGCTCGAACGCTCGCTGGCGAGCCTGCAGACGACGCGCGACATCCTGCGCACACCGGATACGCAAAGCTATTACGGCGTGCCGGCGCAGTCGCTGCAATCGCTGTTCAACTACGCGCCGCGGCAAGGCAGCAGCGCCGGGATCAGCCGTTACCTGGCTGTCTCGGGCGTCTGACGGCGGCTGCGGCTAGCGCCGTGTCAGCACGGCGGCAAAGAAGCCATCGGTGCCATGCTGGTGCGGTGTGAGCTTGAGGTAATCCCCCATCTCCAGCGCAATCTTCTGTTGCGCCAGCACTTCACCGGCCGGTACCAGCGCAAAATCGGGGTGTGCCGCAAGGAAAGCCTCGACGATCCGTTCGTTCTCTTCCGGCAGGAAGGAGCAGGTCGCATACACCAGCCGCCCGCCCACCTTCAACAGATTGGCCGCTGCCGCGAGAATCGATGCCTGCTTGGCGGTCAGCTCGGTCACACTTTGCGCGGACTGGCGATAGCGCAGGTCGGGATTGCGGCGCAAGGTGCCCAGCCCCGAGCACGGCGCGTCGACCAGCACGCGGTCGATCTTGCCGGCAAGGCGCTTGATGCGCGCATCGTGTTCATGCGCGATCAGTTGCGGATGCACATTCGACAGGCCCGAGCGCTTGAGGCGGGGCTTCAGGTTGCTGAGGCGCTTTTCCGCGACGTCGAAGGCATAGACACGGCCGGTGGACGCCATCAGCGCGCCAAGCAGCAAGGTCTTGCCACCGGCGCCGGCACAGAAATCCACCACCATCTCGCCGCGCTTGGGCGCCAGCAGCAGCCCCAGCAGCTGGCTACCTTCATCCTGCACCTCGATCTTGCCGTTGAGGAACAGCGGGTGCTTGTTCAAGGCAGGTTTGCCGGCAAGGCGCAGGCCCAGCGGCGAATACGGGGTCGGCACGACATCGCCGCCGCCGGCACCGAGCGCGGCGAGTACCTCGTCACGGTTGGCAAGCTGCGTATTGACGCGCAGATCGAGCGGCGCGGATTGCTGGAAGCCGCGCCCGAAGGCGAGGATGGCCTCGTCGTCCATCAGGGCCTTGAGCCTGTCGTAGAGCCACTGCGGGAACTCGGCCTGCACGTTGATCGGCAGCTCCTCCGCCTTGATCGCCTTGACCCGGCCCAGCGCCTTGATGTCGGCCTCGGGCGCGTAATCGGCAAGCGCCTTGGGGTTCATGCCGTTGAGCTTGACCAGGTAGGCCAGCAGCAGGGCGCGTGGCGTCGGCTTCTCGATCACGGCTTCAAGCATCATGCGGCGGCGCAGGATGCCGAACAGCGCCTCGGCGATCACATTGCGGTCGGTCGGGCCGAGCTTGTGATGCTCACGGAAAAAGCGCGACAGTACCGCATCTGCAGGCTGGGTCATCGGCAGCAGCGCGCGCAGCGCGGTCAGGGTGGCGTCGAATTGAGTCGGTGTCATGAGGAACCTTAAATGATGTCCGCCGGGTGGGCCTACCCAGCATTATGGATCAACGATCTTTGCGCGGCCGGGGTGGTTCGCGCTTGGGGCGGGCCAGCAGCGTCTTGCCGTTGACCTCGACCAGGCTGGCATCGAGCACGAACGAACGGCCATCGGACGCATCGACCTTGGCGCGCACGGGCAGGTTGTGCCAGCCGGGCGCCAGCCAGAAGGCGAACTTGCCACGCTCGTTCTCGCCGTTGAGCGCCAGCGCGGTGATATCGCCCGCGCCCTGAACGTGAATCGTCGATTCGCCTTCGATATGAAACTTCTGGTGATAAATCTTCTTGCCGGTGACGATCTGCACATCCGACGACATCAGCGTCTTGCCCCGGATCGCGGCCTGGAAGAACAGCGACAGCATGTCGTAGCCGATCTTCTCGAGCTTGTCGTTCTTCAGCGCATTGGGCTCGCCATAGTTGACCACGCCGTTGGCCCAGTCGAACTTCACCACGAACTTGGGGCTGTCGAGCTTGTTGTCGCGGAACTCCAGATACTCGTCGGGCTTGAGGCCGTCCTTGCTCATCGTGCCGCGGCTGCGCAGTGAAATGCTCTTGCCGAAGCCGGCCGCGTTGAGTTCTATCGTGTAGTGGTTGCCGTCCTGCTTCCAGCTCATCGCGCCTTCGAGCACACCATAGAGCAGGTAATGAATCTTCACATCAGCCGGGAAGGCCTTGCCCTGCGACAGCTGCGCATCCTGGGGCGCCGCAGGCTCGGCGACGGCCACCGCGGCGGGCGGCGCCGGGGCGTCTGCCGCGGGGGGGGTGACGGCAGCGGCAGGGGGCGGCACGGGTGTTGGTGCCTCGGACGGTGTCGATGCGGCAACCGTATCCGTTGTCGGCACCGCCGCCAGCTCGACGGGCTTGGCCTGGGCCTCTGGCTTGGGCGCCGGTTTGGGCGCAGGCCGTGGTTTGGGTGCCACCACCGGCTTGTGCGCCGCCTTGGCTGCCTTCGGCTTCAGCGACGCCGCCGGCACCAGGTAGACGTTGAGCTTGTCCACAAGCGGCTTGAGCTTGGGCTTGTCGCCGATTGCGGCCCCTTCGAGCGCGATCTCCTGTTCATCGAGCTGGCGCTCGGTCTTGCGGACCTCGATTTCCTTGCCGTTGAGCAGCGCGTCGGCAATGGACCAGATATCTTCACCAAAAATGGTGAGAAAATGGCCGATCACCGACAGGATCGCCGCAAAGATCAGAGTTCGGGTCAGCCAGCGCTTCATTCAGTTCTGGGCGACCTGCACTAGGCCGGAAACCGCAGCGAAGCCGACGGGTCCACCGTGTCGAGACGGACGCGGACCTTGCCGTCCAGCAGGCTCAGGCGATCTTCCGCAAACCAGCGCACCGCTTCGGGGTAGAGGCGGTGCTCCTGCACCAGCACGCGCGCGGACAGGGTCTCGGGCGTGTCGTCGTTGAGCACCGGCACGGCGGCCTGGGCGATGATCGGCCCGTGGTCGAGCTCGCCCGTGACGAAATGCACGGTACAGCCATGCAACTTGCAGCCTTCGTCGATCGCACGCGCATGGGTGTTGAGGCCGGTGAAGGCCGGCAGCAGCGAGGGGTGGATATTGATCATGCGGCCTTCGTAATGGCGCACGAAGCCTTCGGACAGGATGCGCATGAAGCCAGCCAGCACGATCAGGTCCGGCGTATAGCCGTCGATCAGCCGGGCCAGCTCGGCATCGAAGGCCTCGCGGCTATCGAAGCCCTTGTGCGACAGCACCGCAGTCGGGATGCCATGCGCACGGGCGGTCTCCAGCCCCGCCGCATCGGCCTTGTTCGAGATCACGGCGGCGAACTCGACCGGTGGCTGTGCCCGCAAAATGGCCTCCATATTGCTGCCACGGCCGGAGATGAGAATAACGACTTTCTTCATATGCTCTATGTTGACGGGCTGATGTGCCAGCCCATTGGCTTGCTCTGGCGCGCCTCACGCTCACCGCGAAGGCACGGAATTCACTATCCAATCGCGTCGGGTTTGGCCTACGGCCGCGCCTCGACGGTACTCAATACAGCGTTAAATAAGTGATCTTCGGACTTGGCTTTTGGCCTCGTCTCGAAGGCACCAAAAATAACAATGCCGCCAGCACGGCCGGCGGCATCAGTGTAGCGGACGCCGGTTACGCGACTTGTGTCTGGTGCTCGTCGCCGTTGCGTGCACGCACCGTGCCGAGGCGATAAACCGTCTCGCCCTCGGCCGCCAGCAGCGCTTGCGCCTTATCCGCCAGCTCTGTCGCGACGATGACGACCATGCCGATACCGCAATTGAAGGTGCGATACATTTCGCCCTCTGCCACGCGGCCCTCGGCCTGCAGCCACTGGAACAGCTTCGGCAGCGGCCATGCATTCTTGTCGATCTGCGCGACCACGTTGTCGGGCAGCACGCGCGGCACGTTCTCGGTGATGCCACCGCCAGTGATGTGCGCCATGCCCTTGACCGGCATTTCGGCCATCAGTTTCAGCAAAGGTTTCACGTAGATGCGCGTCGGCGCCATGATGCAGTCGGCCAGCGACTTGCCGCCGTCGAACTCGGCGTTCAGATCGGGGTTGCTGCGCTCGATGATCTTGCGTACCAGCGAGTAGCCGTTGGAGTGTGCGCCGTTGGACTTCAGGCCCAGCACCACATCGCCGGGCTGGATCGTCTTGCCGGTGATGATATTGGCCTTCTCCACCACACCAACGGCAAAGCCGGCCAGATCGTATTCGCCGACCGGGTACATACCCGGCATTTCGGCCGTTTCGCCACCGATCAGCGCGCAACCAGCCTGTTCGCAGCCGGCGGCGATGCCCTTGACCACATCGGTGGCGCGCGACACGTCGAGCTTGCCGCAGGCGAAGTAGTCGAGGAAGAACAGCGGCTCGGCACCTTGTACCAGGATGTCGTTGACGCTCATGGCGACCAGGTCGATGCCGACGGTGTCATGGCGATCGAGCTCGAACGCGAGCTTGAGCTTGGTGCCGACGCCATCGGTACCGGATACCAGCACCGGCTCCTTATATTTCTTCGAGATTTCGACCAGTGCACCGAAGCCGCCAATCCCGCCGAGCACTTCCGGGCGCATAGTGCGCTTGGCAAAAGGCTTGATGTTCTCGACCAGTTGATCGCCTGCGTCGATATCGACGCCTGCATCGCGATAGCTGAGGGAAGTTGGGTTGGCGGTGCTCAAGGGATTCTCGCTTCAATCGTTGCGGCGCAACCCGAGATCGTCGGGAGACGCCAAACTGTGGTTAAATTGCGGTTTTCTTATACTCGAATCAGTATAGGAAACGAGGCGTTCGCCTCAAAAAACAGCATTTTACCTGAAATGACCGCCGAACGCTGCCCGGCAGCACGGCTGCCGCACGCATTCCACACCGCCCTCGTGAAACAACTGCTGCTCAATCTGCACCCGGCCCTGCCCGCGTCGTTCGATAACTATATCGGCGGCGGTAACGAGCAGGCGCGCGAGGCGCTGATGGCGGCGCTGACGTCGGCGCAGGCCGAGCGCATGCTGTACCTGTGGGGCGAACCGGGCTCTGGGCGCAGCCACCTGCTGCAGGCGGCTATCCGCGAGGCGCAGGCAGCCGGCCAGCTCGCGGCCTATGTCGATTGCGCGCAGCTGTTCGAGCCGGACGATGCGCTGGGCGAGTACGATTGCGTCGCGCTCGACAATGTCGAGCATCTCGGCCCTGCCGCGCAGGTCGTCGTATTCAGCATCTACAACCGGCTGCGCGAGGCGCGCGGCGTGCTGGTAGCCGCCGGCCCGTGCCCGCCGTCGCAATTGCCCTTGCGGGCCGACCTGACGACACGCTTCGGCTGGGGCCTGGTCTACCAGCTGCAGCCGCTGTCGGACACGGACAAGATCCAGGCCCTGCAACAGCATGCGAGCGAACGCGGCTTCAGCCTGAACCAGGAAGTCTGCGACTACCTGCTGCTGCGCTGGCGGCGCGACCTGCCCTCGCTGCTGGCCGTGATCGACGAACTCGACCGCGCCTCGCTCGAACAGCAGCGTCAGGTCACCCTGCCACTACTGCGCGAGGTGCTGCAGCGGCAGGCGCACCAGGGCCAGCAAGCACTCTTTTGATACCCAACGGGGAACACCGATGCAACGACTCGTCATCTTCGATCTCGACCACACCCTGCTCGCCGGCGATAGCGATGTCGAGTGGCCGCGTTTCCTGATCAAGCGCGGCATACTCGACGCCGCCACCACGCAGCGCCAGAACGACGCCTTCTACGAGCAATACAAGGCCGGCACGCTGAACATGGACGAATTCCTCGCCTTCAGCCTCGCGCCGCTCGCACGCTTCACCATGGATGAGCTTGCCACGCTGCATGCCGACTACATGGCCGAACACATCCTGCCCATCATCACAGCCAAGGCGCGCGAGCTCGTCGCCGGCCACAAGGCGCAGGGCGACCTGGTGATGATCATCACCGCCACCAACCGTTTCGTGACCTCGCCGATCGCCGATGAACTGGGGATCGAGCACCTGATCGCCACCGAGGCCGAGGTCGTGGAAGGCCGCTACACCGGCAAGCCGACCGGCATCCCGAGCTTTCAGGCCGGCAAGATCACGCGGCTCGAACACTGGCTCGCCGAGCGCGAGCGGACGCTCGATGATTTCGACGAAACCTGGTTCTACAGCGACTCGAAGAACGACCTGCCGCTGCTCGAACGTGTCACCCACCCGGTAGCCGTCAATCCCGACACGATGCTCAAGGCCGTTGCCGAAGAGCAAGGCTGGCCCATCATCCACACCCATTGATCCCGTTGCGCCAGCGCATCGCCCGGGGGCTGTCGCTCGTCGGCCACCCGCTGGTCGCATTGCCCGCAGCCATCGCCCTGTCGGCCCACCTGCACGGAGGCGCAGGGCTGTGGCCGGTGCTGGGCGCCCTGGCTCTGCTCGGTGCGCTGATGTCTGCCTTCTCCGCCTATCAGGTCACGGCTGGCCGCTGGCGCGACAGCGATGCCAGCCAGCCCGGCGAACGCCGTAGCCTGCACCGCTTCCTGCTGGCGATACTGGGCATTGCCTGTGCGCTGGCCTTCGGCCTTACCGGCCCGAGCGATCTGAGCCTCGGCCTTGCCGTCTCCGCCGCCATCATCGCGCTCGCCAGCCTGCTCAGCAGCTGGCTCAAGCTATCGCACCACACGGCATTCGCCGCGCTCGGCACGGCCCTGCTGTGGGAGACACGGCCATGGTTCATCGGCGGATTGCTGTTCGTCGGCCTGGTGGCCTGGTCGCGCCTGGTATTGCAACGTCACAAACTGATCGACGTCGTTGCCGGGGCTGGCGCCGGCCTCATGGCTGGCGCAGCGCTCTGGGCGGCCCGCGCCGCATAGGGTGGAAAAAAACGGGGCCAGCTGGCCCCGTCTCTCATGCGGCTTCGCGTTGCCGACCGCGCGTCAACACATCGCCGCGCCAGACCTCAGCGCTGCGCCGCCTGCCGCAGCTGCGTGATGGTGGTGGCCGGCGTGATCGCCTCCGGGTCCACCCGCAGCTCGATCAGTGCCGGCCGGCCTGCCGTCACGGCGCGCTCGAAGGCCGGCGCGAAGTCGGCGGTAGCCTCGACAACCTCGCCGTGCGCGCCATAGGCCCGCGCCAGCGCGGCGAAATCCGGGTTGGCCAGCTCGGTGGCGATCACGCGCTCGGGGTAGTTGCGCTCCTGGTGCATGCGGATGGTGCCGTACATGCCGTTGTTGACCACGATGAACACCACGGCGGCGTTGTATTTCACGGCAGTGCCCAGCTCCTGGCCATTCATGAGGAAGCAGCCGTCGCCCGAGAACGACACGACCATCCGCGCCGGGGTGACGATCTTGGCCGCCACGGCCGCGGGCACGCCATAGCCCATCGAGCCGCTGGTAGGCGCGAGCTGGGTGGCGAACTGGCGGTAGCGGAAAAAGCGATGCAGCCAGATCGCGTAGTTGCCGGCGCCATTGGTGACAATGGCATCCGCCGGCAGGCGCGCGCACAGCCAGCGCATGATCTCGCCCATCTGCACCGCACCCGGCGTGGCGGTCGGCTCGCTCCAGCTCAGGTATTGCTGCCGCGCCTCGTCGGTGAGGCCCGCCCAGCGCGGTGCCGCGCCAGGCAATAGGGACGCGGCCTGCAGGGCGAATTCAGGGTAGCCCGCGTTGATCGGCAGGTCGGCGGCGTAGACGCGCCCCAGCTCCTCCACCCCGGCATGGACATGAACCAGTTTCTGCTGCGGCCGCGGGATGTCGAACAGCTCGTAGCCACTCGTCGTCGATTCGCCCAGGCGTGGGCCCACGGCCAGCACCAGGTCGGCCTGCTGGATGCGGGCCTTGAGTCTGGGGTTGATGCCCAGGCCCACGTCGCCGACGTATTGCGCATGCTCGCTATCGAACAGGTCCTGATAGCGGAAGGCGCAGGCGACCGGCAGCCGCCAGTTTTCAGCGAAACGGCGCATGTCGGCGCAGGCATCATGCGTCCAACCGCGCCCGCCGAGTATCATCAACGGCCGCTCGGCCGCCTCCAGCATGGCCTGCAGCTCGGCCATGTCCTGCGGGCGCGGTGCTGCGGCGATGCGGCGATAGGGCTGTGGCGGCGCGACCTCGCAGGCATCGTGCAGCATGTCTTCGGGCAGGGCCAGCACTACCGGCCCGGGCCGGCCGCTGGTGGCGATATGGAAGGCGTGCGAGACGAATTCGGGGATGCGTCGCGCATCGTCGATCTGCGCCACCCACTTGGCCATCTGGCCGAACATGCGGCGGTAGTCGATCTCCTGGAAGGCCTCGCGCTCGAGCGCCTCGCGCGCGACCTGGCCGATGAACAGGATCATCGGGCTCGAGTCCTGAAACGCCGTGTGCACACCGACGCTGGCATTGGTCGCGCCGGGGCCGCGCGTAACGAAGGCGATGCCGGGCTTGCCGGTGAGCTTGCCATAGGCATCGGCCATATAGGCCGCGCCGCCCTCCTGGCGGCAGACGACGAGCTTGAAGCGCTCGCGCACGTCATAGAGCGCGTCGAGCACCGCGAGATAACTCTCGCCGGGCACGCAGAAGCCGGTATCGGCGCCGTGGATCAGCAGGGACTCGACCAGCGCCTGTGCGCCGTTGGGTGGGGTGTGGGCCATGCGGCATCCTCCGTCGGGTGCCGGCATCATGGGCCGCACCGCCATTTTTCCGCGAAGCCAGGATGGCATCGCGACAGATGACAGCATAGCGCAGCGGCCGGTGGGTCCGGCGCGTCGGCGGCGGCTGGCACGCTGCCACGCGGATTTTGTTCCGCATAGCGGGCAGCGGCGGCTACCGGTGTTCGAGCAGGCCCATCACGTGCCAGTGTGAATCGCACGCATGTCCGCCGTACTCTCAATCGGTCAATGTGGCGACGGCGCGTTCATACGCCCTGGATAGCACCGGGGCAGGCCTGGCG
The DNA here is from genome assembly GCF_040812015.1 of Chitinivorax sp. PXF-14. Classification (NCBI taxonomy): domain Bacteria; kingdom Pseudomonadati; phylum Pseudomonadota; class Betaproteobacteria; genus Chitinivorax; species Chitinivorax sp. PXF-14. The sequence continues at coordinate 9,221 of NZ_JBFNXJ010000016.1, read as the reverse complement.
CGCTGCCAACATGGCGGTGCCCGCCCGCCTCACGGCAGCAGCACGGTTGAGCCGGTAGTCTTGCGCGCTTCGAGGTCGCTATGTGCCTGCGCCACGTCCCGCAAGGCATAGCGCTGATTGATCGCGATCTTCACCTGGCCGCTCGCCACCACGTCGAATAGCTCCTGTGCCATCGCCTCCAGATCGTGGCGCTTGGCGATGTAGGCAAACAGTGTCGGGCGCGTGAGGAACAACGAGCCCTTCTGCGACAACAGCAGCGGCGAGATCGGCTCCACCGGGCCCGAGGCATTGCCGAAGCTGACCATCATGCCGAGCGGTCGCAGGCAGTCGAGCGAGCCCATGAAAGTATCGCGGCCGATGGAATCGTAGACCACCGCCACGCCCTCGCCGCCGGTCAGCTCGCGCACGAGTTCGGTGAAGTTTTCGCGCGTATAGACGATGGCATGGTCGCAACCGTGGGCACGGGCCAGGGCGGCCTTGTCGTCCGACCCGACGGTGCCGATCACTGTCGCGCCGAGCGCCTTTGCCCACTGGCAGACGATCAGGCCCACGCCGCCCGCCGCGGCGTGGATCAGGATGGTGTCGCCGGGCTGCACCCGATAGGTGCGCCGCAGCAGGTATTGCGCGGTCAACCCTTGCAGCATCATCGCCGCGGCCGTCTCGAAGCCGATCGCGTCGGGCAGTCTGACCACAAACTCGGCTGGCATGACGCGCGCCTCGCTATAGGCACCCAGAGGGCCACCTGCATAGGCCACGTGGTCCCCCGGGCGCAGTGCCGTCACACCCTCGCCGACAGCCTCGATCACGCCGGCAGCCTCTTTGCCCAGGCCGGTTGGCAGCGGCGTGGCATACAGCCCGGTGCGGAAATAAACATCGATGAAGTTCAAGCCGACCGCGTGATGGCGCACCCTCACCTCACCCGGCCCCGGCTCGCCGACCTCGACATCGAGCCATTGCATGACGTCCGGCCCGCCGGTTTGATATATCTGGATGGCTTTTGGCATGTTCCCGTCTCGTTGCTAGCCGTTTGCGTTCTGCGCGATCGCCTCGAAGGCGATACGTTCGAAATCCGGACCGCGCTCGATGAGCTGCGTCATGCGCACACGACGCGATTTACCGTCATGCATGACCTCGATGATGCGCCCGGCGCGGAACCAGCTCGGGGGCAGCAGCAGGCTCATGTCGGAGCGCAGCGCGGCAACGCCGGGCAACAGCAGCGATGCGACGAACAGGTTGTTGCCGGTCGGGCTCAAACCCGTCGCCCGGACCGCTACAGCGCGTGGAATGCCCGGCAGCATGCGCACCCCGACGAGCAGCCGGCCATCCTCCATCTGCTGAATCCAGCGTGTCATGCCGAGCAGGTAATCGCCCCCCTCCTCGGCACGGATGCCGAGCAGCTGGTTATGGCTCAGGCGCTCGCCCTCGCCCACCCTCTTGCACAGGCCATAGCCCAGCGCGCTCTGGTCGTAGACATCCCAGCGCTCGGCGACGAAGCCCACACCGGTGGCGACGGTCCTGACCGAGTGCTCGCCGGCATGGCCGAAGATCTGGAAGGCCTCGAGCGATTGCCCCCTGACCTCATTGGGCTTGCTGGGCTGGTCGAACACCTCGCCGCTCAGGAAGTAGTGGATCGCTGCCATGCCGAGCGCGATGTCGACGATCGCTGTCGCCTTGCGCCGCTGATAGCTGCGCTCATCCCCGCCCTTGCACCATTGCTGGAAGCAGGTGACGAGCAGCGGCTCGCACACGTCGGCCGTGAACTCCTCGCCCAGCCCCAGCTGCACCGGGGTCTCGCCCATGCGCAGCAGCTTGATGCGCTTGCTCAGGCTCTTCGCCAGCTGGCTGGTATCGAGATAACGCAGCCGCGGCGAGTTCCCGACATCGCGATGCTGTATGCCGCCACCCTCCAGGTCGACCACGATGCGGGTCAGGCTCGTCGCGGGTAACTCGGTATGCACCGTCACGTAATTGGCCCAGCGATCGAGCAGGCGGTCGAGCCAGATGATCTGCTTGACCGAGCTACCGGACGGCTTGACGGTATCGAGCAGCAGCGCCTGTACATAGGCGGCGGCGCAGCTCGACGCAGGCGCCTGGCTGTTGAGGCTATCCTTCACGCCGCGCAGGGCGTGGCCGCGCTCGGCGATGCGATACATATTGTGTAGCTCGCGCCATAGCGACAGCGGCACTTCCTGATATGCCATCAGGTGTTCGCGGATGGCCAGGCCGACGTAGCGCAGGCAGCGGTGGTTGGCCAGCGCGATGAATTCCTGCACGCCGGCGTCGCCATCGAGTGCGGCCTTAAGGCAGTGCTTGTAGCTGCAGGCAAAGGCCAGCCAGAGCTTGACGTTGCCCGACCAGATGTCACGCTCGACCGTGGTCAGCGGCAAGGCGCGGCCGACATAGCGCTTGGCGTTCGCATCGGTGAGGAAGGCCACGGTGTCGCGCAGCATTTCCATGGTCTTGAGCCGGTCCAGCGGCACGATGCTCGACTGGTTGAGCTTGTCCAGCGCCTCGAGCAACTCCATGTGGGCCTGCGGCACATTGATCATCGGCAGCAGCGCCAGCCACTGCCTGCAGCTGCGCTGATCGACGAAATCGGGGGTCAACGTGTCGTTCAGAGCGGGGAGGTTCAACAGGTCATCCATTGGTATCGGTCATTCCATGGCCAGGGACATCAGCCCAGTGCATCGAGACAGGCCGACAGCGACTCGCGCAGTCGCACCTGCCAGCCGTCGGGCAAGGCCTGCGCGGATTGTTCACGCGCAGCGGCAGCCCATACGGGGCTCGGAAAATGGCGGTCGTCGCGGAAACGCGGGATGACGTGCCAGTGCAGATGGGGGGTCATGTTGCCAAGGCTGGCAAGATTGATCTTCTCAGGCTGCAACACGGTGCGCAGCACAGCTTCCACCGCGAACACGAGTCGCATCAGATGGAGCTGGTCCGCCTCCGGCAGGTCGGTCATTTCCTTGACATGGGCCTGCCAGATGACACGACAGAAGCCCGGATAATCGGCATCGTCGACCAGCACCACCCGTGCCCTATCACCCTGCCACAACAATGGGCCGCCGGCTTGATCACATAGCTCGCAAGACAAATTCCACTCCTTCAACAGCAGATGGGCGGCATTTCGCCACACACTCAAAGTAAAGCACGCCCGACCTCATCCTGCTGGCCGCTTTGCCATGGCGACAGGCGCCATGGCCGATATGGCGACCAATACCGCTGCATGCCGGGCCGGGCCAATCGTTGGCGGCCGCCAGCGGGCTCACTCGGTCGCTTCGAAACGCCCCAGATCGAGGTTCTTGCGCACCTTGCCGGCCTCGAACAAGCGCCCATTCATGGTGATGTAGACGCCGGCCGGCAAGGCCTGGGCCGCAGCCACGGCGCAGCCGATGTTGAAGATCGCATCGGTGCGGCGAAAGCGCGCCGGGGCCATCGCCCCCGTGAGCACGATCGTCTTGTCGACGATGCTCTTCAGCTTGAGCGCGGTGATAGGCATGGTGTCGGTGCCGTGGGTGATGACGATGTGCCGCTCGGGCGCGGCCAGCACGGCATCGTAGATGAGCTGGCGGTCTTCGTCGGTCAGCTCGAGGCTGTCCTTCTTCAGGATGGACTGTACCGTGTGCAGCACGGTTGCCAGGCCCTCGTCGAGGATGTCGGTGACCATCGGATCGCCGATTTCGTAGCTGCTCTTGGCGTCGAAATAGACCTTGTCGATGGTGCCGCCGGTCGTGATGATGCGTAGCGTCATGGGAAAACCTTGGGTGAGGGTTTCTTGTTCGGAGGCGGCTCCGGGCGGGTAACCCACAGCCAAAATATTACATCAGAATATTTTAACTCGTTTACCCGAAGCGGTGTACTGGTTTTGCCCACGAGCCACGCAGACATGAAAAAGCCCGGCGAGCGCCGGGCTGTGGGTGCCGGAGCTAGGCGCGCTTACAGCAGCACGCGCTCGATACCGCCGCTATTGGCCTTGCCGACATAGTCGACGAGCCAGTTGTCACCGAGGATCTCCTTGGCCATCTCCACCACGATGTAGTCGGCATCGGTACCGACGTCGTTGTTGTAGCGGCTCAGGCCCTGCAGGCAGGCCGGGCACGAGGTCAGTACCTTGACCAGCTCATCCGCATGCTCGGCACGGATTGCGTCGACGCCCTTCTGCAGCTCTTCCTGCTTGCGGAAGCGCACCTGGGTCGAGATGTCCGGGCGGCTCACGGCCAGCGAGCCCGATTCGCCGCAGCAGCGGTCGGACAAGGCCACCTTGTCGCCCATCAGCTCGTTGACGACCTTCATCGGCTGATAGGTCTTCATCGGCGTGTGGCAGGGGTCGTGGTACATGTATTTCACGCCCTTCACACCATCGAGCTTGACGCCCTTCTCCAGCAGGTACTCGTGGATGTCGAGCAGGCGACAGCCCGGGAAGATCTGCTCGAACTGGTACTTCATGAGCTGATCCATGCAGGTGCCGCAAGACACGATCACGGTCTTGATGTCGAGGTAGTTCAAGGTGTTCGCGACACGATGGAACAACACCCGGTTCTCGGTGGTGATCTGCTGGCCCTTGTCATCATTGCCGCTCGCGGTTTGCGGATAACCGCAGCACAGATAGCCAGGCGGCAGCACCGTGGTCGCACCGACATGGTAGAGCATGGCCTGCGTGGCCAGCCCCACCTGGCTGAACAAGCGCTCCGAGCCGCAACCGGGGAAGTAGAACACGGCTTCCGAGTCCTCCGCCGTCTTCTGCGGATCGCGGATTACCGGCACGGTCGACTGATCTTCGATATCGAGCAACGCACGCGAGGTCTTCTTCGGCAGGTTGCCTGGCATCGGCTTGTTGAAGAAGTGGATAATCTGGGCCTTCACCTCGGGCTTGCCGACGGTGGACGGCGGCGCGGCAGTCTGAGCCTTGCCGAGGTTGGACAACAGTTTGTTGCCGAGGCGTTGCGCCTTGGAACCCCACTCGATCATGCCCTTGCGGATCAGCTTGACCGTTGCCGGGTCCTTGGCGTTGAGGAAGGCCATGGCAGCGGCCGTGCCAGGGTTGAACTTCTTGTTGCCGGTCTTGCGCAGGAAGTTGCGCATCGCGATCGACACGTCGCCGAAGTCGATCTTCACCGGACAGGGATTCACGCACTTGTGGCAGACGGTACAGTGGTCGGCCACATCGCTCAGCTCGTCGAAATGCTTGAGACTGACGCCACGACGGGTCTGTTCCTCGTAGAGGAAGGCCTCGGTCAGCAGGCCGACACCGAGAATCTTGTTGCGTGGGCTGTAGAGCAGGTTTGCGCGCGGCACGTGCGTCGAACACACCGGCTTGCACTTGCCGCAACGCAGGCAGTCCTTCACCGAATCAGCGATCTTGCCGATGTCGGACTGCTCGAGGATCAGCGATTCGACACCGAGCAACTCGAACGAAGGCGTATACGCGGCACGCAGGTCGGCGCCCGGCAGCAGCTTGCCCTTGTTGAAATGGCCGTTCGGATCAACGCGTTTCTTGTAGTCGACGAAGGGGGAGATTTCCTCGTTGGTGAGGAACTCCAGCTTGGTGATGCCGATGCCGTGTTCGCCCGAGATCACGCCATTGAGATCGCGCGCCAGCACCATGATGCGCGCCACCGCATGGTGGGCTGCCTGCAGCATCTCGTAATCGTCGGAGTTGACCGGAATGTTGGTGTGCACATTGCCGTCGCCCGCATGCATGTGCAAGGCCACGAATACGCGGCCCCGCAAAATGCGCTGGTGAATCTGGTGCACCGCCTTGAGGATGGGCTCGTCGGTCTTGCCCGAGAACAGCGCCTCCAGGTCTTCCAGCAGTTCGCGCTTCCAGCTCACGCGCAGCACGAAGTCGCGCAGTGCGTGGAACACGCTCTGCGGCGTCTCTTCGGACTCGAGATCCTTCTCCAGCGGCGCAGCGGGATAAGACGACAGGTAGAGCTCGAAAGCCGAGTCGAGATTGTCGTAAATCCACTGCCAGCGCTCGCGCACCGCACCGATCAGGTCCAGCGCCGCTGCACGGCGATCGCCGATCAGCTCGTCATGGCCGATCGCCGGTGCATCGGCATCGTCCACCGGCAAGTCGCCACGGAAGAAGCCATCGAGCTTGTCCATCAGCTTCAGCTTGTTGCCGATCGACAGCTCGATATTGATGCGCTCGATCCCATCGGAGTAATCGCCGAGGCGGTCGAGCGGAATGACCACGTCCTCGTTGATCTTGAAGGCGTTGGTATGGCGCGCGATCGCGGCAGTGCGCGACCGGTCGAGCCAGAATTTCTTGCGTGCCTCCGGGCTGACGGCGATGAAGCCCTCGCCGGCACGCGCATTGGCCAGCTTGACCACATGCGATGCGGCCTCGCCGACGGCACTCTCGTCGTCAGAGACGATGTCGGCGATCAACACCATCTTGGGGCGACCGCGCGACTTGGCCTTGGTGGCATAACCAACAGCACGCACATAGCGCCAGTCCAGGTGCTCCAGGCCAGCCAGCTGCACGCTGGGGTGGGCATCGAGATAATCCTTGATCTCGACGATGGCTGGCGTCGCACGCGACACCTCGCCGAAGAATTCCAGGCAGACGGTGCGAATCTGGTTCGGCATGCGATGCAGCACGAAGCGCGCCGAGGTGATGATGCCGTCAGTACCTTCCTTCTGCACGCCGGGCAGGCCAGCGAGGAACTTGTCGGTCACATCTTTGCCGAGACCCACCTTGCGGAACTGGCGCCCGGGTATCTCCAACACCTCTTCGGACAGCGTCGTCTTGCCATCTTCCTTGAGCCGCGTGACGCGGAATCTAGCAACGTCGACGTCATGAATCTTGCCGAAATTGTGATCGATACGCTCGATGAACAACCAGTGGCCATCGGGGTCGACCATCCGCCAAGAGGCCAGATTGTCGAGCGCCGTTCCCCACAGCACAGCCTTCTTGCCACCGGCATTCATGGCAACATTGCCGCCGATACACGAGGCCTCCGCCGAGGTCGGGTCAACGGCGAACACCAGGCCTGCAGCCGATGCCGCCTCGCTGACCCGGGCAGTCACCACGCCGGCACCGCATTGAATAGTCGCGCGCTTGCCTTCGAGGCCCGGCAGGTCGATGTATTCGACACCCAGATGGCGGTCGAGCTTTTCCGTATTGATGACAGCGGAGAACGGCGTCAGCGGTACCGCGCCGCCGGTATAGCCGGTGCCGCCACCACGCGGGATGATCGTCAGGCCAAGCTCGATACAGGCCTTCACCAGGGGCGCGATTTCTGCCTCGGTATCGGGTGACAGCACGACGAACGGGTATTCGACACGCCAGTCGGTGGCATCGGTGACATGCGACACGCGCGCCAAGCCATCGAACAGGATGTTGTCCCTGCGCGTGATGCCGCCCATACGCTTCTGAATCTTGCCGCGCAAGGCACGTGTCTCGTCGAACCACATGTGGAAGCGGCCAACGGCCTGCTCCGCGGCACGCAACAATTCACCCACCTGCGGGTTACCCTGGCGACGCGTCTCGATTTCGCCCAGACGGTGGCGCATGGCCTCGACCAGCGCGGTGAGCCGCTTCGGGTTCTCCATCAGGTCGTCTTGCAGATACGGATTGCGCTGCACCACCCAGATATCGCCGAGCACTTCGAACAGCATCCTCGCCGAACGACCGGTCTTGCGCTCTTCGCGCAGCAGGTCGAGCTGTTGCCAGGCAGCTTCGCCAAGCAAGCGGATAACGATTTCCCGGTCAGAAAACGAGGTGTAGTTATAGGGTATTTCGCGCAATCGAGCGTTCATTATGGGCCAGTGGGTTTGCTGCAAAGCACAAGGAAAGTGCTAAATTTTACCGGAACTGAGCGCTTGGTTAACAAAAAATTTCAGGAAAACAATATGATCCGTAGGGATTTAAAGACTCAGGTATGCAATTGCAGCATATCGGGCCCCTTTGCCGACGAGCATGGCCAGCGAGCACGCCAGCCATCCCAGTCGCAACCACCCCGCAGCGAGGCAGAGCGCATCGCCTACGATGGGCACCCAGGAGAGCAAGAGGCTCCACGCGCCCCAGCGCTTGACGCAAGCCACGCCACGGCGCTCCTCCAGCCTGGGGGCGAGACAGCCAAGCCAGTAGGAGGTCATCCCGCCCAAGGTGTTGCCTAACGTGGCTACGATCAATGCACCGGTCCACTGTTGTGGAAAAAGCTTGAGGATGGCGAGCAGCGCGAGCTCTGAATTGCCAGGCAGCACGGTAGCAGACACAAAGGCCGATATGAACAGACCGGCCAACCCCCACTCAACCATCAGAAGTGAAGCGTTTCACCAGCAAGCTGCTGAATCAGATCGGACAAGCTGGCAAAGAATTCCGAACCATCGCGGGTGTTGCGCCAAGCACCATCGCGCCAGCCAAAATGAAAACCACCGGTTTTTGCCGCAATCCAGAGCTCCTGATTAGGAGCATGACGGTTGATGATGATCTTGCCACCATCATCGAGTTCCAGCTCAAGCACCGCCTCGTTGAGATTGCACTCGATATCCGAATCACCGCCGTCTATCGTCGACTGAATTCGTTCAAATACGGCCTCGGCCTGCTCCAGGAAATCATTTTCGGTCATCCATCCGCTCTCGAAAAAAGAACCATTCGCATGAATATGCGTGGTAAAGGTGGTTTTTGGCGCTTCATGTTAACATGTCGATTTTGCCACAAAGCCCTACCATGCGCCTGATCTGCCTGCTGACACTCACCGTGCTCGCCTTGGCCGGCTGCGGTTACAAGGGCCCATTATTCCTTCCCAAGCCCGATCAAACCAGCACGGCACCTCAAGCCAAACCCTAGGTCCGCAGCGGCAAGTAGCCCCCATCTCGACGATGCCCTCTAAGGGCGCCCCCGCCATCTCATTTGCCTGCCAGCATAACGGTGCAAGGCAAATACGTCGCGCCTTTACCCGCGAATTTTCTTGATCGTCGCTGTCGTCGAGCGTTCGAACAGGAACGGGATCGAATAGACCTGCCCGCCCCAGCCCTGGACCTCCTTGGCTCCGACTATCTTGTCGATAGCCCAGTCCCCACCCTTCACGAGCACATCTGGCTTGCTCTCGAGGATTACAGCAAGGGGGGTATCCTCATCAAACTCGACGACCAGATCCACGGCTTCCAGCGAAGCCAGCACCGCCTTGCGGTCTTCGGTGCAATTGATCGGCCGGTCCTCGCCCTTGCCGAGTCGCTTGACCGATGCATCGGTGTTGACCGCAACGATC
>NZ_JBFNXJ010000015.1 GCF_040812015.1 Chitinivorax sp. PXF-14 | reverse complement strand
TGTTGATGACTCACACGCAAAACAAGCCGCCGACAGTGGTGCCGGGGCCGGAGTGCTGTGATGCAGCTAAGTCGAAGGTTAGCTGACCATAGTACGCAGTGGATTGCGTGCTCCCTCTTGCTGCCGGCGGACGACCCGTGAGGTGGGGGTGTGATGTGCAGCACCGCCTCGGCCTTGGCGACTACCTTGACGATGCGCCTGTCCTGGCTTGGCCGCGGGTCGCCATTACGCAGCATTGTGCCGCGCTCGATGAACAGGGCGAGCACCTCGTCTGGGCTGGGGCGCGTGCGTAGGTGACTCTTCCGGCGCCGATCGGAGGGCTGCTCAAGCTCGGCCTGCCAATCTGCCGCAGTGGGGATGCGTTGGGTAATGAGCCACACGGGCAGCGCCTTTTGGGGGGAACGCCAGAGCACCACGCAAGAGCCTCGCCAGCTTTGCATCTGCTTGATTGCGAAAGGAACACTGCGCGCCACGCACCGTCCCAGCGCTATACGGGTGCCAGATTGATGCCTGGCGCGGGGGAGGTGCAGCAGCCAGGGGAGCCCCCGTGCTAGTGGCTGGCTTCCGCCGGTGGCGCAATGCCGCGCCAGAGCTTGGCACCGATCATGATGAAGCGCAGCTTGTGGATCAGCCGGGTCTTCGGGTCTTCATGCGCGGGCGCGTCGACGCGGGGCGGGTCGATCAGCTCGGGGACGGTCGCGAACACGGTTTTCACGATCAGGTCGGCCAGGATGTCGATGTCGACCGGCGACAGGTGCTGGAGCTTGGGTGCGGCAATCAGGTCGGCCGCCAGGTCGGCGATGAACTGCCGCCCCATGGCCGCGATGGCCTGGCGCACGACGGGCGAGCCGCCGTACTGCTCGCGCGCGAGAAACAGGAACAGGCGGCGGTGCTCATCGACATGATCGAGGAAGATGCGCACCGAGGCGTCGATTGCACCGCCCAGCTCGATCTCGTGATGGCGCACGGCGCGGATCGCCGCGCGGAAGGTCAGGCTGACTTCATCGACGAGCGCCAGGCCGAGTTCGTCCATATCGCTGAAATGACGATAGAAGGCCGCAGGCACAATGCCGGTCTGGCGTGTCACTTCGCGCAAGGAGAGGCTGCAGAACCCGCGTCCGGATTCCATCAGGTCGAGCGCGGCATTCAGCAATGCCTGGCGGGTCAGTTGTTTCTTTTCTGCGCGTACCACGAAGCAAAAACCAAAGGTAGAAGCCACCGGAATGTAGCAGAAGCGCAACACATGGTCGATGGGGGCATGGCCTCTGTGGCCCACGAAAATTAAGTGAACAAGTGTTGACTTAAAGATAATGGCATGTCATCTTGGTGTACATGTGTTCACTAAAAGGATCGTTCCATGCGTATCCCCGTTGCCGTTTCGTCCACACTGTTGCCGAATGCCCTCCGCCTGGCCGAGCGCTGGGTGCCGGAGCCCATCGTTGATTTCTATGCCTCGTTGCTGTCACCCCAGTGGCGCTTGCACCGCGTGGTTGCCAGGGTCGAATCGCTGCAGCAGGTGGCGGCCGAGACGCTGCTGATCCGCCTGCGGCCCAACCACAACTGGCGCGGCTGCGCAGGCGGCCAGCACGTACAGCTGACGGTCGAGATCGACGGTGTACGCCATGTCCGCAGCTATAGTCCGATCAAGCCCTCCCGCCCCGGCCGCGCGATCGAGATCGCGGTACGGCGTGAGCCGGCGGGGGTGGTATCGGGCTGGCTGCACGATTGCCTGAAGGCGGGCGATTACCTGGAGCTGAGCCAGGCATTCGGCGATTTCCGCCTGCCCGAGCCCCCGCCGCCGGCACTGCTGTTCATCGCGGCAGGCAGCGGCGTCACACCCCTGCTTGCCATGGTGCACGAGCTGTTCGAGCGCAAATACACCGGCGATATCGCCATGCTCTATTACGGCCGCACGCAAGCCGGCTTCGCCTTTGCCGATACCTTGCAGCGGCTGGCCTATCTTCACCCCAACTTCAATGTGCATCTGTCGCTGACCGGTGAGGAGGCCCCACCACGCTGGCTAAGCGGCCGTTTCGAGGCTACGCACCTGCAGCGGGTCGCCAGGGCGGGGGAGCGCACGACCTTTGTCTGCGGTGGGCACGGCTTCACCGAGGCGGTGCGCCTGGTATGGCAGTCGCAAGCCTATTTTGGTGAGCTGCATGTCGAGGCCTTCTCGCCACCGCCGCCGGTGGTGGAAGGCGAGCAGCAGGCCGTCACGCTGACCTTCGCGCGCTCGAAGCAGCAGTATGAAGGCAGCACCGGGCTGCCGCTGCTGAACCAGGCCGAAGCCAGTGGGCTGCGCCCGGCCTGTGGCTGCCGCATGGGGATCTGTTTCTCGTGCAGTTGCAAGAAGCTGTCAGGCGCGGTCAGGGACATCCGCAGCGGCAAGGTGCTGGCCGAACCGGGTGAAAGCATCCAGCTCTGCGTGTGCGCCCCGCTGACCGACGTCGTACTTGATCTGTAACCCCCCGGGATAAGCCAGCATGACTACCAATCACCCCCTGTCCGATGAGGAGATCAACGCTTTCGGCGCCGAGCTCGATGCACTGCGCAACCGCGTGCGCGCCGATCTCGGCGAAAAGGATGCGCGCTATATCCGCCGTGTTCGTTCCTCCGTCCGCCTGAGCGAAGCCGCCGGGCGCGGCCTGCTGTTCGCCGGTTTTTTCCCGCCCACCTGGGTTGGCGGCACCCTGCTGCTGAGCTTTTCCAAGATCGTGGAGAATATGGAGCTGGGCCACAACGTGATGCACGGCCAGTACGACTGGATGAACGACCCGGAATTCCACGGCAACACCTACGAGTGGAACAACGCTTGCCCGAGCGACGCCTGGCGCCATACCCACAATTACCTGCACCACACCTACACCAATGTACTCGGGCGTGACCACGACCTGGGCTACGGCGTCGTCCGCCTGTTCCCGGAACAGCGCTGGACACGCTTCTACCTCGGCCAGCCGCTGTGGGCGACGATCCAGGCGCTAACGTTCCAGCATGCGATTGCGGTGTACGACCTGCAGGTGCCGCGCGTGTTGAAGGGTAAGGTGCCGGTGTCGGAGCTGCTGCCCAAGCTCAAGCAGGTAGCCGGCAAGGTCGGGCAGACCAGCTTGCGTGACTACGTGGTGTTCCCGGCGCTGGCCGGGCCGAACTTTCTCGGCGTGCTCGCCGGCAACGGCGTGGCCAATGTGGTCCGCAACCTGTGGACCTTCGGCATCATCTTCTGCGGCCATTTCACCGGCGACGCAGAAGTCTACCCGCCCTCGGTGCTCGAGAACGAAAGCCGCGGCCACTGGTATCTGCGCCAGCTTGGCGGCTCGGGCAACCTGTCGGGCGGCCCGTGGTTTCATTTCATGTCGGGCAACCTGAGCCACCAGATCGAGCATCACCTGTTCCCCGACATCCCGGCGCATCGCTATGCCGAGATGGCGGTCGAGGTGAAGGCCATCTGCGAGAAATACGGCGTGCACTACAACGTCGGGCCGTTTCATCGGCAGTTCGGCTCGGTGGTCAAGCGGATCTTCCGCCATGCCCTGCCCAACAGGCCGGAAGATGCCCAGCCAGCCGCCGGCGTGGCCGCGCCACCGGCAGCGGCTGCTGCCCGTGCGACGGCACCGCGCCAGGCCAGCCCGGCACAAAAGCTCGACGACACCTTGCGCCGTCTGCAGCAATGGCTGGACAGCACGCAGCCTGCTGACGCCAGCGCAGCGGCCTGAGGTGCATCGAGGACTGCCCCGAGGGCTAATGTAGACGGGGCTTCCAGCCGGGCTGGAAGCCCCGTCCCTATTCGCGTGCAGGCCGATTGCTCGGAACAGGAAATTGCGCTGCGCCATCGACAGCACGGTGGCCGGCTCGCACGCCAGCAGTTCGCCGTCAGCACGCACCAGATCGTTCTGCTGGCCGGCCTCGACGTGCGGGCAGTAGTGGTTGAGCTTGTGGTCGGCCTTGAGCACGCCCGCCAGTCGAGGATCAGCGCATTGGTGATGCCGTGTCGGCCTCCTCGGCGTCGAGCCGCTGGCGCTGCCCCATGCTGCCGCGGATCACCTTGCCGCCGCCGAACTTGACCTCCTCACTGTTGATCGTGTGATCGCGCCCGACTTCGATCCACCAGCCAGTATCGGCGAGGTGAACCCGGTTGCCGACGGCGGGGTTGAACATCTTGGTATGGGGCTGGTGCGACAGCCTTATCGCAGCGCGCCTGAAATCCGCCCCTGAAAGCCGTGCACGACGAGGCCACCGGCGCATTTGACCCGCATCACCGTGCCTGTCTGCCCCGGCTCGCAGCGTACCGCCATGCCCGCCGGGATGTTGAGACGGAAACCGCGCGTAGCCTCGCGGTCGAACTGCGGCGCGGCATTTGTCTCTTGGAAGTGGTAATGCGAGCCGGTCTGAATGGGCCGGTCGCAGGTATTGGCAACCGCCAGCACCTCGGTGGCGCGCCCGGCATTGAGCGTGAGCTCGCCGGCCACGCCGCTAGCCCGGGATCATAGCCACTGTTCTTCCTGCAGCTGCTTGTAGAAAATCGCTGTGGCGTGCAGGTGGCCGTCGGGCGAATTGGCATACGACGGGATGCGGCCCGCGAGCTGGTAGCCGAGTTCGAGGTAGAAGGTTTCCGCCGCGGAGTTGGACTCGGTGTCGAGCACCAGCAGTTTGCGGCGTTGATCGAGCGAGGCATCTTCGACGGTGTTCATCAGCGCGGTTGCCACGCCCTTGCGCCGGTATTCGCGCAGGACCAGCAGGCGCTGCACCTCGGCGCGCGCCAGGCCGTTCTCGCGTTGGCAGAATTCCAGCTGCACGCTGCCCACCAGCTTGCCGTCGACGAGCGCCACCCAGATCCAGCGCGAGCCTTGCTCGATACTGTCCTCGATGCTGCGCCAGTACTGCGTCGCGCGCCGCTCGTCGAGCGGTGCGAGAAAGCCTACCGATGCACCGTTGTTGACGCCGTCGATAAGGATGTCGTTGAGCTGGGGGATCGCTTCACGCAACGCCTGTTTGCTGAGCCGAAAGATTTTCATGGCTGGTCCTCTCAAATGGGATGGTTTGATCGTTATGTTGGAATGGGGTGTGCCCACCGTGCGCAAGGCTCATACGATGGGCTGCTGTACGGTGACGAACTTGGCGCCGCCGGGGAAGATCGTCTCGACCTGGATGTCGGAAACCAACTCGGCGATACTGTTCATGACCTCGTCGCGCGTCAGCAGGAGCGTGCTGTAGCTCATCCGCTCGGCGACGCTCCGGCCATCGCGGGCACCCGCGATCGCTATCGACAGGTAGACGACGGCCTTCGGATCGTTGAACCGCCGCCCGCGCGCCTTGTGGCTCTCGGCCAGCAGGGCGGCGGTGAAGCTCGACAACTTGTCATTTTCGCGGGGCGTGAGCTCCATCATGCTCCTCAGGTTGCTGATAGGTCGCGCTCCTGGCGCGGCTCAAGTTCGTCAGATGCGCGGTGGATGGGCGGCGGGCTGCCCGGCCATTGCCGGGCGCACAATTTCCCACCCCTGCTGGCCATGGTGGCATGCTGCTTCGGTGCCTGGCCCTAAGTAGCGCCAGCAGCAGTCCGTCGATCACGGTGACGCCTGGCCCGCGCACCGGGCACGACTGGAATCGAGCGTAGCCTGTCTATGCGGTTGGCATCAAGCGTATCCAGCGTGGCGAATATATTTGCCATCGCCGCCTGGCCTGCCATACCGACCGATGAAGCGGGGATGCGGCGGCCGCCTTCGACACGCGCCTGTTCGATAAACAGGAGTTTGCCGCCGCACGAAATCGACAGGTGCTGCCGCCATTCGCCAGAGGTGAAGCACTCCTGGTTCGCCGGCCGGCCGAGGCAGACGATGCCCCAGTCGCACCGCCACGCCCCGTATCGAGCAGGATGTCGACGTGGCTGCTGGCTTGTGCGGTATCGACGACGATAATTTCCTGCGGTAGCCATTCGAGCAGGGCGCCCATTGCAATCTGCAGGCTCACGCGCTGGCGGGCTTGTCGCCCGGCCGAGCGATACCACTGCGTGGTGATCAACGCGTGGCTGCCCCTATCCAGCCTGGCGTCGAAATTGTAGTGCTGCGCCACCAGTAAAATGACCATATCGCTGCGATCGGCCATTGGCTTACGCATAAGCCATGCCAGATGGCTTGTGAAAGGGTAGAGCCTTTGTGAATCAAGCTGTTGGTGCGCCATGACCTACCCGAAAGGCAGGCGTCATGGCATATATCGCACCAAAAACGATCTCGCCGGGGCGCATATGGTGCGTGCTGTGTGACTGTGCTGATGAAGAGAGGGAGAGCCCGGTATGGGGCGTGCGAACCTGCGCCCCGGGCGAGGCCCGGCTCAGAGGTTGCAGTAGGTCAGCTGGAAGTTCACGTCGCCATCGAACTGGCGAGGCTTGTCGAGCGTCAGAACGGGGTGGATGAAGCGGATGTTGATCGCGTACTTGTTGGCGGAGAGCTCTGGCACACAGGCATATTGCTCGTCGAGCGATACCTTGATCAGTTGCACCACCTTGCCGCCCGACATCTGCTGGAACATGCCCTGGCGTGCCGTGTAGTTCATCGTCTTGCCGCTGTCGCGCAAGAGGCGCAGCACGATGTCGAAGCCATCCTTGAGCGGCAGCATGGGCGCCATCCAGCCCAGCAACGCCTGGTGACGCGTCTGCACTGGCTGGCGCTGCCAGTAGAAGTAGGAGGGCAGATCGAATTCGCAGGCGCCGCCCGGAATCGAGGTGCGCTGCTTGATGCTCATCAGCCAGTCATTTTCGCGCAGGTGCTGACCAATACGCCCGACCATCTCAAGCAGCTTGGCGGAAACATCCTCGATTTCACCCAACACCGCATCCAGTGCGTCTTCAGCAATTTGCGGGTTGTTGCGCAGCGCTTCGAGCGAGTGCTTCTGGCGCTCGAGCTCCTGGATCAGGTCAGACTTGAGATCGGCCCGACTGGCGACCTCCATGATTTCGAACAGAACCATCAAGGCGGCGTGATGGTCATGTGCTTCAGCCTTGTCGGAAAAGTGCGAGAACCGAGCAAACAAATCTTCCAGCCGCAACATGGTGCGGATTCGCTCGTTGAGAGGAAACTCGTAACTGATCACTCGCTTGGCCGAAACTATGGGTTTAATGTCTAATTTTGCGGGATATCGCGAAGAATGACAAATGTCACTTGAACAATGTCCGCTTACGCCTTGATTTGTCGCACTATCTGCATATATTGATCGTGTAATTTTGCGATCTGTGGTTCGAGCGCGCCGGGCTCGCCATCATTCTCTACGGTGTCGTCCGCACGTGCCAGCCGCTCGCTTCTCGTGGCCTGCTTGGCCATAATGGCCTTGACTTCGTCAGGCTGAAGCGCGCTTCGCTGTGCCGTGCGCGAAATCTGCGTCGCTTCGGCACAATCGACAACTAGCGTGCGGCAGATGGCGTCCGCATAGGCGCCAGTTTCGATCAGCAGCGGCACGACAAGCAGGGTGTAAGGCGCCGTCTGCCTAGCCAGCGCAGCCATCACTTCCTGTCGGATCATCGGGTGCAAAATGGCCTCGAGCTGGCGCTTGGCGTCGTCGTCGGTAAACACCCGCTGCCGCATGGCCGCTCTATCGAGACGATCATCCGCGGTGATGTAGGCATCACCGAACACCTCGCGCAATTGCGCGATGGCTTTGCCGCCGGGAGCGGTGAGCGCGTGGGCGATGGCATCCGTATCGACAACACCGGCGCCGCGCTGCTCGAAAAGTCGCGTGACGGTCGACTTTCCCGAACCGATGCCCCCGGTCAGACCGATGACAAGATTCACGGGTTCAGGCCGATCAGCTGGGCGATTTGCGGCCCCCACAGCATCGACGCCAAGCCCGCCAGAGCGAGATAAGGGCCAAATGCGAAGGGAGTTTCAAGCCCTTGTCTTGCACGCAGGTTGGCGACGATTCCACCGACCACCCCCAGTATCGAGGACATCAGGATGACTTGCGGCAGCACCGACCAGCCGAGCCAGGCGCCGATTGCCGCTAGCAATTTGAAGTCGCCGTAACCCATGCCTTCCTTGCCGCGAATCAGCTTGAACAGCCAGTACACGCTCCACAGGATCAGGTAGCCAGCCATGGCGCCGATCACCGCATGCTTGAGGCTGACGTAGGTGTCTCCCAGATTGAACAGCAGCCCTAGCCACAGTAGCGGTAGCGTCAGCGAATCGGGGAGAAGCTGGGTATCGAAGTCGATGAAGGTTAGTGCAATCAGCGTCCAGCAGAACATGATGGCGCCTGCAGCTAGCCACGTCACGCCAAAACGGTAGCCAACATAGGCGGTGATCAGGCCGGTGATCGCTTCTACCAAGGGGTAGCGCATGCTGATCGGGGTGCTGCATTGGCGGCATTTGCCACGGAGCAGCAGATAACTGACGATCGGAATGTTCTCGACCGCCGTGATCTGATGCCCACATTGAGGGCAGGCGGAGCGTGGAACGACCAGGTTGTACCTGGGTTGCTCCGCCAATGTCTCGCCTCGTGCGAAGGCGCAATCCGCCTGCCATTCGCGCTCCATCATGAGCGGCAGGCGGTGAATCACCACGTTCAAGAAACTGCCGACCAGCAGACCCAGAATCAGGCACGCGACGACATACATCGCGGGCGTTGCTTGCAATGCGGATATCAATTCCATATCAGATTTAGCGGCGGTTTCCGTGAGGCTTAGCCAACCGCCTGACCCATCTTGAAGATTGGCAGGTACATTGCCACGACGATACCGCCGATCAGTGTGCCGAGCACGACCATGATGATCGGCTCCATCAGGCTCGACAGCGCCTCGACCGCGTTATCGACTTCTTCTTCGTAAAAATCGGCGACTTTGCTCAGCATCGAATCCAGCGCACCGGATTCTTCGCCGATTGCCACCATTTGCAGAACCATGCTCGGAAAGACGTCGCTGTTCTGCATCGAGACCGTCAGGCTGGTACCGGTCGAGACTTCGTTCTGAATGCGCTTGGTAGCATCGGCATAAATCTGGTTGCCTGCGGCCCCCCCAACGGAGTCGAGCGCTTCGACCAAGGGTACCCCGGCGGCAAACATGGTAGATAACGTACGCGTCCAGCGGGCGATCGTGGCCTTCCGGATGACATCACCAAAAATCGGTAATTTAAGTGACAGACGATCCATGGATATTTGCAGCTTGCGCGACCGTTTTTTTGCCTCGATGAATCCAAAGATCGCACCGCCTATTACGCCGAACATCAACCACCAGTAGTGCACAAAATAATCTGATACGGCCATGACAAACAATGTTGGTGCAGGTAGGTCCGCCCCGAAGCTGGAGAACAACTCCTTAAATGCTGGAATCACGAAGATCATGATGACGGCAGTAATGACAAATGCGGCAACGATTACTGCGGTTGGGTAGAACATCGCCGACTTGATCTTACCTTTGATGGCAATGATCTTTTCTTTATACGTAGCAAGCCTATCCAGCAACGTGTCGAGAATACCAGCCTGCTCCCCTGCCTGGATCAGGTTACAGAACAAGTTGTCGAAATACAGTGGGTATTTCCGAAAGGCTGCTGTCAGGCTGCTGCCAGTTTCGACGTCTGCCTTGATGTCAAAAATCAGCTTGGAAACAGCCGGGTTGCTATGGCCTTTAGCCACGATGTCAAAGGCCTGAAGAAGTGGAACCCCCGATTTCATCATGGTGGCCATCTGGCGGCTAAAGAGCGTGATGTCTTTATCCGTAATGCGTTTGCCGATTGAGGCTCGCTGTTTTTTTACCTTGTTGACACGAACGCCTTGCCGTCTCAGAACTGCCTGCACCTGAGCTTCGCCCCCGGCACGCATCTCGCCTTTGACACGCTTGCCGGTACGGTCCGTTCCTTCCCAGGAAAAAGTGGACTCTTTTATTTTCTGTTGTTTTGCCGCGACAGCCATCGCTTTTCCCGTCGTTATTCGTTAGTTACCGACTCGACCTCTTCCAGCGAGGTGAATCCCTGTTTGACTTTTAACAGGCCTGACTGCCGCAGGTCCCTGACGCCTTCGCGTTGAGCCTGCTCTGCGATATCCATTGCCGTACCGTTCTTCAGGATGATCCTTTGCATTTCCTCTGAAATGGGCATTACTTGGTAGATGCCCACCCGTCCCTTGTAACCGGATCCTTTGCAAGTATCGCAACCGACTGGGCCATAGGGCCTCCAGCTACCGTCCAGGTCTTCCTCCTGAAATCCAGCGCCAAGCAAGGCTTCCCTTGGTAAATCGATGGGCTTCTTGCAGTTCGAGCATAGCCGTCTGGCGAGGCGCTGCGCCGTGATCAGGATGACAGAACTCGCAATATTGAACGGTGCTACCCCCATATTCATCATGCGGGTGAGTGTGGTCGGGGCATCGTTGGTATGCAGTGTCGAAAATACCATATGCCCTGTTTGCGCCGCCTTGATCGAGATATCCGCCGTTTCCAGGTCACGGATTTCGCCGACCATGATGATGTCCGGATCCTGGCGAAGGAATGATTTCAACGCGGCGGAGAAGGTGAGACCGGCCTTGTCGTTGACATTGACCTGATTGATGCCTGGCAGATTGATTTCCGCCGGATCTTCTGCCGTCGAGATATTGATGCCGGGCTCGTTCAGAATGTTGAGGCAGGTATAAAGGGATACGGTTTTGCCTGAGCCTGTCGGCCCTGTCACCAGAACCATCCCGTAAGGTCGCTTGACTGCCCGCAGCAGCGCTTCCTTCTGATCCGGTTCATAGCCCAGTGCGTCGATCCCCAGCGTGGCGCTGGAGGGATCAAGAATACGCATCACGATCTTCTCGCCGAACAGGGTCGGGAGCGTGCTGACGCGAAAATCGATCGCTCGCGACCCGGAAAGCCGCAGTTTCATGCGGCCATCCTGGGGGATGCGCTTCTCGGAGATGTCGAGGCTGGAGATCACCTTGATACGTGCCGCCACCTTCTCTTTGATGGCCAGGGGGGGCTGCGCAATTTCGCGAAGGATTCCGTCGACCCGGAAACGAACGCGATAGAATTTTTCGTAGGGTTCGAGATGGATATCCGAGGCGCCTGCATTGATGGCGTCGAGCAATACTTTCTGCACATAGCGAACGATAGGCGCATCGTCCACCTCGACGCTGGCCTCGTTGGCTTGCTCTTCTCCTGCCTCATCCCCAATGTCGAGGGCGATGTCGTCGTCGACCAGATTCTGGATGTTGGCGCCACTGGCTTCGACGGCCTTTTCGATATAGACCCCAAGTTTGGAGTCTTCGACGACAACGGGTTCGACGGCAAGGCTGGTCTGGAATTTTGCTTCCTCCAGTGCTTGCAGATTGGTTGGATCGGAAATCGCTGCAAATAGCTTGTTTCCCCGTTTGTACAAGGGGAGGATGCGACGGCCAACCATGAGCTTCTGGTCCAGCATTTTGGGAATGCTGGTCGGGTCGATCACGCTCAAGTCGAGTAGTGGGAAGCCAAAGGTTTGCGATGCAAATTCGGCAATCTGCAATGGCGACAGTTTTTTGCTCAGCACCAGTTGCTGGATAAATGCAATCCCAGCGATGTTCGCCTGATTTTGAACTGCATCGGCATCCGGTTGTTGAAGCAGGTTGTGCTGTACCAGTGCTCGAGCAAGGCCTGACAAAGGTGCCGGTGTAGAAGGTGCGGCCATATGCAGTTTGAGTATTAGTAACCGTTAAAATTCAGAAATAATGCACTCGACATGAAACTTTGTAAAGTTGGCTGGGATCGGGTGGTGGGCCATCACCCACAAATGCCTTGCCCCCGGCCCAATGGGGTGTCGCAGTGCGGTGAATATATTCAGTTCAGTTTAGGAAGGATTTACAGGGAAGTAAATTCTGATTGCTTTGACTGATCGGCCTTGTGTCTGCAGGATTTCCATCCGCTGACCTGCCACGGTCATGCAGGTCCCAGCCTCCGGGATATCCTGAAAGTACTCGATCACCAGTCCGTTGATTGTTTTGGGACCATCCAGGGGGAAGGTCATACCGAGCCGGCGATTGATGTCTCGTAACAGGTTGCTGCCTTCTACAACATATCCGGCTTGATCGTGGCTGATCCGCGCCCCCCCCTGGCTGGGGGTGTTGCTGGTGAACTCGCCAATAATCTGCTCGAGGATATCCTCGATCGTTACCAGCCCTAATAATTCACCGTATTCGTCGACGACGCAGCCTAGGCGCCTGTGATTTTCCTGGAAGTTCTGGAGCTGAGTAAAAAGGGGGGTGCCGGCCGGTATGTAATACGGCTCGCGCATCACAGAACGTATGGCATCTGCGTCAATGCTGTCGCGAGATACGTTGAGCAGTTTGCGGGTGTGCACAATGCCCTGGAGGGAGTCCAGACTGCCTTCGTAGACCGGTAGCCGAGTGTGATGGCAGGTGCTGAGCTGCTCGCACAACACTGCCGCATTTTCGTTGAGATCAAGCGCTTCCACTTGCCTCCTCGGTACCATGATGTCGTCGACGGTGCTCGCCTGAAGATCAAACAAATTCATCAAGATGCTGTGGTGTTTCTTTCCTACAAAGGGGCCTGCCTCCAGTACCAGTAGTCGCAACTCCTCGGGGGTTAGGTTTTGTTCCGAGGCCGGCTTTCTGCCCAGGCCCATCAGGGTCAGCAATAGCCTGACGAATAGATTGATAAACCACACTGCCGGATAAAACACTTTTGACAGTGCCGCCAGCGGAAAGCTAATCGCGACGGCGAGCTTCTCTGGGTAGGTGGCGGCAACGATCTTCGGTGTGGCTTCGCTGAACACCAGGATGGCGAATGTCACGCCGACTGTGGCAACACTCAGCGCCAGTCGATCGTTGCCAATCAGGCGGAAGGTAATGATGGTTGCCAGGGCTGCTGCTGCGGCATTGATCAGGCTGTTGCCTAGCAGAATGACGCCCAGCAGCTTGTCAGTCTGACTCAATAGTTGCGTAGTCAGTTTTGCGCCTTGATGTCCGGCCTTGGTCAGCGAGCGTAGCTTGTATCGATTGGCCGCCATCATGGCGGTTTCCGCCATGGAGAAAAAGGCCGAGCCGATAAGGCAGCAGACCAAAGAGACGGCCAAGGCTGATAATGGTACCGAGTCCACAGGAGTCTAGGGGCGTTGGGTCAGGCTCAGTATTTTGTCACGGCCAGCCGGGTGTCAAGCTAGCCGCCACGGTTGTTGTGCAGCGCTAAATGAGGATCAGCGTTGCAGAACGACTTCGAGAACAAATTTACTGCCGATGTACGCCAGTAGGAGTAGGGAAAAGCCCGAGAGGGTCCACCTGACGGCGATACGCCCTCGCCAGCCGAGGAAGGTTCTGCCCAGTAGTAGCGCCGCGAAGACGCTCCAGGCGACGACGGTGAATAGGGTCTTGTGATTCAGCCTGAACGACTGGTGGAAGATTTCTTCCGAAAAGAATAAGCCGCTGATCAGCGTCGCCGTCAGAAGCAGAAACCCTCCGGCCAACACCTTGAACAGCAGGGATTCCAGGCTCAACAAGGGCGGGAGATTGGCCGCAAGGCTGCGGGTCGTGTGTTTGTGCAGGCGCCGGTCTGCTATGTTCATCAGCAATGCGATGAGTGCGGCATTGGTGATGAGACTATAGGCCAGCATCGCTGACAGGATGTGGGCGCGGAAGGCGGGCAGTTCTGCGCCGACAAAGGGGTGCATCGGCGGCATCAGCTCTGCGCCCAGTACGGCAAGTGCCGCGAGTGGCAGGAGCAGGGGCTGCAGGCCTTCGACAGGGTAAAAGAAATTGCCCAGCCAGAAAATCGCTACCGACAACCATAAGGTAATCGACAACGCAGTTCCTACCCCCAGCCCGACGACATTGCTGTGCATGATCGTATCGCCGAGAGTGATGCCATGCAGGAGTAGCGCGAGTGGCAGCACCATCTGCTCCAGCAATGGGCGCGTGCTGGCGCCATGCCAGCGGCTCCGCCAGAAATGCCAGCCGAGGCCGGCGTACGAGACGATAACGATTAAGGGAAGGATGGACACGTTAAACTAAGGTAAAATTCCACGTTTCGGCCAAAGTCTACACCATATTGGATGCCGCGCGCAGGCCGCGCCGCGACAGCAGTTTCAAGGAATGGCAAATGTTTGAAAATCTATCGAGCCGGCTCTCTGGCGTAGTCAAGAATCTGCGTGGGCATGCGCGGCTGACCGAATCCAATATTCAGGACGCCATGCGCGAGGTGCGCATGGCGCTGCTCGAGGCCGACGTGGCACTGCCCGTCGTCAAAAACTTCGTCAACGATGTCAGGCAGCGGGCGCTTGGCCAGGATGTGATCGGTAGTCTGACGCCGGGGCAGGCTGTCATCGGTGTCGTTTACGAAGAGCTCGTCAAGCTCATGGGCGAGCACAATGACGCGCTCAATCTGGCTGCCGTGCCGCCCGCCGTTGTGCTGATGGCGGGGTTGCAGGGCTCGGGCAAGACGACGACGACTGGCAAGCTGGCGAAGTTGCTCAAGGAAAAGCAGAAAAAGAAGGTGCTGCTTGTTTCCTGCGACGTCTATCGTCCCGCCGCAATCGACCAGCTCAAGACGCTGGCCGCCCAGATCGAAGTCGAATGGTTCCCTTCCAACGTTGGCCAGCCACCGGTCGAGATCGCGCTGGCGGCACTCGATCATGCCAAACGTCATTTCCATGATGTACTGATTGTCGATACGGCTGGCCGACTGGCCATCGACGAACAGATGATGGCCGAGATCAAGGATCTGCATGCATCCCTGCTGCCGGTCGAGACGCTGTTTGTGGTCGATGCCATGCAGGGCCAGGATGCGGTGAATGTTGCACAGGCCTTTGGCGAGGCGCTACCGCTGACCGGGGTCGTGCTGACTAAGCTGGACGGCGATGCGCGAGGCGGCGCGGCACTATCGGTTCGCAATGTGACGGGCAAGCCGATCAAGTTTGTCGGCGTCGGCGAAAAATTGACGGGGCTGGAGCCGTTCTATCCTGACCGTATGGCCTCCCGTATCCTCGGAATGGGGGACGTGCTGTCGCTCATCGAGGATGCACAGCGGACGGTCGATCAGGAAGAGGCCAAGGCGCTGGTCAAGAAAATGAAGTCGGGCAAGGGCTTTGACCTGGAAGACTTCAAGATGCAGATCCAGCAGATGCGCAAAATGGGCGGCATGAGCTCGCTGCTCGACAAGCTGCCTGGTCAACTGAGCCAGATGGCGCAGGGCCAGGTTGACGACAAGGTGATCAATCGCATCGAAGGCATCATCAACTCGATGACGCAGCAGGAGCGGACCAAGCCCGAGTTGATCAAGGCCTCGCGCAAGCGTCGCATTGCGACTGGCGCTGGGGTGTCGGTGCAGGAAGTCAACAAGCTGCTGAACCAGTTCGAGCAAACGCAGAAAATGATGAAGCAGTTCTCCAAGGGTGGCATCACCAAGCTCATGCGTGGCATGAAGGGGATGTTGCCTGGGATGTGATGTGGCAGGCAAGACGAAAATTCTTGTCAAATTTCAAAGTGGTATCGTAGAATCACAGTCTTTTTTCCTGTTTTTGAGATAGGTAGAACAATGGTCGTTATTCGTCTGGCCCGTGGTGGCTCCAAAAACCGTCCGTTTTTTAACGTAGTCGTTGCTGACTCCCGCAATCGTCGCGACGGTCGTTTCATCGAACGTGTTGGCTTCTACAATCCGGTTGCCAAAGAAGGCGGCGAAGGCTTCCGTCTGGCAATGGACCGCGTGACCTACTGGCAAGGCCAGGGTGCGCAAGTCAGCGATGCCGTAGCCAAGCTGATCAAGCTGCAGGGCAAGGCTGCTGCCTAATAGCACGGTGTCTGCCGACGAAATTGTAACGATGGGGTACATCGGTGCCCCATTTGGCGTGCGTGGCTGGGTCCATGTCTATGCGGACACGGAGCACCCGGACAGCCTGCTCGACTATCCCGTGTGGTATTTGGGGAAGGCGGGGCAATGGAACGCATACCGGGTCGAAGCGTCCGAGCTGCACACGAAGAGCATCGTCGCCAAGCTGGAAGGTGTGGCTGATCGAGATATCGCTGCCCACCTGCGCAATTGCCAGGTTGGTGTGCCGCGCAATGAGCTGCCGGAACCAAGCGAAGGTGAGTACTACTGGTCCGATCTGGTCGGGTTGGAGGTAAGCAACGTCGCTGGTGAATCGTTGGGCAAGGTCGTCGAGCTGTTGCAGACGGGCGCCAACGACGTATTGGTGGTGCATGATGGCCAAACGGAACGGTTATTGCCCTTCGTGGCGAGTGTCGTTCTGGCGGTAGATATGCCTGCTCGTCGCATTCAGGTCGACTGGGGGCTGGACTACTGATGCAGTTCGATGTCGTGACGCTGTTTGCGCCGATGTTCGACGCCATCACACTGCACGGCATCAGCCGTCGTGCTCACGAGCGCAAGCTGTATTCGCTGCATTGTTGGAACCCTCGCGACTTCGCGACCGACAATTATCGGACGGTTGATGATCGCCCCTATGGTGGCGGGCCTGGCATGGTCATGTTGCCCGAGCCGCTGGAGCTGGCGATTGATGCAGCCAAGACTCGGCAGCACGAGGCTGGCGTGGCGGTGCCCAAGGTGGTGTACCTGTCGCCGCAAGGCCGCTTGCTTGACCACGAATTGGTCATGCAGCTCAAGAGTGAGCCGGGGCTGGTCCTGCTTGCTGGCCGCTACGAGGGAATCGACGAGCGCGTGATACAGCGTCAGGTCGATGTGGAACTCTCGATCGGTGACTATGTCCTGTCCGGCGGCGAGCTGGGAGCAATGGTGCTGATCGATGCGATCGTGCGTCAATTGCCCGGCGCATTGAATGATGCGGGTTCGGCGGAGCAGGACTCCTTCGTCAACGGCCTGCTGGATTGCCCTCATTACACTCGGCCCGAGGAATACCGGGGTGTGCGTGTGCCGGACGTGCTGTTGTCCGGTAATCATGCCCTGATCAACCGCTGGCGGTTGAAACAAGCGCTTGGCCGCACCTGGTTGCGGCGGGCGGATTTGCTGGCTAAACACCAGCTGACAAAAGAGGAATCTCGGCTTCTGGCGGAGTACCAGAAGGAACAAGATTCCACAAAACCGGAGTAACAACATGAATCTGATTCAACAACTCGAGCAGGAAGAAATCGCTCGCCTGAACAAGACCATTCCTGAATTTGCACCCGGCGATACCGTTATCGTTCAGGTAAAGGTAAAGGAAGGCAACCGTGAGCGTCTGCAGGCGTATGAAGGTGTCGTAATCGCCAAGCGAAATCGCGGCCTGAACAGCGCGTTCATCGTGCGCAAGATTTCGTCTGGCGAAGGCGTTGAGCGTACTTTCCAGACCTACTCGCCGCTCGTTGCTTCGATCGAAGTGAAGCGTCGTGGTGATGTGCGTCGTGCCAAGCTGTACTACCTGCGCGATCGTTCGGGCAAGTCGGCACGCATCAAGGAAAAGCTGCCTGCTCGCAAGGTCGTTCAAGCGTAATCAACGCTCGTACGCATGGAAACGCCGCTGGAAACAGCGGCGTTTTTTTTGATGAGGCGTCGGTCAGTACCAGTACGCGAGCCAGAGCGGGATGGAGAGCATGCCGCCCAGCGTGGTTGCTGTCACCAATGAGGCGGCGAGAATGCCATCCCCCCCCATTCTGACGGCAAGAATGTAGCAAGATGTGGCTGCCGGTAAGGTGCTCATTATCAACGCTGCATCACGATAGACGGCGGAAATATCGAGCCAGGAAACGAGCAGGCTGGCGCAGGCAGGGACCGCGACAAGCTTGATCCCGCTCCAGTAGGCAATCACGCCTGGATGCCGGCTCCATGTGCTGAAGCGCAGGCCAGCCCCAACGGATATCAAGCCCATCGGCAGGGCTGCGTCGGCAAGCGCACCGATGGCGTGCATGACCCAGTAGGGCGGCGCAATGCCCGCCAGATTGCAGGCCAAACCGACGATGATGCCGCCAATCAGCGGGTTGCTCGCAAGCTCCCGCAGGATATTGCCTTGGGCGTGATGGGCCAGCAAGGAAACTGAGACGATATTGACCAGCGGGATCATCAGCCCGAACAGCAAGGCGATCGCGGCAATCCCGGCCTGGCCGTCCAGAGTGCCGATGATGGCAAAGCCGACATAGGAATTGAAGCGAAACGCAGCTTGAATGCCTGAGGCAAACGACGCCGGAGACAATTTCAAGTAAGGGCGTGCGATATACCCCAGCATCAGGCCAAAGGCCGTGAAGCCGAGGCCGGCGAGCAGCATGGGGGTACTCGCCACAAAATCGAGGTGTGCCTTGACCAGTGCGCGGAACAGCAGTGGCGGAAAGAGAACGAAGTAGATGAACTTCTCGATACCGCGCCAGAATGCGTCGTCAAACTGGGCGGATCGCCGCAGACCGTAACCGAACAGAATCAGTGCAAAATCGGGGAGTAGAATGAGTGTTGGGTTCATGTCGTGAATCACCGAAAGCACGATTGTAACGAAGCGAATCGGGGAGGACAGTGTTGAAAACCACAATCAAGCCATATGATGCGATCCATCATTTACCCTGCACGGCCCTCGGTATTGTGACGGGTAGCCAGGGCGTGCTTGCAATCGACTTTCTCCCGGTCTCCGTGCCGCCGAGACCGGCCTTGACGGATCTGGCCGAGCTCGTTTGTGCTCAGCTCGATGCCTATGTGGCGGATCCTCGCTTTCGTTTCGAGCTGCCGCTCGCACCAGCCGGAACCGAGTTCCAGCGTCGTGTCTGGCTCGGGATATCTGCAATTCCAGCGGGGACAACCCTGAGCTACGGTGAACTCGCCGCACGGCTGGGTTCTGTCGCCCGGGCTGTGGGGCAGGCCTGCGGTGACAATCCCATTCCCATCGTCGTACCTTGTCACCGGGTGCTGTCCAGCTCTGGCTGGGGTGGGTTCAATCATCAATCCGGGGCGGAAATGCTCTCGATCAAACAATGGTTGCTGTGGCATGAAGGACTCACTGGATTCTCTCGATCTCTTCTGTGATTCATTGCTGCTCAGCGACGGGCTGGCGGAGAACACGATTCTTGCCTATCGTCGCGATCTGACTTCATTTGCGATCTGGCTGGCAGATATTCACGGCGTAGGGGACCCATTGCGGGCAGAGGTGGTGCATCTGCAGGACTACCTCGCCCATTTGTTTCGGGACAAGGAGGTAAAGGCAAGCTCGGCCGCACGCTTTGTCTCGAGCGCAAAACGCTTCTACCGGTTTTATGTGATGGAAGGCCGGTTGCAGATCGATCCAAGCCTGCGGCTAGACCCACCTCAGCGTGTGCGCCCCTTACCCAAGAGCCTGGGTGAGATGGCCGTCGACTTGCTGCTGGCGGCCCCTGACCTGGACACCCCGCTAGGCTTGCGTGACAAGGCCATGCTGGAGGTGATCTATGCAACCGGCCTGCGGGTATCGGAGCTGACTAATCTGAAGCTGGCGGATGTGGATCTCAATGCCGGGGTTGTCAGTGCCATGGGAAAGGGCAGCAAGCAACGGATGGTGCCGCTGGGGGAGGAGGCTGCCCACTGGATTGAACGCTATATGCGGGATGCCCGGGGGCTGCTTACCAAACCTGGCGCCACGGCGGCTTTGTTCGTTACGGTGAGGGGCGAGGCGATGACGCGCCAGATGTTTTGGACCCTGGTGAAGAAGTACGCGCCAATGGCGGGTATTTCTGCGACGCAGATTTCCCCGCACACCTTGCGTCACGCTTTTGCCACCCATTTATTGAACCATGGCGCCGATCTCCGGGTTGTCCAGTTGCTACTGGGCCATGCGGATATATCGACTACGCAGATTTACACCCACGTCGCCAAGGAGCGGCTCAAACGACTCCATGCCGAACACCACCCGCGCGGTTGACGCCAGGTTCTGGCTACCTCAACATCGCCGCTTTCCAACGAAGTGACACCCATGCAAGCACTCTCACGGTATTTTTCCGGTTCTTTTCTATTCATGGTGCTTTGTCTGGCATTCTGCTATTGGCTGCAGGGCTGGAAGGGGGTGTGGATCGGCGCCGTTCTGGGCGTCATGGAAACCTCTCTGTCATTCGATAACGCAGTGGTCAATGCCACGGTACTGCGCTCCATGGATGAGCCGTGGCGTCGTCGCTTCCTGACCTGGGGCATGGTGATCGCGGTGTTTGGCATGCGCGTGGTATTCCCGGTGCTGATCGTATCCGTTGTCGCTCATCTTGGCCCGATCGAGGTCTTCACCATGGCGGTCAATCGCCCGGATGACTACGCCGCACACCTGGTTGCCGCGCATGTAGAGATTGCGGCGTTTGGCGGGGCCTTTCTGTTGCTGGTTTTCCTCAAGTACTTTGTCGACTTCGAAAAGGATGTGCACTGGATTCACGTGCTCGAGGCACCGTTGTCCAAGGTAGGGCGGTTGCGCATGGTCGAGCTGGCCTTGGCACTGGCCGTACTTGCCATCATCGCTGGTTTTGTCCCGGCAGAAGAACAAGCACGCTTCCTGCTTGCCGGTATCTGGGGGCTGGTGACCTACATTGTTGTCGATGGTATTGGTGCCGTGTTTGGCGACGAGGAGAGTGCGACCGAGGTGGCCAAATCCGGTCTCGCTGGTTTTGTTTATCTCGAGCTGGTCGACGCATCGTTCAGTTTCGACGGTGTAATCGGCGCTTTCGCGCTATCGAACAATATCTTCATCATTGCAGCAGGTTTGGGCATCGGGGCCATGTTTGTCCGCGCGATGACCATTTTCCTGGTGGATAAAGGCACCCTGACGCAATATCGCTATCTGGAACATGGCGCGTTCTGGGCGATCGGGATACTGGCCGCCATCATGTTGTTATCCACCATCGTTCATGTGCCGGAGGCGGTGACCGGTGGGCTGGGGGCGGGCCTGATCGTCTTGGCGCTGATCTCGTCGATTTTGCATAACCAACGGGTGCGCAGCCGATAAGGTGGCTTGTCTGGTGTCTGAAAAAACAAGGGCCGCGATTGCGGCCCTTGCGCTTTAGTTGCACCGATGGCGTCAGCTGCTCGTGACGGACTCAATGTCGGATGTGGATTGGATATCGAGCCTGATCTCTCCATCGGCAGTCACATCTACCGTCACCTGACCGCCGCTGGCCAGACGCCCGAACAGCAGTTCGTCCGCCAGTGCCTTGCGGATGGTGTCCTGAATCAGCCTGGACATTGGCCGTGCGCCCATCACCGGGTCGAAGCCCGTCTTCGCCAGATGGTGGCGTAGGGCATCCGAGAAGTGGATATCGACCTTCTTCTCGTGCAACTGGGCTTCGAGTTGCAGCAGGAACTTGTCCACGACGCGCAGGATGACTTCTTCATCCAGCGCGTTGAAGGCAATTGTCGCATCCAGGCGGTTGCGGAACTCGGGTGAGAACAGGCGCTTGATGTCCTGCATCTCGTCACCTGCCTGCTTGCTGCTCGTGAAGCCGATCGACGGCTTGCTCAACGAATCGGCACCCGCATTGGTGGTCATGATGATGATCACATTGCGGAAGTCGGCCTTCCGGCCATTGTTATCGGTCAGCGTGCCATGGTCCATCACCTGCAGCAGCACATTGAAGATGTCCGGATGCGCCTTTTCGATCTCGTCAAGCAACAACACCGCATAGGGATGCTTGGTGATCTGCTCGGTCAGCAGGCCGCCCTGCTCAAAACCAACGTAGCCGGGGGGCGCGCCGATCAATCGGCTGACTGCGTGCCGCTCCATGTACTCCGACATGTCGAAGCGGATCAACTCGATACCCAGAATATAGGCCAGCTGGCGGGCGGCCTCTGTCTTGCCGACACCGGTCGGGCCGCTAAACAGGAAGTTGCCGATCGGTTTTTGCGGGTTGCCCAAACCGGAGCGGGCCATCTTGATGGCGGACGCCAGCGCATCGATTGCCTTGTCCTGCCCGAAGACGACATTCTTGAGGTCGCGGTCGAGTGTCTTCAGCGAGTTGCGGTCGTCGCTCGATACATTCTTCGGCGGGATGCGCGCAATCTTGGCGATAATCTCCTCAATCTCGCCCTTGCCAATGGTTCGCTTCTGCTTGGACTTCGGCAGGATGCGCTGAGCCGCGCCGGCTTCGTCGATCACGTCGATCGCCTTGTCCGGCAAATGGCGGTCGTTGATAAAGCGCGCGGACAGCTCCGCTGCCGTCGTCAACGCCGCTTGCGTGTATTTGACGCCATGGTGGTCTTCAAAGCGCGACTTAAGCCCACGCAAGATTTCCACCGTCTGGTCGACGGTTGGCTCGTTGACGTCGATTTTCTGGAAGCGGCGAGACAGCGCATGATCCTTCTCGAAGACGCCACGGAACTCGTTATAGGTCGTGGCACCAATGCAACGCAGCGAGCCGTTCGACAGTGCAGGCTTGAGCAGATTGGATGCATCCAGCGTACCGCCGGATGCTGCGCCGGCGCCAACCAGGGTATGGATTTCGTCGATGAACAGGATCGCGTGCGGATCGGCCGTCAGCTGCTTGATGACCGCCTTGAGCCGCTGCTCGAAGTCGCCTCGGTATTTTGTGCCGGCAAGCAGTGCTCCCATGTCGAGCGAATAGACGGTAGAGCGCGCCAACACGTCGGGTACGTCTTCCTCGACGATACGTTTGGCCAGACCCTCGGCGATGGCTGTCTTGCCCACGCCAGCTTCGCCTACCAACAGCGGGTTGTTCTTGCGGCGACGGCACAGGACCTGAATCACGCGCTCGAGCTCGCTGTCGCGGCCAATCAGTGGGTCGATCTTGCCGTTGGCTGCCATCACGTTGAGGTTTTGCGTGTAGTTTTCCAGCGCGCCGGAGCCTGTGCTCTCTTGCTCGCTTTCCTGCTCGCTCTCGGGTTTGCTATGAGACGGTGGTGTCGAGGCGGAGCCGGAGCTGGTCTTGGTGATGCCGTGCGAGATGTAGTTCACCACATCGAGGCGGGTCACGCCCTGCTGGTGCAGGAAGAACACCGCGTGGGAATCCTTTTCCCCAAAGATCGCAACCAGGACGTTGGCCCCGTTGACCTCTTTCTTTCCTGACGATTGGACATGCAGGATCGCGCGCTGAATGACGCGTTGGAAACCCAGTGTCGGTTGTGTGTCGACCTCGTCACTGCCGGAAACGATGGGCGTATGCTCATTGATGAAATCGGTGAGGCTTTTCTTCAGGTCATCCATGTTGACGGCGCAGGCGCGCAGCACCTCGGCCGCCGTCGGGTTATCCAGCATGGCGAGTAATAGATGCTCGACCGTGATGAACTCATGGCGCTTTTGCCTGGCATCCATGAATGCCATGTGCAGTGTCACTTCCAACTCTTGGGCGATCATATAAAGCCTATCCCGTTAGGTAACGACCTTGCGTCTACGCCAAACGCGGCGTGGAGCCAGGAGTGGTATGCGCCTCGGTGTGTATCTCCGCATGCGTCCCACGACAATGCCAGACGTCGTTGCCGGCGCTGGCCCGGAAGGGTGTGGGCGCTACGGCCAGCCCACTTTGTCGTTTATTGTTATGTCTCACTTCTCCGCCCCCACGGCTGAACCCGGCGGCGTGAGCCACCGACGTTCAGTTTTCCTCCATCACACACTGCAATGGATGGTGGTGCTGGCGTGCGAACTCAAGAACCTGGTCCACCTTGGTGGCTGCAATATCACGGGGGTAAACCCCGCAGATCCCGCGCCCCTCGGTATGGACTTTGAGCATCACACGTGTTGCTTGTTCACGACCCAAATGGAAAAACTGCTGCAGAACGACGACCACGAACTCCATCGGTGTGTAATCGTCATTTAGCAGAACCACCTTGTACATCGACGGTGGCTTCAGCTTCTGTTTGTCGGGTGAGAGTACTGACTCGTTGTTGAACTGGGTAGACATGACTGCTGGACCACAAAGCTACAGTTACTTAAGTACCTTGATTCGCGTCGTTACGCAACAATCATCAGCCGTTAGCCAAGGGGGCCAGCATATATCTGCTCACTCAATACTAATTTTGGCGCGGCGTAGAGATTTTTCAAGGCCGTTTTTAAAGTAAAAATACCATTAAAAACATGTGTTTATGGCGTGTGCTGACAATGGGATATTTTCTCGCAGACACAGGAGAAAAGAAACGGGGCGGATTGAGCCACCCCGCTGGGGGTAAAGCGGTGAGGGTTAGAGCGTCGCAGGCAAGGCCATCAGCGCAGTCTTCATCTTCTGCAGGGCCTTGGCCTCGATCTGACGGATACGCTCGGCCGAGACGCCAAATTCTGCCGCCAGGTCGTGCAGCGTCTTGCCTTCGCCGTCGTCGGCCAGCCAACGCGCCTGTACGATGCGGCGGCTACGATCATCCAGGCTGAGCAACGCATGCTCGAGCCCCTCGCCGTGAAGGTGATCCGTGGCACGCCGCTCGATGGTTCGCGTCGGCTCATTGTCTTCATCGGCGAGCCAATCGATCGGCGCGTAGGCCTCTTCGCCGTCGTCGTTGTGCGATTCCAGCGCGATGTCTTGGCCGCCCATGCGCATTTCCATCTCCAGCACCTCTTCGGGCTTTACCCCGAGCTGTGTGGCGATGTCCCGAGCTTCGTTTGGCGTTAGGCTATGCAGGCCGGACTTCATGCTGCGCAGATTGAAGAACAGCTTGCGTTGCGACTTGGTTGTCGCAACTTTGACCAGGCGCCAGTTCTTCAGGATGAACTCATGAATCTCCGCCTTTATCCAGTGCACGGCAAACGAAAAGAGGCGAACACCACGGTTGGGCTCGAAGCGTTTGACAGCCTTCATGAGCCCGATATTGCCTTCCTGGATCAGGTCGGCCTGAGGCAGGCCATACCCCGCATAGCCGCGGGCAATCGACACCACGACACGCAGATGCGACATCACCATCTTGCGGGCTGCTTCAAGATCGTTCTGGCGCTGCAGACGTTCGGCCAGTTCGGTCTCTTCGTCTTGGGACAGCAAGGGAATGCTGTTCACAGTCTGGATGTAATGTTCCAGGCTGCTGGCGTCGGAAACAATGGGCAAGCTCATCGCGTAGGTCATGCAGAAATTCTCCTTCTGGTGCAGTTTAGCACTCCGGACATATGAGTGCTAATGTAGCCGGAAAGTTCGCCGGGCGCGATTGAAAATTGCTATGTCGTGGATAGGGGCGGCTTAGCGGGTCTTCAGCTGTCCGAGGAAGCGATTGACCGCCAGCAGTGAGCCGAGCCAGCACAGCGCACCGGCCAGAGCAATGCCGCCTAGCAGGGCGGTGAGGGCCGGCAGGTGCACGGTAAAGTTGCTGCCATAGCTGTGAGCAAGGCTGTTGACGGCCGGGCTGAGCTGGTAAACCACCAGGGCCAGCAGGGCGCAGGCGCACAGGCCGCCCAGCAGGCCCTGGATCAGGCCGAAATAGATGAAGGGGCGGCGGATGAACTGGTTGGTGCCACCAATCAGCTTGGTGATTTCCACCTCCTCGCGCCGTTGCAGCACCTGCATGCGGATGGCGTTGCCAGTTACCACGACGAGCGCCGTGCCCAGCGCAATCGAGAGTAGAAGCGCGATGTTGCCGCCAAACTGCAACACACTCTCGAGCCGGCGAGCCCACTCCGCATCGAAGCGCAATTGCTCGACCATCGGCTCTGCCTTGAGCTGCGCAACGAGCTTGTCCAAGACCGTGCTGTCGGCTGTGGCTGGGG
This sequence comes from Chitinivorax sp. PXF-14, assembly GCF_040812015.1. Lineage (NCBI taxonomy): Bacteria > Pseudomonadati > Pseudomonadota > Betaproteobacteria > Chitinivorax > Chitinivorax sp. PXF-14. Next base: position 80,977 of record NZ_JBFNXJ010000015.1, on the reverse strand, counting down.
TGATCTGCAGGGCGTCGGGCAGCGGGTTGTCCGGCAGCGCCGCCAGTACTTCTCCTAGCCCTTGCCGCTGCATGTGTTCCACGGCCTTGAGGCGGGGAATGGCTTCGATCTTGGCGATGCCGGCTACCTGCCCGTATTTTCTCTGCAAATTGGCGAGGTCGGTATTGTTGCTCGATGTTTTCAGGTAGATCGTAATCTGGTTCTGCTCGGGCAGCTTGCCGGCAAGCTGCTCCAGATTGAGCAGCGCCGTGTACAGCGTGAGCGGCAAGCACAGCACGATGCCGATTACCACGACGTTGAGCAGTGTCGTGAAGGGCGCCTTGAGCATGTTGCGGACGGCTTGGGAGAGCGCCGATACCTGTTGATGAACCCAGATCACTGGCTCAGCCCCCCCTGCTTGAGCCGCAGGATGCGATGCGGCCGATGCTTGAGAAACCCCTCGTCATGGGTGGAGAGCACGATGGTGACGCCCACCTGGTTGAAGGACTCGAACAGATCCATGATGTCCTCGGCGTAGGCGTGGTCCAGGTTACCTGTCGGCTCGTCCGCCAGCACGATGCTCGGCCGGTGGACGATCGCGCGGGCGATGCACAGGCGTTGCTGCTCGCCACCCGAGAGGTGGATGGGGTTCTGCTTTGCCTTGTCGAGCAGGCCGACTCGCTCCAGCGCGGCATGTGTCCGCTTGGTCGCGTCTTTGGGGGAAAAATCGGTGATGGCCAGGGCGAGCTTGACGTTATCTTGAACCGAGCGGTCGAACAGTAGCTTGTGATCCTGGAAGATCAGGCCGAAGTTGCGACGTAAATAGGGAATGGCACCATCGCGCAGTTGCCCGACATCCTGCCCGTTGACGACGACCTTGCCGGAAGTGGGGCGCTCCATGCCGGAAATCAGCTTGAGCAGTGTCGATTTCCCCGCCCCGGAGTGGCCGGACAGCAGCACCATCTCACCCTTGTCGATCTCGAAGCTGATGTTCCTGAGGGCTTCGTAACCGCCGGGATAGCGTTTGACGACCTGGCTGAACTGGATCATTCGTTGAACATCGCCTCAGCGTATTCTGCGCAGCGGAAGGGCCGCAGATCGTCGATCTGCTCGCCGACACCAATAAAGCGGATCGGCACCGGCCGCTGTTTGGCGATTGCCGCGATCACGCCCCCCTTGGCGGTGCCATCCAGCTTGGTGACTACCAGGCCCGTCAGGCCCAGTGCGTCGTCGAACGTCTTGACCTGGTTGAGGGCGTTTTGGCCAGTATTGGCGTCGAGCACGAGTAGCACCTCGTGCGGACCGGTCGGGTCGGCCTTCTGGATGACGCGCTTGACCTTCTTGATCTCTTCCATCAGGTGAAGCTGGGTCGGCAGGCGCCCCGCCGTATCCGCCAGGACGATATCGATGCCCCGTGCCTTGGCGGCGTTGATGGCATCGAAGATTACGGCCGCAGCATCACCCGACTCCTGGGCGATCACCGACACACCGTTGCGCTCGCCCCAGGCGATAAGCTGTTCGCGGGCAGCCGCGCGGAAGGTGTCGCCAGCTGCCAGCAGGACCGTCTTTCCTTGGGACTGGAAGTACTTCGCCAGTTTGCCGATGGAGGTGGTCTTGCCCGCGCCGTTGACACCTGCAAGCATGATGATGAAGGGCTTGTGCGTCGAGATGTCGAGCGGTTTTTCCAGCGGTTGTATCAGCTCGGCAAAGGACTGCTGCAGCGCACTCTTCAGCTGCTCTGCATCGTCGAGGTTCTGCTTGGCGACGCGCGTGCGGATGTCTTCGAGCAGGTGCTGCGTCGCGTCCACGCCGACGTCGCCGGTCAGCAGGATGGTTTCCAGTTCCTCGTACAGCTCTTCGTCAATCTTGCGGCCGCGGAACAGTACGGTGAATTGCTTGCCCAGCTGTGTGCGAGTCTTGCTCAGGCCGCTCTTGAGGCGGCTGAGCCAGTGCGGCTTCGCCTCTTGAGGGGCGGGCTGGGGCTGGGCTTGCGGCGTGCTGACGACGGGGGCTGCGGTTGGGGCGGCCGGGGCGTCAGGTGTCGCGTCGGGTTTCGGTTTATCCGATTTGAAGAAATTGAACATGCGTTGGTCGAATCATGGCTGGTCGGTCGGGTATAATTTTACCGTTTATCTTGTCTCGCGCCATCCCGGCACATACCACATGTATCGCAATAAAGTCCGCATTGTCTCTGGCCAGTGGAAACGGCGCCTGATTTCCTTCCCCGATCATCAAGGGCTGCGGCCGTCTCCAGACCGTGTACGCGAGACGCTGTTCAACTGGCTGGGCCAGGATCTGACTGGCTGGCGTTGTCTCGACCTGTTCGCCGGCAGTGGTGCGCTGGGGTTCGAGGCCGCCTCGCGCCATGCGTCGCGGGTCGTCATGGTCGAGCTGGCTCGGCCCGTCGTTCAGGCCCTGAAAGAGAATGTGTCGCTGCTAGGGGCGAAGAGCATCGAGGTCGTCAATGCCGATGCGCAGCGCTATCTTGCCAGTGCGCATGAGCAGTTCGACCTGGTGCTGCTCGATCCACCGTTCGGCAGTGAGCTGTTGGCGACTGTGCTGCCGGCGGTAGCTGGGCGTGTCGTGCCTAATGGCTACATTTACGTGGAGACGGCGGATGTGCCGTCGCTGCCCGTTGGGTGGGATATTTACCGGCAGGGTTGCGCGGGCAAGGTGAATTACCTCCTGCTGCGAGCGGGAAGTAGCGATAAATCAGACACCTAGGGTATCCACGCTTGCGCTGTCCGGCGCGAGGTGACACAATTCTGTGCATGTAATAGTTGAGGAATTTAGTATGGCTTTGATGATTACCGACGAATGCATCAATTGCGACGTCTGCGAGCCAGAGTGCCCGAATAGCGCGATTTCGCAGGGCCCGGAGATTTATCAGATCGACCCGAACCTGTGCACCGAGTGCGTTGGCCACTACGATGAGCCGCAGTGCCAGCAGGTTTGCCCGGTGGACTGCATTCCGCTTGATCCTGACCGCAAGGAAAGCCAGGACCAACTGATGGACAAGTACACCAGGCTGCACGGCGCAAAATAGGCCGCAACGATGTAGCAATATGGCAGCGTACCGTTGCCATATCCAAAAGCAAAAAGCCCGCACATGATGCGGGCTTTTTACGTTGGGACGAGATCAGGCGACTTGTGCCGTCTTGTGTGTGGCAATCGTGTCGTCGTTGAGCGACTGGTAGATCGACTTCATGTAGCGATCGAGTTGGCCGAGTTGCTCGATGATATTGGCCTCGATCTGTTCGAGTTCTGCAATACGATCTTCCAGCGTATCGGTTGCGCGATGGATGCGCTTGACGCTCTCGAGACGGCGGCGCAACTGCAGCTGATGCTCGCGGACCTGCGTTTCCATCGGTGCCATGATGGTCTTGAGCCAGTTCTCGACATCTCGGTTGGCGACCTCGAACACATACACCACGCGGCTGGCAATGGTTTCGAAGAACTTGCGTGCGAGCGTGTTCTTGTAGGTCGAAATGATATTGCCCAGCGTGTTAAAGTGTTCCTTGTAGCTGCGCTCCAGGCGGGCGATCTCCTTGTGATACTTGAGGGTCGAGAACGGTGCCGGTGCGACTTGTGACAGGCCGTGTTCCTCGCTGAATTTCTTGTACATGCCGGCCATCATCGACTGGATTTCCGCGATCTGCTCGGCGGACTTGGCGATCGAGCCGTTGGTCTCCTTGAAGAAACGGTTCATCGCATTGGTGAGACCCGAGGAGAAGGCGCTGTTGTCCATTTCGTTACGGATCTTCGCGATCTCATCGCGCAGGCTATCCATGCCGAGATAACCGAACAGGATGTTGGTCTGCTGCGAGAACACGGAACGTAGCGCCTGGAAGCGCTGCAGGCCGCGTTCGAAGTGTTCCTTCTCCTGCTTGACCTTCTCCATCATGTGTTCGATGACGTCCTGGTTCTTGCCACGCAGGCCCTTCAGCTCACCCAACTGGTCGGCGACACCGGCCCGGCGTGAGTTGAGGATTTGGCGTGCACCACTGACCAGGTCCTCCATCTCGTTCTGGGTGCTGTCGCGCACGATCTCCTGTTTGGACGGGATCAGCTCGTCCGACAGCGCGCGCTCCAGCCGGCCAAGCCTTGTCTTTTCAAGTAGTGTGTCGTCGTTGTTGATCTTGGCGACCAGCGCTTTCTGGGCTGAGACGGGGAATACCTGTGTAGGCTTCAGACCCAGCAGTTCGGCGCTGGTATCGACCTGCTTCTGAATCTCGGCGTTGATTTCGTCTTCGGTCTTGAGGTCGTCCCACAGGCCATCGATCTTGTTCAGCACGACCAGGCGGCCACGGCTGCGGCCCGCCTGGTTTCCGATGTGGTTGCGCCATACGTCGATATCCGACTTGGTGACGCCGGTGTCGGCCGCGAGAATGAACAGGATGGCGTGCGCGTTGGGCAGCAGGTTCAGCGTCAGCTCGGGCTCGGTGCCGATCGCGTTGAGGCCCGGTGTGTCGAGAATGACCAGCCCCTGCTGCAGGAGCGGGTGCGGAAAATTGATGATGGCGTGTCGCCAGCAAGGAATCTCGATCTGCCCTTCGCTGTCGATGGCGAGCTGGTCGTCCGGATTGTCCGCACGGTAGAGGCCATATTTGGCCGCCTCGTCAGGTGTGACCTTGCGGGTTTCGCCCACCTTCTGGAAGGCCGCTTGCATGTTGTCGCCCGAATCCACATCGAGTGCCACGGATGTCCATTCGTCCGGGTAGCGCTTGTATTCCGACGTGGTGGTATCGGTGGCGCGCGTCTCGATCGGTAGCAGCTGAATAGCCGGTGGGCGAGTGGCGTCGTACATCAGCTCGGTCGGGCACATGGTCGTGCGGCCGGCGGAGGACGGCAGGATGCGCTGACCATAGGCAGAAAAGAAGATGGCGTTGATCAGCTCGGATTTGCCGCGCGAGAATTCCGCAACGAACGCCACGTTGAGCTTGTCTTCGCGCAACCGGTCGATCAGGTGCTGGATGCGCATGTCAATTTGCGCGTCGCCCAACTCCTGCTCCCCCAGCCACTTCTGGAAACTGCCGATGCTTTGCGAAACGGCGGAACGCCAGCCGCTGTAAGCCTCAAAATCGGCGATCAGATTGTCATGTGGCATGGGGCAAGACCTCCCTCGGTCAAGATTCCTGAATTATTGAGGTGAATGTAGCATAACCGCGCTTGCGGGCCGCACCGTTTCTCGGTGGTCGGCGTACATTTATCCGAAAATAATATCAGATATTCAGCAGACACTAATGCTGGCAGTGCACACAGTAGTAAGTGGAGCGCTGGCCTTGCTTCAGCAGGCGAATTTCGCCGCCGCATACACGGCAGGCCTGGCCCGCACGGTCGTAAACAAAGGTTTGCAGCTGAAAATAGCCGCTGTTGCCGGCGCTATCGACAAAGTCGCGTAGCGTGCTGCCACCGGCACGAATCGCATCATCCAAGGTGGCCTGGATGGCCTCGACCAGCTTGGCGCAGCGCGCGTGGCCGAGGCGCTGGGCCGGTGTGGTGGGGCGGATGCCCGCGCGGAACAGCGATTCGCTGGCATAGATGTTGCCAACGCCGACGACAGTATGGCTATCCATGATCACCAGCTTGATGGCGGCACTGCGCCCTCGCGTGGCTTCATATAGATAGTCGGCGTTGAACGAAGGGGACAGGGGCTCCGGGCCTAGCTCGCGCAAGAGCGGATGATTGGCGATGTGCCCGGGCACCCAGAGCACGGCGCCGAAACGGCGTGGGTCGCGTAGTCGGAGTGTCCAGCCGCTCGTCAGCACAATGTCGACATGGTCATGCTTGTCTGGCGGCGTGCCGCTGCGGACGAGCCGCAGGCTGCCGGACATGCCGAGATGAATCATGATCCAGCCTCGCCCGCAGTCGATCAGCAGGTATTTGCCGCGGCGGGCGACTTCGGCAACGCTCGCGCCGGCAAGCTGCTGGTTCAGGTCGTCCGGCACCGGCCAGCGCAGGGCCGCATTGCGGACCACTGCACCGGTGATGGTCTGTCCGAGCAGGCTGGGCTCGATGCCGCGGCGGGTAGTCTCGACTTCAGGAAGCTCGGGCATGACTCGCAACTCAGCAAAAAAAGGTGATAATACAAGAAACGGATGTTGCATTTACCTGCCCCAGTGGCAGGCCTCTTTATGTCGCGGCGAACTGCTCGCGGCGTCGGCGGTCCATCCATACCAATCAACCAGGCATCTATTTGTAGGCCCCCGCGGACTATCCGACCATGAATGGCAAACTGATTTACGGTGCAACGCTGCTGGCTATGCTGGCCGGCTGCGCGCAAATGCAAACGCCGGCCCCAGGCGTCGAAACCAGCGCAGCCCGCGCGGACAGCCAGCAGGACGACGATGACGGCGATCCGTCTACGCCGTCCAAGTTGGCGGCGCTGCAGGCGCGCAATCTGCCGCGACAGGAGTTGACCAACGAAGTGCTGTTCGGCCTGCTGCTGGGTGAGGTGGCCCTGCAGCGGGGCCGGGGCGATGTGGCCTCCGGGGCCTATGCGGAACTGGTCAAGCGCACCAAGGATCCACGCATTGCGCGTCGTGGTACCGAGGTGGCCGTGGTGACCGGACATTTGTCGCAGGCGCTGGCCGATGCGCAAACCTGGTCCGAGGTGGAGCCCGAGTCGCTTGCCGCCAAGCATGCGTTGATCTCGCTGCTGGTGCGCCAGGGCAGCTACGACGAGGCGCTGCCGCAGTTACGTGCGGTGCTGGCGCAACAGACGGTGAGTCTGCCCAGGGTATGGCTCGAGCTGCACGACATGCTGGTCAAGCAGCAGGATAAGGAGGGGGCCCTGGCATTTGCCCGGACGCTGGCTGCGGACTATGCGTCAGTGGCGGAGGCGCATTTTGTGGTAGGGGCGCTGGCATGGCGGGCGGGCGACGCGGAGCTTGCTCAGCAGGAGGTGACACGCGCCTTGGCGCTGCGTCCCGAATGGGAGCTGGCGGCGCTGTTCCAGGCGCAGATATTGCAAAAGCAGTCGCTGGATGCCGCGCGTTTCTATCTGGCTGACTATCTCAAACAGCATCCTGATGCGCGGGATGTCCGTCTGACCTACGCCCGTCTGCTCGTGTCCAATCGGGAATGGTCGGCGGCACGCAACGAGTTCCAGCGCATCGTCGACAAGGAACCGCAGAACGGCGAGTTGATGTTGGCGATTGCCAGCCTGTCGCTGGAAATGAAGGAGCCTCAGACCGCCATCGGCATGCTCACGCGCGCCGAGACCACCGGGCTGCGCGATACCAGCGGCCTGTATCTCATGCTGGGTCAAGCCTATGAGGACATGAACGACACCGAGCATGCCAAGCAGGCTTATTTGGCCGTGCCCGCCGGCGAACGTTTCGCACCAGCGCAGGGCCGGTATGCACGGCTACTGGCGAAGGATGGGCGTCTCGATGAGGCCTTGTCGCATTTCGAAAAGCTGCCCGCAAAAACCGATGAGCAGCGCGTCATGTGGCTGCAGATGGAAGTGCAGCTGCTGCGTGATGCCAAGCTGTATGAACGCGCCTACATGCTGCTGAATGGAACACTCAAGACTTACCCGAACAATTTCGACCTGCTCTACGATCGTGCCATGATCGCCGAGCGCCTGGATCGTATCGACCAGGTCGAGAAGGATCTGCGCCAGGCGATCAAGATCAAGCCGGACAGCGCCATGGCGTTGAACGCCTTGGGCTATACGCTGGCCGACCGCACCAACCGCCATCAGGAGGCGCTGAAGCTGATCGAGTCGGCACGCAAGATCGATCCGGATGACCCTTTCATCCTCGATAGCCTGGGCTGGGTGAAGTTCCGGCTTGGCCGGCTGGAAGAGGCGCTCGACGATCTCAACAAGGCCTACTCATCCCGCCCTGACCCTGAGATCGCCGCGCATATTGGCGAGGTGCTGTGGTCCATGGGCCGCCGCCAGGAAGCGCAGACGACCTGGCAGGATGCCCTCAAGCAGAACCCTGAACACGATCAATTGCTGCAGGTGATCAAGAAATTCAACCCTTGATGCGTGCCTGGCTCCTGTCTGCATGCCTGGTTTTCATGGCGGGCTGCTCTTCGTTGCCGACCGTGGTTGGATCGCCCGCTGGCGGCAAGCCCGCGACGTCGTTCGATCTGAGCGGCCGGCTCGGGGTCAAGTATAAAAAGGGTGGGCAATACGGCCAGCTTAGCTGGCGCCACCGCGAGAGCCGCGACGAAATCGATTTGCGCTCGCCGATCGGCACGCAGCTTGCCCGGCTGGATATCGATTCCTCCGGCGCCCGGCTTGATCTGGGGGATGGGGCGATACATGCTGCCCCGACCGTGGAAGGCTTGAGCCGTGAGCTGCTGGGCTGGGAGCTGCCGCTATCCGGGCTGCGCTATTGGGTCCAGGCCATGCCGGAGCCGGGTGGGCCGGCCAGTATCGAGCGAGATGAGCAGGGGAGGCCCTGCCGCCTGGAGCAGGCCGGCTGGACCATCGACTACGACAACTATGCGCAGGCCTTGCCCGGCAAGCTGATTCTGCGTCGCCAGGCACTCGAAATCCGCCTCGTCATCGATGATTGGAATCTCACGCCGTGACTGCACCCTGTTTTGACCTGAGCTGCCCGGCCCCCGCCAAGCTCAACCTATTTTTGCATGTCGTCGGGCGTCGACACGATGGCTACCACTTGCTGCAGACCGCATTCCGCTTCATTGATTTTGCCGACACGCTGCATTTTCGGTTGCGGGACGATGGCGCCGTGGCGCGTGTGAATGATATTCCTGGCGTCCCGGCCGAGCAGGATCTCGTCGTGCGAGCGGCGCGGTTGCTGCAGCAGCGGACCGGGTGTACCTACGGTGTCGACATCGCCATCGACAAGCATCTTCCGATGGGAGGCGGGCTCGGCGGCGGCAGCTCGGATGCCGCCACCACGCTGATCGCGCTCAATCACCTGTGGCGGCTGGGCCTGTCACGCAGCCAGTTGCAGGCTATTGGCTTGACGCTGGGTGCAGATGTGCCCGTGTTCGTATTTGGTCAGAATGCGTTTGCAGAAGGTGTGGGCGAAGACCTGCAGGCAATCGCGTTGCCCGAGCGCTGGTATGTGCTGGTGATCCCCGGCGTGCAGGTGCCGACGGCGCAGATATTTTCCTCTGCTCGCTTGACAAGGGGTACGAAGCCCATTACGATGCGCGCCTTTCCTGACGTGCCGACACGGAATGACCTTCAGCCCGTGGTGTGCGACAGCTTCCCCGAAGTAAAGCAGGCGATTGAAACGCTTGGCCAGTTCGGCGATGCAAAAATGACAGGAAGCGGCGCTTGTGTGTTTGCTGAATTTGAAACTAGACAAGCTGCCGAAAGTGTGGTGAAATCGCTGCCTCTTGAAATGACCGCGGTCGTGGCAAAGGGCTTGGATAAGCATCCGCTGTACACGATGTGGTAATGTAAGAGAGTACTCCACAGGGGAGTCGCCAAGTTGGTTAAGGCATCGGATTTTGATTCCGACATGCGAAGGTTCGAATCCTTCTTCCCCTGCCAGATAATCGATAAAAAAGCGTGTAACCAAGCCTGTTACACGCTTTTTTGTTATTTGCTGAGGTGTTGTGATGGCCTATGACGGGTTGATGGTTTTTACGGGTAACGCCAACCCGAAACTAGGCGAGGCGGTTGTTCGCCATCTCGACATCACGCTCGGCCGTATCGCGGTTGGCCGTTTCAGCGACGGCGAAGTAACCGTCGAGCTGCTCGAAAACGTGCGTGGCCGCGACGTGTTTGTGCTGCAGTCGACCTGTCAGCCGACCAATGACAACCTGATGGAAGTCATGCTGATTGCCGATGCTTTGAAGCGTGCGTCCGCCGGCCGTATTACCGCCGCTATCCCCTATTTCGGCTATGCCCGCCAGGACCGCCGCCCACGTTCTGTGCGTGTGCCGATTTCGGCCAAGGTCGTGGCCAACATGCTGACCAGCGCCGGTGTCGATCGTGTGTTGACCGTCGACCTGCACGCCGATCAGATCCAGGGCTTCTTCGATATACCCGTCGACAATATCTATGCCACGCCCGTGCTGCTGGCCGATGTGCGCGAAAAGAACTACGAAAACCTGCTGGTCGTGTCGCCCGACGTGGGGGGCGTGCTGCGTGCACGTGCCATGGCCAAGCAGCTGAATACCGATCTGGCCATCATCGACAAGCGTCGTCCGAAGGCCAACGTGGCTGAAGTGATGCACATCATCGGCGATGTGTCGGGTCGTACCTGTCTGATCATGGATGACATGGTCGATACCGCCAACACGCTGTGCAAGGCTGCCGCTGCATTGAAGCAGCACGGCGCGGCACGTGTACTGGCTTATGCCACGCACCCGGTGTTGTCCGGCGCCGCGGTCGAGCGCATCAAGAATTCCGATATCGATGAAGTGGTCGTCACCGACACGATTCCGCTGTCCGATGAAGCGGCGGCCTGTGACCGCATCCGCGTCGTCAGCATTGCCGGCCTGATGGCCGAGACGCTGCGCCGGATCAGCAACGAAGAGTCGGTCAGCTCCCTGTTCGTCGATTGATTTTTTGCGCGGTGCCTTTCCGGCACCGCTTTTTGTGATAGGTCATCTGGTCGCGGATGATCCAGTTAAATTGGAGTAAGACCATGAACTTCGAAGTCCTCGCAGAAGCACGCAGCGAACAAGGATCGGGTGCGAGCCGCCGCCTGCGCCGTGCTGGCCGCGTACCTGCCATCGTTTACGGTGCCGGCGCCGAGCCGACCAACGTCAGCCTCGACCACAACTCGATTTTCCATCAGCTGCGCGTCGAAGCGTTCCACTCGTCCGTTCTGAGCCTGAACGTCGGTGGTCAGGTCGAGAAGGTTCTGCTGCGTGATGTTCAACACCACGCCTACAAGCAACAGATCCTGCACGTCGATTTCCAGCGCGTTAACCCGAACGAAAAGCTGCACATCAAGGTGCCGCTGCACTTCATGAACGCTGACATCGCTCCGGGCGTCAAGCTCGGTGGCGGCATCATCAACCACGTGATGAACGAACTTGACGTGGTTTGCCTGCCGGCCAGCCTGCCCGAGTTCATCGAAATCGATCTGGCCAACCTGCAAGCTGGTGGTTCCATCCACCTGGCTGACGTCAAGGTGCCGGAAGGCGTTGAAATCGTGGCCCTGAGCCGTGGCGAAAACCAAACCGTAGTGAACTGCAGCGGTAAGGTTGGTGGCGAAGAAGCTGCTGAATAAGCGTCTCTGTTGCCCTGAACGGCTCGTTGGTCCGCCCTCCGGGGTACGGCAACGGGCCGTTTTCTTGAGTACATCGAAATGAGCGGAATCAAGCTGATCGTCGGGCTCGGCAACCCCGGCCCCGAATATAGTGCCACCCGGCACAACGCCGGTTTCTGGTGGGTGGACTGCATCGCCCATGACGAGCGCTTGTCCCTGCGCCACGAGTCGAAATTCCACGCTAATGTCGCGCGTGTCGGCACGGGGGGGGGGGAGCTCTGGCTGCAACAGCCGCTCACCTACATGAACCGCAGCGGGATCGCGGTGCTGAGCCTGGTCAAGTTCTACAAGATTGTGCCGGAGCAGGTCCTTGTCGTGCACGACGAGCTGGATATGCCGCCTGGCACGGCCAAGCTCAAACAGGGGGGCGGCCATGGCGGACATAATGGCTTGAAGGACATCATCGCCCATCTGGGGACGCCCAATTTCTGGCGGCTGCGCCTCGGCATCGGCCACCCGGGCGATCGCAACGAGGTTGCCAACTATGTATTGAAACCGCCGCGAGCCGAAGAGCAACGCGTGATCGACGAGGCCATCGATGCTTCGCTCCGCGTGCTGCCCTTGCTCCGCCGTGGCGATTTTCCCAAGGCCATGCACCAGTTGCATACGCCACCGAAACCGAAAACTGATTCTACGGAAGTGAAACCATGAGCCTGAAATGCGGCATCGTTGGCTTGCCCAACGTCGGTAAATCCACGCTGTTCAACGCGCTGACCAAGGCCGGCATCGAAGCGGCCAATTACCCATTCTGTACCATCGAGCCGAACGTCGGCATCGTCGAGGTGCCGGATGTGCGACTCGCCCAACTGTCCGAGATCGTCAAGCCACAGAAAATCCAGCCAGCGATCGTCGAGTTCGTCGACATCGCAGGCCTGGTGGCCGGTGCGAGCAAGGGCGAAGGGTTGGGCAACCAGTTTCTGGCCAATATCCGCGAAACGGACGCCATCGTGAATGTCGTCCGCTGCTTTGATGATGACAATGTCGTGCACGTTGCCGGCCGGGTCGACCCGATCGCCGACATCGAAACGATCGGCACCGAGCTCGCGCTTGCCGACCTGTCTTCCGTCGAAAAGGCACAGGCCCGCGAAGGCAAGAAGGCGAAATCGGGCGACAAGGAGGCACAAAAGCTGATCGCCGTGCTCGATAAGCTGCTGCCCCACCTGAACGAGGGTAAGCCGGCCCGCAGCGCCGACCTGAGCGACGACGAGAAGCTGATCGTCAAACCGTTGTGCCTGCTGACGATCAAGCCCGCGATGTACGTCGCCAACGTGGCCGAGGATGGTTTCGAGAACAACCCGCATCTGGACAAGCTCAAGGCGCTGGCGGAGAAAGAAGGGGCGCCTGTCGTGGCACTGTGCGCTGCCATCGAGTCCGAGATCGCAGACCTGGAAGATGCCGATAAGGTTGAATTCCTCGAAAGCATGGGGCTCGACGAGCCCGGCCTGAACCGCCTGATTCGTGCCGGCTACACGCTACTTGGCTTGCAGACCTATTTCACTGCCGGCGTGAAGGAAGTCCGTGCGTGGACCATCCACGTCGGCGACACCGCCCCCCAGGCCGCCGGGGTCATCCATACCGACTTCGAGCGCGGCTTCATCCGTGCCCAGACCATCGCCTTCGACGACTTTATCACCTACAAGGGCGAGCAGGGCGCCAAGGAGGCCGGCAAGATGCGCTCCGAGGGTAAAGAGTATGTCGTCAAGGATGGCGATATCATGAACTTCCTGTTTAACGTCTAGTGGGCGAACGGTCTTTCCTGCAACATCAGGAAAGACTATGAAATCAGGAAAACATCAACAAAGCCGCGTACTTATGCGGCTTTGTTGTTTCTTGGCGTTGCCAGAAATTGCGCGAGCAGCCACCTTCTGATTGAGTACAATGGTGAGTACGCATCTTTGCGTGTCGCGCGACAAGTGAGTACAGTGAGTGCATCGTCTTCATCGAGCACCCGCCATGCTGACCGACACCCACTGTCGCAATGCCAAACCCAAGCCCAAGCTTTACCGGCTCACTGACCACCGCGGCCTGTGTCTGGAGGTCAAGCCCAGCGGCGTGAAGGCTTGGCGCTACCGGTTCACGTTGGAGGGCAAGGCCAGCATGTTCGCCCTGGGCGAGTACCCCGCCATCAGCCTGGCCGAGGCACGAGACCGGTGCGAAGCAGCGCGCCAACTCGTCAAGCAAGGCATCAACCCCGCCCAGCAGCGGCAGATCGACCGCATCAAGCAAGCCAGCGACGCCGAGATCACCTTCGAGAAGGTGGCGCGCGAGTGGCTGCAGACCAAAGACTGGGAAGACGTCACCAAGAACCGGCGCCTGGACATGCTGGAACGCGTGGTGTTTGGCGAGATCGGCCAGATGCCCATCCGTGCCATCACACCCGCCCACGTGCTGGGCATCCTGCAGCACACGGTCAAGCGCGGCGCCCCTACCGTGGCTGCCGAAGCCCGCCGCACCATGTCAGCCGTGTTCGAGTACGCCGTGGCCACGCTGCGTGCCGACAGCGACCCCGTCTGGCCCGTTCGCAAGGCCTTGCCCGCCAACAAGACGCAGCACAAGACCGCCCTCACCACCGCGCAGATCGGCAAGCTGCTCAACGACTTCGACAACCACCGTTGCACCTTCCAGATCAACTATTGCATGCAGCTGATGTGGTGGACCTTGGCGAGACCCAGCGAAGTCGCCGAAGCCGAATGGACCGAGATCGACTTGGACCGCGCCCTATGGCGTATTCCCGCAGAGCGCATGAAGGCCCGCAAAGAGCACGTGGTGCCTCTGCCGATGCAGGCCGTGGAGATGCTAAGGGGACTCAAAGCCATCACCGGACAGCGCAAGCACCTCTTCCCCGGCCGTGACAACCGAAACACCCCGATGTCCGTTGCATCACTCAGGCAGGCTTTGAAAGTTCTGGGCTGGGCCGGCACCTACAGCCCCCATGCCACCCGCACCACGGGCAGCACCCGACTCAACGAGATGGGCTACCGGCCCGATGCCATCGAAGCCCAGCTCGCGCACTCTGACCAAAACAACGTGCGCCGCGCCTACAACCATGCCACCTACTTCGAGGAGCGCCAAGTGATGATGCAGGACTGGGCCGACCACCTCGTGCAATGGAGAGCTGCCGCTCATGAGCGACCCTAGGTCTACCGTCTTGGCATGCGACACCGCTGCGCTTAGGCACTTGGCAAAGGTGATCGAAGCGCATTTTCCACGGCAGAGCCAACACGACAGTGACGCAGACTCAGCACGGCGCCAAGCATTCACAGCGGCGGCATCGGACCTTGCACAGCGCTACATGCAACTGAGGCATCAGGCCCAAGACGCCGAGAACAGGCGCAGGCGCTTTGAAGCGATTGCCCAAGCCGCGCAGCAACTTCGCTTTGCGATGGAAGGCCTCAACCTGAGCGAATTGCACGTTCTGGAGAGCGAGCAACGAGCTGCGCACCAAGCCTTCATTGGTGACCTGGACGGCCACGAGCGTTACGAAATCGATCAAGCACATGAACTCTCTGGCGAGCCCTGGGGGCCGCGAGACGCCGAGCGCATGTTGCATTGGCAAGACCTGCGATGGCTAGAGCAAGCCGCCAAGTCGCTGGGCGCGCCTCGCAGGCGAGGAAGGCCGGAGAACACGGCTGGCGAACCCAGGCATGGGTATGCACCACTCGGGAGAGGCAATTTGCTCAGTGCACTCCGGGAGGGAAAACTGCGGGAAGTCTCCGCCGTCATCTTCGAAGATCTCGCCAAAGGCATTCGACCATGAACGTCGATGCCGACCGCTTGAACATCATCGCCCGCGAGTGCTTGGTCATGCTGCCTAAGGCATTGCCGCAGGCGCCTTCAACTGGCCGATCCAGCCGCACAGAGGCCGAATACCTGCGTATGGCCCATGTACTCCTGGATCGTGCATCTTTCACCCCAGGCGGCTTGGCAGGCGCTGTGCAAGCCACTCATAGCCCCAGAACCTTCCACAAGCGGCTTGCCGCACTGCGGTTCTACTGCCGACGGCTGGTGAGCGAGCGCCTGGATGTGCGCTCGGTCTCGCAGGGGCTGGACTGGCATCGCTTGGCTGATGTGCTACCTCACCTACACGAGCAGCTGCATGCCCTAGTTACCCTGAACGAGCAGGGGATGACCCAGCCACGTCGCAAGCGCCGGAGCAAACGGCAGGCGTTGAAAGGGCTGCCGCCGACCTGGCGAGAAGACTTGTATGAGCGTGGCGCCACTGGCAAATATGCCGAAGCACTTCTGGCGTCAGCGCTGACCGGTGCAAGGCCCGGTGAAGTTGTCAAAGGCATCACTGCTTGGCTGCAGCACGACGACGCGCTCGGCATCGAGACCCTCTGTCTTTACGTGCAGGGAATCAAGGTTAAGGCCCAACAGGGGCAACGCTACCGCTTCATGGCCTACGCCGCTGAGGACACCCATCCGCTGGTGGCTGCGCTGGTGAAGCGGCTCAGCCCACTACCCGACAGAAAACTGCACATCCATGTCGCCAAGGCGGGCAACTTCACGGCGGAGGTTCAACGCCTTGCAAGCGCGCTTTGGCCTAAACATGGCCACGCCATCACCGCCACCTGCTTCCGCCACCAATGGAGCGCAGATGTGAAGGCGTCGGGCGACGGCGATGCCACCAGTCGTGGTCTTGGCCACCGAAGCGCCAAAACGCGGCGTCATTACGGCACGGCGCATCAAGCTCGCAGCGGACATACTTTGCGTCCAGTACTCATCGAGGCAGATTTGCCGCTCAAGGCCTTGCAAGTACGCCTCCGTCCGGACGTGCTCGCACCCCCAATGGAATGAGGGAACGCGAACGACGAATGGGGCAATGACGCCAGTCATTGCCCCATTTCTGCTTGGACTTCCTGCCGTGATTTGCGAGCACCTGCCACTGCGATGGGCATGGTGCAACATTGCATTGCGCTATTGCATGCAAAGGCAGTACATTTACCAGACACCATTGACGAGACGTTGCCATGTCACGCCTGAAGGACGAAACCCTTTCCATCCGCACCTCCGCCGAGATCAAGCAGCTTTTGCGCTTGGCGGCTGATCGCGAGCGTCGCTCGGTGGCGTCGATGATCGAAATTTTGGTGTTGGAGTACGCGCGCAGCCATGACTTGAGACTGGACCGCCCGAACGGAGAACCGGCCAAGGCGAGCGCTTGACGTGGCCACTCTAGCCACAGGGAGCCGCCTGACCGCAAACCACACACATCCATGACGGCAGGAACAGATTCATGACGACCACAGAACACCAAATCGAGCTTGACCTGATCGCCAAGCTCGGTGACCTCAAATACACCTACCGCCCTGACATTCGCGACCGAGCTGTGCTGGAAGCCAACTTCCGCGCCAAGTTCGAAGCGCTCAACCGGGTGCGGTTGACCGACAGCGAGTTCCAACGCCTGTTGGACAGCATCATCACGCCCGACGTCTACAACGCGGCCCAAACGCTGCGCAGCATCAACGCCTTCGAGCGCGACGACGGCACACCGCTGAACTACACCCTGGTGAACATTCGGGACTGGTGCAAGAACGACTTCGAGGTCGTCAACCAGCTGCGCATGAACACCGACAACAGCCATCACCGCTACGACGTGATGCTGCTCATCAACGGCGTGCCAGTGGTGCAGATTGAGCTGAAGACGCTGGCGGTCAGCCCGCGCCGCGCCATGCAGCAGATCGTCGATTACAAGGGCGACCCCGGCAACGGCTATGGCAAGACGCTGCTGTGCTTCTTGCAGCTCTTCATCGTCAGCAACCGCACAGACACCTGGTACTTCGCCAACAACAACGCCCGGCACTTCAGTTTCAATGCCGATGAGCGCTTCTTGCCGGTCTACCAGTTCGCCAGCGAGGACAACAAGAAGGTCACCCAGCTCGATAGCTTCGCCGAGAAGTTCCTGGCCAAGTGCACCCTAGGCCAGATGATCAGCCGCTACATGGTGCTGGTCGCCAGCGAGCAGAAGCTGCTGATGATGCGGCCGTACCAAATCTATGCCGTCAAAGCCATCGTGGAGTGCATCCACCAGAACTGCGGCAACGGCTACATCTGGCACACCACCGGCTCGGGCAAGACCCTGACCTCGTTCAAGGCGTCCACCCTGCTCAAAGACAACCCGGACATCGACAAGTGCCTGTTCGTGGTTGACCGCAAGGACCTGGATCGGCAGACACGCGAAGAATTCAACCGGTTCCAGGAAGGCTGCGTCGAAGAGAACACCAACACCGAGGCGCTGGTGCGCCGCCTGCTGTCTGACGACTACGCCGACAAGGTGATCGTCACCACCATCCAGAAGCTCGGCCTGGCGCTGGACGAGAACAGCAAGCGCAACAAGCAGAAGGAAAAGCAGGGCCGGGAGACCTACAAGCAGCGTCTGGAGCCCCTGCGGGAACAGCGCGTGGTGTTCATCTTCGATGAGTGCCACCGCTCGCAGTTCGGCGACAACCACAAGGCCATCAAGGAGTTCTTCCCGAATGCTCAGTTGTTCGGCTTCACCGGCACTCCGATCTTCAAAGAGAACGCCACTGCAGTGCAGATAGAAGGCCAGCAGGCTAGCTACCGCACCACGGACGACCTGTTCCAGCGCTGCCTTCACGAGTACACGATCACACACGCCATTGAAGACCAGAACGTCTTGAAGTTCCACATCGACTTCTTCAAGCCCGAGGGAAAGAAGCCGCCCAAGCCGGGCGAGGGGCTGCCGAAAGCCAAGGTCATCGAGACCATCCTGACCAAGCACGATGCCGCCACCAACGGGCGCAAGTTCAATGCCGTGCTGGCCACCGCCAGCATCAATGACGCCATCGAATACTTCGAGGCTTTCAAGGAGCTGCAGGAAAAAAAGCAGGCCGAGGATTACGGCTTCGTTCCACTGAACGTGGCCTGTGTGTTCTCTCCCCCCGCCGACGGCAACAAGGATGTGCAGCAGATTCAGGAAGACCTGCCACAGGAGAAGGCCGACAACCAGCAGGACCCGGAAGGCAAGAAAGCCGCGCTCACGCGCATCATGGCCGACTACAACGCGCGCTTTGGCACCAACCACCGCATCGCCGAGTTCGACCTGTACTACCAGGACGTGCAGAAGCGAATCAAGGACCAGCAGTACCCCAATGCCGATCTGCCGCATGGCCAGAAGATCGACATTACCATCGTGGTGGACATGCTACTTACTGGCTTCGACTCTAAGTACCTGAACACCCTGTACGTGGACAAGAACCTCAAGTACCACGGCCTGATCCAGGCGTTCTCGCGCACCAACCGCGTCTTGAACGACAGCAAGCCCTACGGCAATGTGCTCGACTTCCGCCAGCAGCAAAAGCCTGTGGAAGAGGCCATCGCGCTGTTCTCGGGCGAGAAGACCGACAACCCGCGCGAAATCTGGCTGGTTGACCCAGCACCCAAGGTAATCGACACCTTACAAGCCGCCACGCAACAGCTGGAGGACTTCATGCAGTCACAAGGGCTGACGAACGCCCCAGAAGACGTTGCCAACCTGAAGGGCGATGCCGCGCGCAGCCAGTTCGTCAACCTTTTCAAGGAAATGCAGCGCCTCAAGACGCAGCTGGATCAGTACACCGACCTTTCGGAAGAACAGAAAGCGCAGATCACCCAGATTGCGCCGCCTGACCAGATGCTG
This sequence comes from Chitinivorax sp. PXF-14, assembly GCF_040812015.1. Classification (NCBI taxonomy): domain Bacteria; kingdom Pseudomonadati; phylum Pseudomonadota; class Betaproteobacteria; genus Chitinivorax; species Chitinivorax sp. PXF-14. The sequence goes on along the minus strand of NZ_JBFNXJ010000015.1, from coordinate 62,143 downwards.
GGCCTCAAGGGCGTGTACCTGGAAACCGCCAAGCGCTTGAAGGCCCTGCAAGACCGCGACCAAACCCCGCCCGAAGTGCAGCAGCTCGATTTCGAGTTCGTGCTCTTCGCCTCGGCGGTAATCGACTACGACTACATCATGGGCCTGATTGCCCGGATGACTCAGCAGAAGCCCGGCAAGCTGACCTTGAACCGCGAGCAGCTCATCGGCCTGATCCAGGCCGATGCCAAGTTCATCGACGACCGCGACGACATCGCCGAATACATCCGCGGCTTGCCCGTGGGCCAGGCCCTGGACGAAGACGCCATTCGCCAAGGCTTTGATCGCTTCAAGGCGGAGAAGAAGAGCCGGGCGCTGTCCGAGATGGCACAACGCCATGGCCTGGGGGCCGATGCGCTGCAAGGCTTCGTCGATGGCGTGCTGCGCCGCCGCATCTTTGATGGCGAAGCGCTGAGCGAGCTGATGGCGCCGCTGGACCTGGGCTGGAAGGCCCGCACGCAGAAGGAACTGGCGTTGATGGAAGAACTGACGCCGCTGCTACACAAACTGGCGCAAGGGCAAGAGATTTCCGGGCTGAGTGCTTATGAGCAGTGAAGGCGAAAGCGCGATGAGCGAAGTCAACAATAAAGCAAAGTCGGCACTGGTGCCCAAGCTAAGGTTTCCGGAGTTCCGGGATGCTGCCGTATGGAAGTTAGAGCCTATGGGCACGTTAGCAAAGCGCCGCACTGTCAAAAATACTGTGGTCGAGCACGTACGCGTACTGACCAATTCCGCAGAGTTTGGCGTGATGGATCAGCGTGACTACTTCGAGAAGGACATTGCCAATCAGGGAAATCTTGACGGTTATTACATTGTGGAAAAAGGGGATTATGTTTATAACCCGCGCATTTCCGCGAACGCGCCAGTCGGACCAATTTCCAAAAACAATATTGGCGTCGGCGTCATGTCGCCCCTATACACAGTCTTTCGGTTTAATAACCCTAACAACGATTTCTTTGCCCATTATTTTAAATCAACGCATTGGCATCATTACATGCGCCAGGCGTCAAGTACCGGGGCAAGACATGACCGCATAAGTATCACAAGCGATGCCTTTATGGGCTTGCCAGTCCCCGTCTCCACACCAAAGGAAGAACAGAAGATCTCTGATTGCCTGTCGTCCCTTGATGAACTTATCGCAGCAGAAAGCCAGAAGCTCGAAACCCTCAAGGCACAAAAGCAAGGCTTGATGAAAAGTCTCATGCCTGTTGAGGATGAGACCGTTCCGCGCTTACGATTCCCCGAATTTCGAAATGCAAAGGATTGGAAAGAAAACCGCCTGGAGGACTTGGCAAAGCGCGGCTCAGGACATACACCGAGCAAAGCACACCCTGAATACTATGGCGGCGGCATCAAGTGGGTGTCACTCGCCGATTCCAAGCGCCTCGATGCTGGCCTCATTGAGGAAACGGAAACGGAAATTTCAGCTGCTGGCATTGAAAACTCATCCGCTGTCTTGCATCCGGCGGGGTCAGTGCTCCTGAGTCGAGACGCAGGCGTTGGAAAGAGCGCCGTCATGGGTTCAGATATGGCGGTGAGTCAGCACTTCATCGTGTGGACCTGCAAGCCGGACAGGCTTTACAACTGGTTCCTTTATTACTCGCTACAACATAAGAAGCCGCTATTCGAGAGGGTTGCCACCGGAAGCACCATCAAAACCATAGGGCTTCCGTTTTTTGTTGACATGAAACTAGCTCTGCCAACATTGCCTGAGCAAAAGATGATTGCCGATTGTCTGGCTTCTCTCGACTTGCGAATTACCGCACAGGCGAAAAGAGTCGATGCGCTCAGAGCCCACAAGAAGGGCTTAGTGCAACAGCTATTCCCAGCGCTTGAAGAGGTACAGGAATGAAACCGGGGCAGACTTTCGCCGATCTGCCAGCGCTAGTCACCCATCTGCGCACAGAACTGGAGAACAAGAAAACCATCGTCCTGTATGCCTACAACGGCACTGGCAAAACACGGCTGTCGATGGCTTTCAAGGATGCAGGCAAAAAGACGATCCAGCGTCCCCTTTCAGTCGGTGATCATGTGGGGCAGCCCCTGACAATCACAGAGACCGTAGGTGATACGCTTTACTTCAACGCCTTCACCGAAGACCTCTTCCACTGGGACAACGACCTAGAGGGTGACAGCGACCGCAGGCTGACGCTGAACGCTGATTCGCGCTTCTTCGCCGGTTTGGCGGAACTGGAGATGGACAACCGAATCCGGCCATTGCTACAGCGTTACGCGGACTTTGATTTCCGTATCGACACCCAGGAATGGGCGGTGCGGTTCTCGCGCATGGTGAACGGGGAGGTCATCGACAACATCAAGGTGTCGCGCGGCGAAGAGAACCTCTTCGTATGGTGCTTCTTCCTCGCCGTCATGCGGCTGGCGATGGACCCGGAGATCGAGTCCTACCGCTGGGTGAAATACGTCTACATCGACGACCCGATTTCATCGCTCGATGAGCACAATGCCATCTCGGTGGGTAACCACTTGGTGCAGTTGTTGAACAAGGCGGACAACCCGCTGAAGGTAGTGATCTCGTCGCACCATCCCCTGTTCTTCAATGTGATGCACAACGAGCTGGGTGTGCGCACTTCAAAGAAGGTGTCGGCCCACTTCTTATCGCGATCCAAAACGGATGGCTCATACGCCCTGGCCTATACCGGGGCGACTCCATTTTTCCACCACGTGGCGGTGCTGACGGACCTGTACCAGGCGGCCCAGTCGGGCGAGCTGTACACCTACCACTTCAACATGCTGCGTTCGGTGCTGGAGAAGTCTGCGAGCTTTCATGGCTTCTCGAAGTTCTCGGCCTGCATCCCGACTGACGATGCTGACGACCCGGAAGGCGTGCTGCATGCGCGGCTTATCAACATCCTGAGCCACGGCGACTATTCCTTGTTCGAGCCCGTGCCAATGGGGGACGAGAACAAGGAGCACTTCAAGACGATTCTGGATGGCTTCCTTAATCGCTACCCGTTTAACCCCGATTTGCTCCCCCAGCCTGCACCGGCTGCTGGGCCAGTAGGTAACCCATGACCGATCTCGAAAAACAAAAACTGGGCAAGACCCTCTGGGCAATTGCCGACCAACTGCGCGGCGCCATGAACGCGGATGACTTCCGCGACTACATGCTGGCTTTTCTGTTTCTCCGTTATCTTTCGGATAACTATGAAACCGCAGCGAAAAAGGAACTGGGGAGTGAATATCCGAAACTGCTCCCAGAAGATCGGCTGAGCCCGCTGTCGTTTTGGTACGCCGACAACGCGGCCGATGTGCCTGAGTTTGAGAAGCAGATGCGCCGCAAAGTGCATTACGTGATTGAGCCGCCCTATCTTTGGGACAACATTGTGGAGATGGCTCGGATTCAAGATGATGATCTGCTCACAACGCTGCAATCGGGCTTTAAACACATCGAAACGGAGTCCTTTGCTAGCACATTCAAAGGTTTGTTTTCGGAAATCAACCTCGCCTCCGAAAAGCTGGGGAAGACGCTTAAAGAACGCAATGCGCGTCTGTGCAAGATCATTGCCGAAATCGCCAAGGGCCTGCGCCAGTTCTCGACCGACAGCGACACGCTGGGCGATGCCTATGAGTACCTGATCGGCCAGTTCGCAGCAGGCTCGGGCAAGAAGGCGGGCGAGTTCTACACCCCACAACCCATCTCTACCATCCTGTCGGCCATCGTCACGCTGGACGGGCAAGAGCCTGCGACGGGCCAGCGCTCGCATCTGGACAGCGTGCTCGACTTTGCTTGCGGCTCGGGCTCGCTGCTGCTGAACGTGCGCCACCGCATGGGGCCGCATGGCATCGGCAAGATTCATGGGCAGGAGAAGAACATCACCACCTACAACCTGGCGCGCATGAACATGCTGCTGCACGGGGTGAAGGATTCGGAGTTCGACATCTTTCACGGCGACACCCTGCTCAATGAATGGGATGCCCTGCGCGAGACCAATCCGGCCAAGATTCCAAAGTTTGATGCGGTGGTGGCCAACCCACCGTTCAGCTACCGCTGGGAGCCCTCGGAATCGCTAAGCGAAGACATGCGCTTCAAGAACTATGGTCTGGCGCCCAAGTCGGCAGCGGACTTCGCGTTCCTGCTGCATGGCTTCCACTTCTTGAAGCAGGACGGCGTGATGGCCATCATCCTGCCGCACGGGGTATTGTTCCGGGGTGGCGCCGAGGCCCGCATCCGCACCAAGCTGATCAAGGACGGACACATCGACACGGTGATTGGCCTGCCCGCCAACCTGTTCTTCTCCACGGGTATCCCGGTCTGCATCCTGGTGCTGAAGAAGTGCAAGAAGCCGGACGACGTGCTGTTCATCAATGCCGCCGAGGAGTACGACAAGGCCAAGCGGCAGAACGTGCTCCAGCCTGAGCACATCAACAAGATCATCGGCACCTACCAGTTCCGCAAGGAAGAGCAGCGCTACTCGCGTCGGGTAAGTATGGAAGAAATCGAGAAGAACGATTTCAACCTGAACATCTCGCGCTACGTGAGCACTGCGGAGGACGAAGAAGAGATCGATTTGGCGAAGGTGCATGCGGAGTTGGTCACCTTGGATCAGAAGATCAAGACCGCCACACAGCAGCACAACGAGTTCCTCAAGGAGCTGGGGCTGCCATTGCTGCCCTGACTCCCCGGAAAGGCCGACCGCGTGAGCTATCCCAAACCCTGGAAGAGCTATGCCGATCAACTGGACCAGTTGATCGGCCGGGGCATGGTCGTCACCGACCGAGCTCGGGCGCTGGACTACCTGGAGCGCATTGGCTACTACCGCCTCAGCGGCTACTGGTTCGCGTTTCGCGAGCGCAGCGAGCCTTTATGCCTGCTCGATGAGCACGGTCGCAAGCCGAAGAAGGTTCGCGAAGAGCGCATCGCACTCGATGCCTTCCGGGCTGGGACCACCTTCCAGAATGCGGTGGACCTGTACGTGTTTGACAAGCAGCTTCGGCTGCTGGTCATGGACGCGCTGGAACGCATCGAAGTCGCGCTGCGCGTGGACGTGTCCCACACCCTTGGGCAACTTGACCGCTTTGCCTACCTCAAGCCCGAGCTCTTCCACGACGAGTTCAGCGTCAAGTTGGACAAGGATTCCGGCGTCACCCGGCACCACGAGTGGCTGGGCAAGCATGCCCAGTTGATCGGCCGATCCAGGGAAGAATTCGTTCGGCACAACCGGACGAAATATGGCCTACCACTGGCGATCTGGGTGGCCTGCGAGGTGTGGGACTTCGGCACGCTTTCGACGCTGTTCAACGGCCTTCGCGAGGCCGAGCAAGACGCGATTGCCAGCCAGTACGGCGTGAGCAACGGCCGGGTGTTCGCGACTTGGCTGCGAAGCCTGAATTATCTGCGCAATGTCTGTGCGCACCACAGCCGTCTCTGGAATCGGAACATCGTCGATCAGCCGAAGCTGCCGTCGTCTGCAGAGCAGGCTTGGGCCACATCGTTTGAGACCGATGCGCACGCGCGGGCACGCTGCTTCTTGCTCTTGAAGATCACCCGACATCTGCTGGGCGTGGTCAATCCTCGGTCGAGCTGGCCTGATCGGATGAAAGCGCATCTGCTCGCCTTCCCCGATCTCTCTCACCTCGGCCTGAACCTGGCGGGCATGGGCGCCCCTGGTGGGTGGGAGGCAGACTGGTGAACACAGGCAATAAAAAACCCCTCAGCAGCTTCTCTGCCGAAGCAGAGTCACCGAGAGGGGCCGTGTTGCTACAAATTCTAGGCTACCGGGCCGGTACCGTCAACGTCCGCACTTGTCCGCAGACGTGCGCCAAGGACTAGGAAAGCGCGAAATTAGGGAGGAAAAGATGGCAATTTGGTTGATTTGCGCGGGATCTCACGGCGAATACGAACAGAAGTTCATCCAGGAAGGTAGGGTCTATGTGACCTGGGATGAGCTGAACCTGGATCTGTCCAAGCTGCAGCAGCGAGGCGAGTTGACCGCTGAAATGACCCAGCGCTACCCTGAGGCCAAGCCCAAGGCTGTGCTGAATTGGGTCAGTCAGGTCTGGCCCTTCACCCACGAGATGCAGAGGGGCGACCTCGTGGTGTTGCCCCTGAAGACGCAGCCTGCGGTCTACATCGGTGAGATCACGGGGGACTACCACGCCGAGACGGCTGGTCCGAACCCCTTCTTCCACTGGCGAGCTGTGAAGTGGATCGGCGAAGCCATCCCCCGCACGCACTTTGGCAAGGACCTGTTGTTTTCCTTCGGGGCGTTTCTCACCATCTGCCGTATCCAGCGCAACAACGCCGAGCAGCGCATCGCGGCCATGCGCGCCCAGGGTTGGAAGGCAGAAACGCTTGCAGCGCCTGCCAAGGCAGCGACGGCAACGACCGCCGATGTCGAGGCCGCAGATGCCGACCTGGACGAGTTGGCACGCGACCAGATCGCCGCTCTGGTTTCTGCTCGCTTCAAGGGGCACGGCTTGACCCGACTGGTTGAGGGCATCCTGAAAGCACAGGGCTACACCACCTATCGCAGCCCGGAGGGAGCAGACGGCGGTGCTGACATCCTTGCAGGCTCTGGCCCCTTGGGGTTTTCCGCGCCGCGTCTGTGCGTGGAGGTGAAGTCTGAGGACTCGCCGATTGGCCGCGAGCCGGTGGACAAACTGCTGGGAGCCATGACCAAGTTCAATGCTGATCAGGGTCTCTTCGTGGCCTGGGGTGGCTTCAAGGGCAACGTGCAGAAAGAACTGGCCTCCCAATTCTTTCGGCTGCGGCTTTGGACCCAGAAGGAACTGCTCGAACAACTACCAGCCGCTGGCCAATCCGGTGATCGTGCTGGACGAGCTCGACAAGACCGACCAGCAACGTCAGTACGACCCACTCGCGGCGCTCTACACCCTTTTGGAACCTCGCAGCGCGCGAGACTTCATCGACCTCTCGATCCGCGATTTCGCCATCGATGCCGGCCACGTGAACTGGATCGCCACGGCCAATAGCACCGAAGGCATCCCGGCGCCGCTGCTGTCGCGCATGACGGTGCTGCACGTGCAGGCCCCTACGCCAGCGCAGGTGGCCCACATCGCTCGACAGATGTATGGCCGTATGCGGGCCGAGAGCCCTTGGGGGTCAGGTTTTGCTCCAACGCTGGACGAGCAGGTGGTGGACAAGCTGAAGAACTTGCCGCCGAGAACCGTGGGGCTGGCGTTGAAGCGCGCGCTGGGACGTGCTGCGCGGGAGGAGCGGGATCACATCCGCGTCGGCGACCTGCCAGACCAAGTCGCCTCAACTAGGAAGCCCATGGGGTTCTTGGCATAGCGGCCCCAAGAGTTGAACGCCCCGTACGTCTGTGAGCGTTTCAGCGTACCCTCTGCCGCTGAGTGCAAAGTCGCGAGCATGAATCCACAAAGTGCTGGCACCATTAAAGCCATGCGCGAAAAAGCCATGCGCGAACGCGTAGTTGATCAGGTCAACGCGCAGCTCGTGCCCGCAGACTGCCCCGGCGTACTCAGCCGCCGCACGATTGAGTACAAATCGGAGTACATTTTTTGCAGCACGCAGGCGAACCAAAGGCAAATCAAATACTTGCCAATGATCTTCTGGTTCAACGTCTAGGCGTCGCATGAAGAAAGTAAACAGCGGTATTGCCCTCGGCTTGTTGGTTGCGTTGGCGATCAGTGCCTGTGCAACGGACGAGTACGGGCGTTCGCGGCCGTTGACCAATGCTGAAACCGGCGCGATTGTCGGCTCGGTGGGGGGGGCCTTGGCCGGCGCGGCGATCAACCACCGAAACCGCGGCAAGGGGGCCTTGATCGGTGCGGTTGGTGGCGGGCTGGCGGGTGTCGCCGTGGGAAGCTATATGGATAACCAGCGCAAGGATCTGGAAAAGGTGCTGGCCGGTGAGCGCGAGGTGGGTGCGATCGACATCGACAGGTTGCCGGACCATGTCCTGCGCGTGACGATGACCGGGGCGACTGCGTTCGACACCAATTCCACCGCGATCAAGAGTGGATTCATGCCGACGCTGAACAGGATCGCCGATGTGGTGAACCGTTATGGCAAGACTTCGTTGACCATCGTCGGCCATACCGACAGCGTCGGTTCGGATGCGAGCAATATGGATCTGTCCAACCGCCGTGCCCAGGCTGTCGAGCAATACCTCGAGGGGCAGCGGGTGCATCCCGAGCGGCTGACTGCCTACGGTAAGGGTGAGTCGGAGCCGCGCACGAGCAACGATAGCGAGCAGGGGCGCGCGCTGAACCGCCGTGTCGAGGTGCTGATCGTCCCCGTCGTGCAGGGGTGAGCGGTATTGCTGGGTGTTGAAAAGGCCGGAGTCGATCCGGCCTTTTTGTTGCGCTTTTTTGATCGTTACCGGCCGGCAGTCTGTAGTTGATGCTGAAAGCGGTGTATGGCGTCCTGAGCTTCGCGCGTGTCCGTCACGAAATCGAGAAATTGCAGCCCGATGTGGAAGCATGCCGCATCCTGTTGATGGCAGGCCGCGATCCGGCAGCGTGCCTGAACGATGGTCTCGAATGCACCCAGCGGCAGCATGAAATAGACGTTGCATTCGGTATCGATCGGCATGGGGCGGTCGTGCAGAACCCCCAGGCCGCCGGTGGAAATATCTTCGATATTGCCCAGCAGGCCGTGGCCGGCAGGCGGGATGACGCGCACCCAGGTCTTGAGGTGGGCGCGTGATTGCAGGCGATGCTCCATGTCCTTCCCCTGGCCGTGTGGCACCCACGGCCGCGTGCTAGAATCCGCTCCAGTTAACCGATTCAGGATATCAGAATGCATGCGTTGATTTGCGGTTCCATGGCCTTCGACACCATCATGGTGTTCCAAGATCGTTTCCGGCATCACATCCTGCCGGAGAAGGTGCACATGCTCAATGTGTCGTTCCTGGTGCCGGAGATGCGCCGTGAGTTCGGTGGCTGTGCCGGCAACATCGCCTACAACCTGAAGCTGCTCGGCGGCTCGCCGCTGGTCATGGCGACGGTCGGCGACGATTTTGCCCCCTACCAGGCCAGGCTCGAATCGCTGGGGATCGCCCAGCAGCACATCCAGCGCGTGCCGCAGAGCTTTACCGCGCAGGCATTCATCACTACGGATCTCGACGACAACCAGATCACGGCCTTCCATCCGGGGGCGATGACACAGTCGCACCTCAACCGGGTTGCCGATGCAAAGCAGGTGAGCCTGGGCATTGTGGCACCTGACGGGCGAGATGGCATGTTGCAGCATGCCCGCGAATTCAAGGCGGCGGGCATCCCGTTCATTTTCGACCCGGGCCAGGGCATGCCGATGTTCAATGGCGAAGAGCTGCTTGCCTTCATCGAACTGGCGGACTACGTTGCTGTCAACGACTATGAGGCGCAGCTGTTGCAGGAGCGCACCGGCCTGACGCTTGATGCGATCGCCGGCAAGGTGCGCGCACTGATCGTCACGCGCGGCGGCGAAGGGTCGCAGATTTATGCTGACGGTGAACGCCTCGATATTCCCTGCGTCCAAGCGGAAGCCGTGGTGGACCCGACCGGCTGTGGCGACGCATACCGTGCCGGCCTGATGTACGGCATCATGCATAGCCTGGGCTGGCTCAAGACGGGCCGGCTGGCGGCACTGCTCGGCGCCTTGAAGATCGCCCGCCGTGGCGCCCAGAATCATGTGTTCGACCGCGGCGCCATCGCGGCCATGTATCTTGAACAATTCGGAGAGCGGCTCTGGTAACTGCCCGCTCAGGGAGTGATGCAATGATGAAGCCCGTCGTTTCGATGTTGTTGTGCGCCAGTATGCTGACCTTGGGTGCGTGCGCGAGCAAGCTCAGTGGCGATACCTATACGCGTGACGATGCGCGTGTCGAGCAGACGGTGCGCCATGGCACGATTACCGGTCTGCGGCCCGTGGTGCTCGAGAGCGATGCCACGCCGATCGGCGCGCTGGGTGGCGCGGCGCTGGGCGGTATCGCCGGCAGCGAGATGGGTCGGGGCCGCGGCAGCACGGCAGGCGCCATTGCGGGTGTCATCATTGGTGGCCTGGCTGGCAACGCTATCGAAAAGGAAGTCGGCAAGAAGCAGGGCGTCGAAATCACCGTCAGGCTGAATGATGGCCGCGAGATCGCCGTAGTGCAGGAGGCGTCGCCGAACGATGACCTCAAGGTGGGCGATGCGGTCAGATTGCTGTCGCGTGGCGGGTCGACGCGGGTCACGCGGGAATAGGCCTGAGCCCCCAAACAAAAACAGCGCCAATCGGCGCTGTTTTTGTTTGGGGGTGTTGGATTACAGCACCTTGGACAGGAAGTCGCGGGTGCGGTCGTTGCGCGGCGCGCTGAAAATCTGTGCCGGATCGCCCTGTTCCATGATGATGCCCTGATCGATGAAGAACACACGGTCGGCGACTTCGCGCGCGAAGCCCATCTCGTGGGTGACGATGACCATGGTCATACCTTCCTGTGCCAAGCTCTTCATGACATCGAGCACTTCGCCGACCATTTCCGGGTCGAGCGCCGAGGTCGGCTCGTCGAACAGCATGATCTTCGGTTTCATCGCCAGCGCGCGGGCGATGGCCACGCGTTGCTGCTGGCCGCCGGAGAGCTGGTTGGGATAGGCGTCAGCCTTGTTGGACAGGCCCACCTTGACGAGCAGCTCCTTGGCTTGCGCTTCGGCTTCTGCGCGCGATTTCTTGCGCACCTGCATCGGCGCGAGGCAGATGTTGTCGAGCACCGTCATGTGCGGGAACAGGTTGAAGCGCTGGAACACCATGCCGACTTCTTCGCGCAGCTTGTTGATGTCCGTCTTCTGGTCGTGCACCGACATGCCGTCGACGATGATCTCGCCGCTGGTCAGCTCCTCCAGCGCGTTGATGCAGCGCAGGAAGGTACTCTTGCCCGAGCCCGAGGGGCCGATGACACACACCACCTCTTTCGCCGCGATGTCGCAATCGATACCGCGCAGCACCTGGGTATGGCCGTAGGCCTTTTGCAACGATTTAACGTGAATCACCTTTGCCGTACCTCTTTTCCAGGTGGGAAACGAATGCGGACATGCCCAGCGTCATGACCAGATAGATGAAGGAAATCGTCAGATAGGGCTCCCAGTAGCGCGAATAGGCGCCCGCCACGGTGCGCGCGGCATAGGCCAGCTCGGCGAGGCCGATGGCGGACACCAGCGAGGAATCCTTGAGCAGCATGATCGCCTCGTTGCCAAGCGGCGGCAGCATGCGGCGGAAGGCCTGCGGGATCACCACGTGGTACATGGTCTGCCAGTAGTTCATGCCCAGGCTGCGCGAGGCTTCGGTCTGCCCCTTGTCGAGCGACTGGATGCCGGCGCGGAAGATTTCCGAGATGTAGGCGCCCGCATTGAGCGACAGCGCGACGATGCCGGACAGGAAGGCGCCGTAGTCCTGCTTGATTTCGCGCGCGAAGTCGCCGGTGATCAGCAGGCCGTTGACCGGGTGGATCAGCGTCGGCATCAGCGCGAAGTGGATCAGCAGGATCTGTACGAATAGCGGGGTGCCACGGAAGAACGTGACATAGGCGGTAGCCGGCAGGCGGATGGCGAACTTGACGACATACTTCCAGGGGCCGTGCTTGACCTGCCCCAGCCTGGCCATGCCGGTCAAGAGGCCGAGCACCGTGCCGATGACGACGCCGATGATGGTGACCAGCAGGGTCATCTTGATGCCCTGCACGAAGAGCGGTGCGTACTCTTGCAGGATATGCCAGCGGAAATCCATATTGCTCCTTGTGCTGAGAGCCGATGTCTAGCGATGCGGTGAGGGGGTGCGTCTGTGCCGGCCGGTGGCCCGATCCGTCAGCCAAGCGGCGGATAATAAAATATATTCAGGGCCTTTCGCCACTGCGAGTTTACGCAACTTGCAAGGGGTGACGTATAGCCCATGCGACAGATAGATACAGAATAGCGCACGGCCAGCTGGCTGGGTTGACACAGCCACCAAGAAAAACGCGGCCCGTGGGCCGCGTTTTTGTGCTTGCCTGCCGTTGCTTACTGCTTCGGCTGTTCAGCGGCTGCCGGCTTGGCTTCGCCGAAGTATTGCGCGTAGATCTTGTCGTAGGTGCCGTCTTCCTTGATCTTCTTCAGGCCATCGCTAAGCTTGGCAACCAGGTCGGCATTACCCTTCTTCACGGCAAGGCCGTAGTACTCCTTGGCGAAGCTGGCGTCTTCAACGGTGCGGAAGGCTTGCGAGTTGTTCTTCACATAGTTGATGACGACGCCGTTGTCGGCCACCACGGCGTCAACACCGCCAGCTTCCAGTTCCTTCAGCGCGAGCGGGGTCGATTCGAAGCGCTTGATGTTGGCGCTGGTCTTGCCCTGCAGCTTCTGTACGACTTCGTCGCCGGTGGTGCCGGTCTGTACGCCGACCTTGAGCTTCTTCAGGTCGTCGAACTTCTTGATCTTGCTGTCCTTGCCGACGGCGATCAGCTGCTTGGCTTCGAAATAGGGCTCGGAGAAGTCCATGGTCTGCTTGCGCTCGTCGGTGATGGTGATCGCCGAGACGAGGAAGTCGCGGTCACCCTGTTCCAGCGTCTTGAAGATGCCTTCCCACGGGGTGTTGATGAACTTGACCTTGATGCCGGCCTTGTCGGCAATGGCCTTCACCACGTCGATATCGAAGCCGACGATTTCCTTGTTCTCGTTCTCGGATTCGAACGGCGCGTAGGCTGCATCGGTGCCGACCACGAGCTCTTTTGCCGCGGGCTTGGCGGGCTCGGCCGGTGCCTGGGCGGCAGGTGCCGGGGCCGGCGCGGGAGCCGGTTCTTCCTTCTTGCCGCAGGCGGCGAGGGCGACGGCGCCGGCCAGCAGGGCGGCGAGCAATTTGTTGGATAGCTTCATTGTTTGAATCTCCCTGGATCGAGTTTGGGTGTTGTCTTTTTTAGGCGCTCAGGCCTAATCCAGCCACTATAGCGCAGCGTTTCGCCCGATGCCAATCGCGCGGGCGGCCGCGACGCTGACGTCAATGCGTGCACGAATCGGGCCAGCTTTACGATACCCGCCCTGTCGCGGCAGCACCTCCGCCCGGTGACAGTGGCGGTGCATCATTGCCGGGTCGGCTTGAGGAAAACAGCTGCCGCGATGCAAACGATGCGGGCGAGCCCGGTGTCAGAACGGGCTCACCACTCGACGCGCAGCGTCTCGCCACTCAGCACGTAGCCACAGGTCAGGCGCCAGCTGGCTTGATCGGGTAGTACGTCGACCGGCTTGCCGGCGCGCAGCAGCACATTGCGCTCCTTGTTGCTCATCGCACGCGGCTCGCCGTCGAGGACCGTGACGCGTGCTGCACAGGTGCCGCAGGTACCCAGGCCGCAGTGCCAGTAGATGGGCAGATCGTCGAGGCGGGCCAGGTCGAGCACCGTGGTCAGGCCGTCGGGCTCGTAGCCAGAGGTGACCTCGGCGGCCATCGGGCCGCCGAGGAAGGTGACGCTGGGCATCGCTTACTGTTGCGGTGTCGTGCCAAAGTACTGTGCGTGGATCTTGGCATAGCTGCCGTCGTCCTTGATCGCCTTGAGGCCGGCGTTGATCTTGGCGGCGAGCTCGGCGTTGCCCTGCTTGAACACGAAACCCGAGGGCTCGACCGGGATCGCCGGGTCGCTCACCATCTTCATCCCCTTGTCGGCATGGCTCTGCGCGAATTTGCCGACGACCCAGTTATCGGCGAGCACCGCCTTGATGTCGCCCTTGAGCAGGGCATCGAAAGCCTTGTCGGTGTCCTTGTAGCCGAAGATGTTGGGGCTCGTGCCGCCCATCAGCTTGGTCATCAGACTCTCGGCCGTGGTGGCTTCCTGCACGCCGACCTTGACCTTCTTCAGGCTGTCGAGCGACTTCACGCTGTCCGTTGCCGTGGCGATGGCCAGGCCGCCGTTGAAGTAGGGCTCGGAGAAATCCAGCGTCTGGCGGCGGTCGTCGGTGATGGTGATGGCGGCGGCCACCATGTCGACCTTGCCTTCGCGTACCGCGGTGAACGTCGATTCGAACGGCATGTTCGTGAATTTCACCGTCAGGCCCTGATTCGCGGCGATGGCCTTGACCAGGTCGATGTCGAAGCCGACCAGCTCTTTCTTGTCGTTGATCCACTCGAAGGGCTCGAAGGCGGCCTCGGTGGCGACGATGATCTCATTCTTGTGGGCGGGCGCCGGGGCGCCTGTGGTGGCGGCTTGCGGCTGGGTGGCCGGGGCTTCTTCCTTCTTGCCGCAGCCGACCAAGAGTGCCGTGGCGATCAGGCCGACGAGCAGCCCCTTGTTGCATGTTTTCATACCTACTCCTGATCCAATGCCCCTGAATGGGGCGTTTTTATTGGGTGTAGCGATCAGCCGGGCAAGCGCCTTGCCATCGATACGATGGGGCCGGCTCATGTCGTGGACTGCCGTCATACCCTACTTATGTTAGGCCATCGGCGCATAAACGCCGGGCGGGCCACACTTTAGCGGGCCAGCAGGATGTACAGCAACAGCAGATTGAACACGATCGAGACGCCAGCTACGGCTTGCCAGGTCAAGAGCGGGTCGCGCTCGATCAGCGGGGTGCGGCGGTGCGTGAAGACGGATTGGTGCTCGCCGCGCTCCAGCGCCACCAGCAGCTCCTCGGCGGTTTCGAAACGCGCCGGGGCTTCGCGGGCAACCGCCTTGAGCAGGCAGTTCTCGAGCCACGGCGGAATATCGGGGCGGTAGCGCGTGGGCGGCACCGGCTCGCCGAAGCGCGGGTGCTGGAACGGCTCGATCTCGCCGTAGGGATAGTGGCTGGTCAGCAGGCGGTAGAGGCTCACCCCGGCGGCGTACAGGTCGGACTGCGGCGTGGCGCCAGCGCCGTTGAACAGTTCCGGCGCCATGTAGCTGGGCGTGCCGGGATTGCTGTTGGTGGCATCGGGCGTCAGGCCGGGGCACAGTGCGACGCCAAGGTCGAGCACCTTGAGCTTGTCGTCGTCGGTTAGCAGCAGGTTGTCGAGCTTGATGTCGCGATGCAGGATATTGAGCCGGTGCAGCACGCCCAGTGCCTTGGCGAGGCGGATGCCGATGCCCGCCACCTCGGGTGCGCTGAAGTGCTGCCCGGCCTCGAGGCGGGCCGCGAGGGTCTGTCCGGCGTGCCAGCTCATCACGTAATACAGGCTGCTGCGGTTGTCGAGCGGCAGCACCTGCGGGAAATAATGGGCGGCGAGCTTCTTGCCCAGCCATTCCTCGGTCAGCAGCGCCGTCTGCGCCTCCTCGTCGCTCGCGAGCAGCGGGCCTAACGTCTTCAGCACATAGGGCTTGCCGTTCGGGGAATGGCTGACCTTGTACAGCCGGGTCGCGCGCGACTCGTGCAGCAACGATTCGATCACGAAATCGTCGCAGTGCTGGCCAGGCTTGAGCTTGCTGGGCAGCGGCAGTTGCGTGGCAAGCGCCAGGTTGTCGCGCAGCGCCTCGCTCGGCAGGCGGCTGACGCGGGCTACCTGGCAACTGGCGTTGTCCTGGCCGCCGGCCACGAGGGCCGCCTGGCAGATCGCCTCCGCCGCGCGCTGCGGGTCGTCGTGCAGCTCCAGCAGCTCGTGCAGGCGCAGCTCGCCGAGCGGCTCCCACACGCCATCGGTGGCCAGCAGGAAGACGTCGCCCGCGCGCAGCTCGCCCTCGCTGAAATCGACGACGATCGCGTCGTCCAGCCCCACGGCGCGCTTCAGCACGTGATGCATGCCGGGCTGGTCCCACACGTGGTCTTGCGTCAGCTGCCTGAGTGCCTTGTCGCGCAGCAGGTAGATGCGGGTGTCGCCGACATGGCCGAGCACATAGCGGCGGCCGCGTGCGATCAACACCGCCAGCGTCGAGACGAAGCGCTGCTGGCCGCCGCCGTTCTGCGCCGCCAGCCAGCTGTTGAGCGCGGTGAGCAGCTTGTCGAGCGCGACCGGGATCTCCCAGGTCTCGGGTGTCGCGTAATAGTCGGACAGCACACCGCGCACCACGGTGCGCGCGGCCTCGTCGCCGTTCTCGCAGCCCGATACGCCGTCCGCCAGCGCCAGTGCAATGCCCTTGGTGGTCAGCAGCTCGCCGCTCGGCGTGACCATGCCCAGCGCGTCTTCATTGCGCGGCTTGGGGCCGGTCTCGCTATGGCTGCCGATGGCGAGTTCGAGCGTCATCTCGCGGTGCTGGCCAGGTCGGCCGTCAGCGGCTTGTGCATGAACACGCTCGATGCGCTGTCGGGGTAGTCGCCAAAGCGGCTGCAATGCGTGTAACCGCAACGCTGGTAGAGGGCGATTGCCTCGGGCTGGTAGATGCCGGTTTCGAGCTTCAGGTGGGGCAGGCCGCGTTCGAGCGCCGCCTGTTCGAGCGCCGCGACGAGCCGCCTGCCCACGCCCAGGCCGCGGAATGCGGGGCGCACATAGATGCGCTTGAGCTCGCCATAGCCTGCATCCTGCTCGACCACGGCGCCGCAGCCCGCCAGCTCACCCTCGATGTGGGCGACCAGGAAGGCCACGCCGGGCTGCGCCAGCGCCGCGATGGGGGTGAGGAAGTTCTGCTCGGGTGGATAGAGCGTGGCGAGGTGGGTATCGAGCTCGGCCACCAGCTGGCGTGGGCCATCGTCGCTGGCCAGGACTCGGGTGATGGCGATGTGGGGGCGCAAGCGGTGATCTCCGTAGGCAAACATGGTCACGAACACGAGGCCGCCATGGTGGCGGCGTCGGCAGGCTTATGCGGGGGGCCTGGTGGCAAGCTGCCCGCATAAGCCTGCGGAAAAAACGCGGGGCCGAAGCCCCGCCAAATGCTACAGGTAGTGGAAGCGATACTGCAAAACCCGCCAGGCTGCCTGGCGGGTTCCGGGTTACACCTTGGCGGCGGTGACGGCGGCGGCACCCCAGGTGGTGCGCCAGCGGGTCTTCACGCTGGAGAGACCGAACCAGGCGACCAGGCCGAGGCTGGCGAACAGCCACAGGCCGATCTGGTAGCTGCCGGTAGCCTGCTTGGCCAGGCCGAGGCCCGCCGCGAGCAGGAAGCCGCCGATGCCGCCGGCCATGCCGACCAGCCCGGTCATCACGCCGATCTCCTTGCGGAAGCGCTGCGGCAGCAACTGGAACACCGAGCCGTTGCCGGCGCCGAGTGCCAGCATGCCGGCGACGAAGAAGGCCAGCGCGGCGAAGCTCGACGGCAGGTTGATGCCGACGACGGCGATGCAGGCTGCGGCGAACGTGTACATGGTCAGCAGGGCCTTGATGCCGCCGATGCGGTCGGCGATGGCGCCGCCGAGCGGGCGGAACAGCGAGCCGGCGAACACGCAGGCAGCGGTGTAGAAGCCGGCCACTTTCGGATCGAGGCCATACTGGTCATGGAAGTAGCCGGGCAGGGTACCCGCCAGGCCGACGAAGCCGCCGAAGGTGATGCTGTAGAAGAACATGAACCACCAGCTGTCCTTGTCCTTCAGCACCGACAGGTATTCGCCGAAGGTCTTGGCGGGCGGGCACTCCGGCGCATCCTTGGCCAGCATCAGGTAGACGATGAAGGCCAGGCCGAGCGGCAGCACCGCGAAGCCGAACACGTTCTGCCAGCCGAACATCCCGGCCAGGGTGGGGGCGAACAGGGCGGCGAGCACGGTGCCCGAGTTGCCGGCGCCGGCAATGCCCATGGCCTTGCCCTGGTGTTGCGGCGGATACCAGCGGCAGGCCAGCGGCAGCGCGACGGCGAAGGCCGCACCGGCCATGCCGAGCGCCACGCCCAGCATCAGCGCCTGCTCATAGCTGTGGATGCCGAAGAACCAGGCGGTGCCGAGGGCGGCCATGACGACGGCCTGGCCGATCAGCCCGGCCTTTTTCGGGCCGAGGTGGTCCACCGTGATGCCCATCGCCATGCGCAGCAGGGCGCCGGACAGGATGGGCGTGGCCACCATCATGCCGCGCTGCTGGGCCGAGAGGCCGAGGTCGCCGGCGATCTGCACCGCGAGCGGGCCGAGGATGTACCAGACCATGAACGACAGATCGAAATAGAAGAACGCGGCAAACAGCGTCGGCGTGTGGCCGGACTGCCAGAAGCCCTTGTTTTGCGTGGTCATCGTGTTTCCTTTCGGGTTTTCAAGCGTAAGCAGCCCCGCGCGCCCCGTTGCGGGGCACGATGCAGCGATGTCGGGGGAGGGCCGGTGCGTTACACGGCCAGATAGATCACGCCGTCCTCGACCTTGGTGTCGAAGCGATTGGTACAGCCCATGTCGGGGGCCAGGGCTTCGCCCTTGCACAGGTCGATGTTCCAGCTGTGCAGCGGGCAGGTGACGGTCTTGCCGTGCACGATGCCTTGCGACAGCGGGCCGCCCTTGTGCGGACACTTGTCGTGCAGCGCGAAGACTTCATCCTCGCTGTTGCGGAACACGGCGATGTCGCCGCTCGAATGCTGCACCACGCGGGCGCCGAGTTGCGGGATCTCGGTCAGAAAACAGACTTTGTGCCAGGTTGTCATGCGATATTCTCCAACTGCTGCGGGCTGGGGATGGGCCAGCGCCGCGTCTTGTTTTGGCGATGTTGCCGTTGCGTGTGCCTCCCCGCGCCGGCCTGCCGGATGTGGCCGCCAGGCTTGGCGCGGGGCAGGGCGCCGTTATGCCGGGACGCTGTCCTCGATCTTGAGCGGGATGAACTCCAGCTTGGCCGTGCCCTTGACGCGCTCGACCCAGGGGTCCTGCTCGACCGACAGCGAGTACAGCAGGCGTTCGTACAGCGCCTTACGCTGTTCGGCATCGTCGAGCACGATCTTCTTCACGTGATCGAGGCCGACGCGGTGCAGGTAGTGCACCGTGCGCTCGAGGTAGAACGCCTCTTCGCGGTACAGCTGCAGGAAGGCGCCGGTGTACTCGCGGACTTCCTCGGCGGTCTTCACCTTGATGAAGAACTGCGCCACTTCGGTCTTGATACCACCGTTGCCGCCGACATACAGCTCCCAGCCGGAATCGACGCCAATCACGCCGACGTCCTTGATGCCGGCCTCGGCGCAGTTGCGCGGGCAGCCGGAGACGGCGAGCTTGACCTTGTGCGGGCTCCACATATTGTGCAGCTCCTCTTCGAGCTGGATGCCCATCTCCATCGAGCGTTGCGTGCCGAAGCGGCAGTGCTCGGCGCCGACGCAGGTTTTCACGGTGCGGATCGACTTGCCGTAGGCGTAGCCGGACGGCATGCCGAGGTCGGCCCACATCGGCACTAGGTCTTCCTTCTTGATGCCCAGCAGGTCGATACGCTGGCCGCCGGTGACCTTGACGGTCGGTACGTTGTATTTCTCGGCGACCTCGGCGATCTTCTTCAGCTGTGCCGGCGTGGTGACGCCGCCCAACATCTGCGGCACGACCGAATAGGTGCCGTCCTTCTGGATGTTGGCGTGGGCGCGCTCGTTGATGAAGCGGCTTTGCGGGTCATCCTTCGCCTCGCCCGGCCAGGTCGAGATCAGGTAGTAGTTCAGCGCTGGGCGGCAGGTCGAGCAGCCGTTCGGCGTGCGCCAGCTCATGAAGCGCATCACTTCGGGGATGCTGGTCAGGTGGTTGTCCCTGATCGCGCGGCGCACGTTGCCGTGGTTGTGGTCGGTGCAGCCGCAGATGGCCTTTTCCGACTTCGGCTTGAGGTCGGCCGCACCGCCGACGGTGGAGATCAGGATCTGCTCGCACAGGCCGGCGCAGGAGCCGCAGCTCGATGCTGCCTTGGTGTGCTTCTTGATCTCGTCGACCGAGGTCAGGCCCTTCTCGCGGATCGCCTTGACGATGGTGCCCTTGCATACGCCGTTACAGCCGCATACCTCGGCGTCGTCGGGCATGCCGGCGGCCTTATTCTGGCCCTGGTGGCCTGCATCGCCGACCAGGTCGCGCTCGCCGAAGGCAAGGTGGTCGCGGATCTCGGCGATGCTCTGGCCTTCGCGCACGAGCTTGAAATACCACGCGCCGTCGGCGGTGTCGCCGAACAGGCAGGCACCGACCAGCCGGTCGCCCTTGATCACCAGCTTCTTGTAGACGCCGCCGACCGGGTCGGACAGCGTGATCTGCTCGGTGCTGTCGTCACCCATGAAGTTGCCGGCCGAGAACAGGTCGATGCCCGTCACCTTGAGCTTGGTCGAGGTCACCGAGCCCTGGTAGCGGCCGATGCCGAACTGCGCCAGGTGGTTGGCGGCGACCTTGGCCATTTCGAACAGCGGTGCCACCAGGCCGTAAGCCACGCCACGGTGATTGACGCACTCGCCGACGGCGTAGATGCGGGGATCGAAGGTCTGCATCGTGTCGTTGACGACGATGCCGCGGTTCACGTGCAGGCCGATCGACTCGGCCAGATCGGCGTTGGGGCGGATGCCGACAGCCATGACCACCAGGTCGGCCGGCTCTTCGGTGCCATCCTTGAAGCGGATTGCCTTGACGCGGCCGTGCTCGTCGCCGACCAGTTCCGAGGTCTGCTTCTGCAGCAGGAAGTTGAGGCCCTTGTCTTCGAGGTTCTTCTGCAAGAGCTTGGCGGCGGTCTTGTCGAGCTGGCGTTCGAGCAGCCACTCGGCGATATGCACGACGGATACGTTCATGCCGCGCAGCTTGAGGCCGTTGGCGGCTTCGAGGCCCAGCAGGCCGCCGCCGATGACGACTGCGTGCTTGAACTTCTTCGAGGCATCGACCATCTTGTCTACGTCGTAGATGTCGCGGAAGGTGATCACGCCTTCGAGCTCCTTGCCCGGCACCGGCAGGATGAAGGGGTTGGAGCCGGTGGCCATGATCAGGCGGTCGTATTCGGCTTCCGTGCCGTCTTCTGCATAAACGATGCGGCGCGCACGATCGATCTTCACGACCTTCTTGTTCAGGTGCAGGGTGATGTTGTTTTCCGCATACCAGTCGACATCGTTCAGCATGATGTCCTTGATGGTCTGCTCACCGGCCAGCACCGGCGACAGCAGGATGCGGTTGTAGTTGGCATAGGGCTCGGCGCCGAACACCGTGATCTCATACAGATCGGCGTTGAGCTTCAGCAGCTCTTCCAAGGTGCGCACACCCGCCATGCCATTGCCGACCATTACCAGTTTCAGTTTTTTCATCGCTTGCTCCACTAACCTGAAAATCGAGACATCGTCTTCTGCATGTCCTTCAAGCAATGGTCGTGCCAGCTTGTTAAAAAGCCGGAAAAGCGCTGATCTATCAATGGCTGAATTACACGTATGGCCATTTCCGCACCAGGAAATGGCGCACCCCATTTGTGCCATGCCGCATTACGGTGCGCGAATTCGATAGCGCGTTCCGTAATAGGGCGTGCCGCGCCAGATGGCGGCGAGGAGGCCGCCTACCGCGGTGCTTGGCGCGGCACAGGTCTGCGGCAGGGCGGGGCGTGCCGGGCCGCGGCGGTGCGATATTGCCGGGGTGGCCTGTCGTCAGGCCCGAGCGGGATCGTGCCCGGCGCCGTCGCTGCGATCCGTGCGGGCAGGCGCATGTCCGTCGCTGTCTCGGCCACCGCGTCGATCGGCTCGTTGGGTGGCTCGTCGGGCAGCACCGGGCGCGGCCGGCTGGCCCCAGCATGGTCGGTCGCGCGCCGGGCGCGTAATGGCGCGGGCCGCACGGCGGTGGCCAATGGCTGGTCTAACGAGCGTGAAGCAACGTCTGCGCCCTATCTTGGCGGGATTTGTTGTCTATGATGAAAAATATATTCGTCTGCGAGCAGTTAAGCCGTCTCATGGCGGCTGTGGCGTGGGCGAATGTGTGGATCACGGCGGAAACCCGTAATGCGAACACCGTCCTGCGCGCTCGCGTCTTGCCCGCCCGGCAGGTGGGGCAAGGCCCGCGAGTACGCGCCGGCCTTTGTTCGCAGCGGTTTTTTGAGGTGTCCGTCGACATAACGATAACTGGTATGGCAGGAGCCCCATGTAATGAAAGCCTTTCGGGACTGGAGTTTGCGCACCAAGGTGCTGATCGTTGCCGCGGTGTCGATCGTGCTCGGCTTCGGCGTCATGATCGCCATCATCGCCTCGCAGATGTATGCCTCGTCGGAGGAGCAGGGTCTGGCCCGTGCCCGCGAGCAGGCCGAAGCCTATGCGCAGAAGGTGTCGGCTGACTTCGCCTGGGGCTACCAGTTGCCCAAGCATCTCGCGCTGGCGGTGCAGGGCATGCAGGGCAAGGATTTCCCCGAGCGAAAGACGCTCGACGCGATGCTCATCAGGATGCTCCAGTCGGTGCCGCAGGCCTCTGGGCTGTGGATGCTGTGGGAGCCGAACGCGATGGACGGCAAGGATGCCGACTACGCCAAGGACTGGCCCGTGCATGACCCCACCGGCCGCTACATGCCCTACATCACGCGCGCCGACAACCAGATCAAGCAGGACACCATGCTCGGCGCCGACCAGCAGAAGGCCGCCGAGAAGTTCCGCGAGAACCCCGAGGGCTACAAGCCCGCGTATGAATCCAGCGGCTGGGGTGACTTCTATTTCGTGCCCAAGCAGCGTGGCCGCGACACGGTGACCGAGCCCTTCCCCTACGATGTGCAGGGCAAGCAGGTGCTGATGTCCTCGCTGGTGGTCGCCATGAAGGATGGCGCGGGCAAGTTCCTCGGCGTGTCGGCCATCGACGTGCCGCTGGCCAATCTGCAGGAGTCGGTCGGCAAGTACAAACCGTTCGGCGTGGGCTATGTCACGCTGATCTCCAATGGCGGCCAGTACGTGGTGGCCAGGGACCCGAAGCTCCTGGGCAAGCCCGTCGAGCCGCAGGCCTTCGACGCGGGCCTGCTCGATGCGGTCAAGAGCGGCAAGCCGATGCAGTTCGAGAAGGACGGCTATGTGCACATCTTCACCCCGATCGCCGTCGGCGACACCGGCGAGCCGTGGTCGATAGGTGTCTCGGTACCGCAGTCGGTGATCGTCGCCGAGGCCGTCGCGGTGCGCAACCGCGCCGTACTGGTCGGGGTGGTGATGACGCTGGTCATCATCGGCCTGCTGGCGCTGTTC
Organism: Chitinivorax sp. PXF-14; assembly: GCF_040812015.1. Taxonomy (NCBI): domain Bacteria; kingdom Pseudomonadati; phylum Pseudomonadota; class Betaproteobacteria; genus Chitinivorax; species Chitinivorax sp. PXF-14. The sequence goes on along the minus strand of NZ_JBFNXJ010000015.1, from coordinate 39,251 downwards.
CTGACCGCGCTGATGCGGCCGCTGCTGCGGCTGTCCACGGCCATGGAGGCGCTCGCTGCGGGCCAGGGCGACCTCACGCGCCGGCTCGAAGTCCGCGCCGAGGACGAGATCGGCCGTACCGCCGCGCATTTCAACCGCTTCATGGGCAGCCTGCGCGACATGTTTGTCGACGTGCGCAGCCAGAGCGAGGCGGTGGGCGGCTCGGCCGAGCAGCTGGCGGGCTCGGCGCACTGTGTCGAGGCTGCATCGGCGCAGCAGGCCGAGGCGGCGACGGCCACCGCGGCCAGTGTCGAACAGGTTACCGTGAGCATCCAGCACATCGCCGAGACCGCGCGCGACTTCGAGCATACCGCGCGTGCCACCGGCACCGAGACTGCCAACAGTCAGCAGCTCGTGACGGGCGTGGCGCACGAGATCCAGCTGATCAACGACCGTGTCGCCAAGCTGTCCGAAACCATGGATAGCCTGGGCCAGCAGTCCGAGCAGGTGAACACCATCGTGCGCGTGATCAAGGACATTGCCGAACAGACCAATCTGCTCGCACTCAATGCCGCCATCGAGGCCGCGCGCGCCGGCGAGCAGGGGCGAGGCTTCGCGGTGGTGGCGGACGAGGTGCGCAAGCTCGCCGCACGCACCGCCGAGGCGACGGTGGAGATCTCGCGCATCGTCGAGACGATCCAGACGGAGATCGGCACCGCCGCCAGCGATATGGGCGCCGCGCGCAGCCAGATCGAATCGGGGCGCGAGCTGTCGCAACGCGCGGCGCGCTCGATGGACAGCGTGCGCGACAGCACCCAGCACCTGGTGACCAGCATCGTGCAGATCGCCGAAGCCACCAGCGAGCAGGCCGCTGCCAGCACCGACATAGCACAGAACATCGAGAAGATCAGCACGATGTCGCAGAACAACAGCCAAGCGGTGGACGAGGTCGGCAAGGCGGTCGAGCAGCTCGAACAGCTGTCGTCGAATCTGCGCGGCATCGTCGGGCGTTTCAAGATCTGATGGCCAGGCAGCGGGTCCCTGCCGGCGGCGTGGGCGAAACCCGCGCCGCCCCGCGCAAACGCGCGCCAGACAAGGCGCGACGCGCTTTGCCTGTGTGCTAAGATGAGTTGATCCCTTTTCTGCTTTCCTGCCTTGAACGCTCATAGCTTCGCCGTACTGAGACTGCTCGCCGACGGTGCCTTTCATTCCGGTGAGGCACTGGCGCAGCGGCTCGACCTGTCGCGCGCCAGCATCTGGCAGGCGCTGCAGGGGGTGGAAGCGGCCGGCGTCGAGCTGTACTCGGTGCGCGGCCGTGGCTACCGGCTCGCGGCGCCGATCGACTGGCTCGACGGCCAGCGCATCGCCGAGGCACAGGGCGCCAGCGCGGCGCGCTTTCACGTCGAGCTGCACGACGAGATCGATTCGACCAATACACTGTTGATGCAGCGCGCCGCCGTCGGGGCCGCCCATGGCACCGTGATCGCGGCGGAGCGGCAGACCGCTGGCCGTGGCCGGCTGGGGCGCCGCTGGCAGGGCGAGCTCGGCGGCAGCCTGATGTTCTCGCTGCTGTGGCGTTTCCCGTTCGGCGTGGCGCAACTGTCCGGGTTGAGCCTGGCGGTGGGCCTCGCCATCGTGCAGGCGCTCGAACAGCTCGGCGTGCAGGGGGCTGGCCTCAAGTGGCCCAACGACGTGCTGTATCAGGGCAGAAAGCTCGCCGGCGTGCTGATCGAGGTCCAGGGCGATGCGCTCGGGCCGTCCTGTGCGGTGATCGGCATCGGTATCAATTGCCGGCTGTCCGCCGCCACTCAGGCCACCATTGACCAGACCGTCACCGATCTGGCCCAGGCCGGCATGGGCGCGGTGCCGCGCAACCGCCTGCTGGCCGCCGTGCTGGGCGAGCTGGCGGTGGTGCTGGCGCGTTTCGAGCGAGATGGCTTTGCCGGCCTGCTGGGCGACTGGCAGGCTCGCCACCTGTTTCATCGGCGCGAGGTCGACCTGCTCGCGCCGAGCGGATTGCGCCGCGCGGTGGCGGTGCTCGGGGTCGATGCCGACGGCGCGCTGCTGGTCGACGGCGGCGCCGGGGTGGAAACGGTGCGGGTGGGCGAGTTGAGCCTGCGCGCGAAATCATGATGAGCTTGGGCTGACGGCAATGTGGCTACTGATCGATGCCGGTAATACGCGTGTCAAATGGGCGTTTCACGATGGCGAGCAATGGCTGGGGCGCGGCAGCGCCGATCACGCCGCGCTCGATGGGCTGGCGGTGCAGTGGGCCGCACTGCCCACGCCGCGGCGCGTGGTCGGCTGCAATGTCGCCGGGCCCGAGGTCAAGGCGACGATGGAGCGGCTGGCGCTGATCTGGCGGCTGCCGGTCGATTGGCTGACGCCGAGCGGCAGCCGGCTCGGGGTGCGCAACGGCTATGCCGATCCACCTCAGCTCGGCGCGGATCGCTGGGCTGCGCTGCTGGCGGCGCACAGCCTGCATGAGGGCAATTGCCTGGTGGTCAACGTCGGCACGGCCATGACGGTGGATGCGCTGGCTGCAAGCGGCCAGCATCTCGGTGGTATCATCGCGCCCGGTTTCCGGCTCATGCAGCAGGCGCTGGCTGGCGGCACCGCCGATCTGGGCAGCCGCAGCGGCAGTTTCACGCCATTTCCGGGCAACACGGCCGATGCCATTCACGGCGGCATCATGCAAGCGTTGATCGGCGGCGTCAGCCGCATGGCGGGCGAAATGAAGCTGTCGGGCTGCCCGGTGAGCGTTTGCGTGCTGTCCGGCGGCGATGCGCATCTGCTGCGCCCGTATCTCAATCTCAAGGTATTGCTGGTGGAAAATCTGGTGCTGGAAGGTCTGTTGAGGGTGGTCAAGGAATGATGATGGCAAAGGCAGGCCCAACCGCGGCCAAGGAGCGCGCGCGATGAAGTGGCTGTTTGCCGCCCTGGTGCTCGTCAACCTCGGTGTTTTCGGCTATCTCCGCCTGTCGCAGCCGGTGAGTGTGGACAGCCACCAGCGCGAATTCCATCCCGAGCAGGTCAAGCTGTTGCCGGCTAGTGCCGTGCCTACGGCCAAGCCCAAGCCCGCCATTACACCTGCTGCTACGCCCCCTACGACGCCCGCCGCCACCCAGGCTGCGGCCGAGCGCCCGGCCCAGGCGGCCGATGCCGGCCAGTGCCAGAGCTGGGAGCATATCCCGGCCGCCGAGCTGTCGCGCGCACGGCAGCTGCTCGCCACGCTCAAGCTGGGTGAGCCCAAGGGCGAGCCCGAGGTGAGCGAGCAGAAGCGCTACTGGGTCTATCTGCCGCCGTTCAAGAGCCTGGTCGACGCACAGAAGCGCACCGACGAACTGAAGACGCTGGGCCTGGCCGACAAGGATTTCTTCATCGTCAACGATGCCGGCGCCAATCGCAACGCGGTGTCGCTCGGCGTCTATTCGACCGAAGAGGCCGCGCGCCAGCGCCTCGAGGCCATGCAGGACAAGGGCGTGCGCGGCGTGCGCAGCGGCCTGCGCGAGAGCGTGAGGATGGCGCGCATCGTGCTGGCGCAGCCGGATGAGGACGGCCTCGTCCGTCTCAACCGCGCCGTGCTCGACGTCAAGGGTAGCGAGCTGCGCGCCACCGACTGCCCGGGCTGACCTGTCGCCTGGCGCAGCCATGCGCATATCTGCTGTCAGTGCCGGCTGCCACTTGCCTTGTCTCCCCGCTGGTCAAGCTCGCGGCCCAGGCGGTTGCTCCGCGTAAACGGATGTCTGGGGCAAGTGCCGAGACCCGCCTACAATGAAGCTCGATGGGCCGCCTGGCCCATCGCGCAGGCAATGGAGGTCACCATGGCAGCGAAACCCATCCCCGACGGCTATCACAGCGTCACACCCTACCTGATCGTCGACGGTGCCGCGCGCCTGATCGGCTTCATCGAGCAAGCCTTCGGCGGCAGCGTGTTCGAGCGCCTCGATCAGGATGGCCGCGTGCGCCACGCCGAGATGCGCGTCGGCGACTCGGTGCTGATGCTGTCCGATTGCTGCGAGGGCTGGCCGGCTATGCCGGCTGCCTTCTATCTCTATGTCGAAGACTGTGATGCGACCTATCGGCGAGCGCTGTCGGCCGGCGCCAGCTCGACGATGGAGCCCGCCGACCAGTTCTACGGCGACCGCAACGGCGGCGTGATCGACCCGTTCGGCAACCAGTGGTGGATCGCCACGCGTATCGAGAACGTCGCGCCCGACGAGCTGCAGCGTCGCGCCGCCGCCCAGCCGCCCAGCCGCGCAGCTAGCGCTCGCCGGTACGCTGCGAGCAGCCCGAAGCCCGAAGCCCGAAGCCCGAAGCCCGAAGCCCGAAGCCCGAAGCCCGAAGCCCGAAGCCCGAAGCCCGAAGCCCGAAGCCCGAAGCCCGAAGCTGCCGCTGGCCCGCCTGGCCTTGGGTGACAACCATGGGCTGAGCCGGCGGACGCCCGACGGGGCGAGTATTTGACAGCTTACTGATCAGTAAGTACAGTCGATCGCATGTCTGCCCCCATCAAACCCGATACCAAGAAACTGATTCTGGATACCGCGGAGGAGCTGCTGCTCACGCGCAGTTTCTCGGCCTTCAGCTACCAGCACATCTCGACTGCGCTCGGCGTGAAGAATGCCGCGGTCCATTACCACTACCCGAGCAAGACCGATCTCGGCGTGGCGCTGATCCAGCGCTACCGCCGCCGTTTCGCGCGCTGGACGGCGCAGCAGGAGACGCTGGCGGGCGACCCGTGGCAGAAGCTCGAATGGTATTTCGACCTGGTGGTGCGCTATTACGACCAGAACCAGCGCATTTGCCCGACCGGCGTGCTGTCGGCCGAATTCCTCGTGCTCGAGCAGCCGATGCAGACAGAGACGCGCGCCTTCATGGAAGAGCTGCTGAACTGGTGCGAGCGCATTCTCGTGGACGGGCTGGAGAAGGGCTATTTCCGCTTCAAGGGCCGTGCGCGCGACCGCGCGGCGGTCATCATGGCGGCGCTGCAGGGCGGGCTGCAGGTGGCGCGCGTGCTCGATTCGTCTGCGGTGCTCGACGACATCATCAAGCAGATCCGGCTTGGCCTCGGTGCCGGCGGGCAGCTTGGCTAATGGCGCATGCGCACGCTGGGGCTGTTCCTGCTGACCGCCGTGGCCGAGATCGTCGGCTGCTACCTGCCAGGGCTTTGGCTCAGGCAAGGCTGGGCCGCGTGGCTGCTGGTGCCGGCCGCGGCGTCGCTGGCGCTGTTCGCCTGGCTGCTGACGCTGCACCCGGCTGCGTCGGGGCGGGTCTATGCCGCCTACGGCGGTGTCTACGTGAGCGTTGCGCTGCTCTGGCTCTGGCTGGTGGATGGCATCCGCCCGACCCCGTGGGACCTCTCGGTGCTGCGCTAACGCTCGCGGGCATGGCCGTCATCATGTTCGCCCCGCGTGGGCCGCTTTGACTCGCAACACACAAAAAATCGATTAGATCAGGGAGAGATAGATGTCCACATCCAACCAGATGAGCCGCCTCGTCGGCAAGTTAGAGGGCCTGCCGGGCGGCCTCAGGCAAGGTCTGCAGACCTTCCTGCTGGGCAATGTGGTGCCGTTTCTGGGCACCGCCAGGCTCAGGTTCGAAGAGGTATCGCCGCAGCGCGTGGTGGTCAGCATCAAGAACCGCCGCCGCGTGCAGAACCACATCAAGGGCGTGCACGCCGCCGCCATGGCGCTCCTGGCCGAGACCGCGACCGGCTTTGCGGTCGGCATGCACCTGCCGGACGACAAGCTGCCGCTGATCAAGACCCTGCGCGTCGATTACCTCAAGCGCGCCCAGGGCAATATGAAGGCCGTCGCGCAGCTGCGCCCAGAGCAGATCCGGGCCATCGTCAGCGAGGAAAAAGGCGAGGTCACGGTGCCCGTCACCATCACCGACGACTCGGGCGAATCGCCGATCCAGTGCGAGATGATCTGGGCCTGGATCCCCAAGAAGCGCGATTAGCCGTGCAGGCCGACTCAACCGGTTCAGGCAGTAACTTCCGTACCCCCACACAGAAGGACGACCCATGCAACTCGAAACCATCAAGATCACGCTGGAAAACCATATCGCCCACATCGCGCTGAACCGCGCGGACAAGTCCAACGCGATGAACGAAACCATGTGGCACGACATCCGCCGCGCCTTCGACTGGGTCGATGCCGAGCCCGAGGCGCGTGTGGCCGTGCTGTCGGGCGAGGGCAAGAATTTCTGCGCCGGCATCGACCTGATGCTGATGATGGGCATCAAACAGATGATCAGCGACGACTGCGAGGCGCGCAGCCGCGAAAAGCTGCGCCGCCTGATCCTCGACATGCAGGATTGCCTGAGCTCGCTCGAACGCTGCCGCAAGCCGGTGCTCGCCGCGATCCATGGCGCCTGTATCGGCGGCGGCATCGACATGGTGAGCGCGGCCGACATGCGCTACGCCAGCGAAGATGCCTATTTCAGCGTGAAGGAGCTCGATATCGGCATGGTGGCCGACGTCGGCACGCTGCAACGCCTGCCCAGGCTGGTCGGTGAGGGCCGGGCGCGCGAGCTGGCCTTTACCTGCCGCAACGTGTCGGGCCAGGAGGCGGAGCGCATCAACCTGGTCAACCGCTGCTTCGCCGACCGCGAGACGATGATGAGCGAGGTGATGGCCATGGCCGCCAGCATCGCCAAGAAGTCGCCGGTGTCGGTGCGCGGCACCAAGGAAGTGCTCAACTACTCGCGTGACCACTCGGTGGCCGAGGGGCTGACCTTCGTCGCCGGCTGGAACGCCGCCATGCTGATGTCGGCCGACATTCAGGAGGCGATCATGGCCTCGATGCAGAAGCGCGAAGCCCAGTTCCACAACTGAGCTCCGGCCGCTTTGTGCCCCACAAACGCCCGATGCATCGGGCGTTTGTCGTATCTGGCGCAACTTATATACGCGGCCGGGCACGCCCGCCGCCAAACGCTTGCCGACCGGCGGAATCCCGCGCCTATAATGGTTTATCGGAATCGGGTCGGTGCAACGTGTGGGCTATCGTTCCTCCTCTCCCGCGACTATGACCACAACCTGGCCGCAGGGCATGCGCATGGCGATCATCGCGATTGCCTACCTGACCTCGGGCTTGCTTGGGCTGTCGCTGGGCTCCATCAATAATGCACAGATCAGCTATCTGTGGCCGCCCTCGGGTATTGCCATCGGCTGCCTGCTGCTCGGCGGGCGGCACCTGTGGCCCGGTGTGCTGCTGGGCTCATTGGCGATCAATCTGTGGATATCCGGCAATCTGTTCGCCAGCCTCATGGTGGCCTGCGGCGCCACGCTGGAAGCCTGGCTGCCGGCCCTGTGGCTCGAGCGTATGGGCCCGCGTTTCGACCCCGGCCTCGGCAGCCCGGCGAGCGTGGTGCGTTTCGCCGTCGCCGCGGGCATCGGCTGCTTCATCGGCACCAGCATCGCGATCGCAACGCTCTTGCTGTGGGGGCTGTTGCCCAGTGCCGGCATGGCGAACGGCTGGACGACCTGGTTTCTCGGCGATTTCACCGGCATGCTGGTGATCGCGCCCCTGCTGCTGTCCTATGGGCGGGTGCCGCTGAGGCAATGGCGGCCGGCGTACTGGGCGGATTTCGTGGCGTCGCAGCTTGCCGTGGTGGCGCTCAGCTACGTGATCACGTTCGGCCCGGTGCGCAGTTATTTCGACGTACCGATGTTCTTCACGCTGTTCCCCGTGCTGATCTGGACCGGGCTGCGGCTGGGGCTGCGCGAATCGGTGCTGGCGGTGCTGGTGATGGCGACGTCGATCTGCGTTGCCATGGCGTATGGCTACCAGGCCAGTATCGATGCCGAATCCTCCTTGCGCTTCTTCGAGGTGCTGCTGCTGTTCACCTCGATGTCGGCGCTGCTGCTGGGGGCCAGCCTGAGCGAGCGCAGCCGCCTGACGGCGCGGCTCGCCGCCAGCGAGCACCGTTACCGCGAGCTGTCCGAGCTGTCGCGCGACATGATCTCGCGCCACGATGCCAACGGCACCTTCCTGTTCGTCTCGCCTGCCTGCGAGCTGCTGCTCGGCTATACCCAGGGGCAGATGCTCAACCACACGCTGACCGAGCTGTGCCACGCCGATGATGTCAGCAGCCTGACCCGCGCCCTGCAGCACCTGCGCAGTGGCGACCTGGGCGGCGACATCGTGTTCCGCATGCGCCACCGCAAGGGGCACCCCGTCTGGCTCGAGGCGAGCGCGAGCCGCCGGCTGGCGGGCAGTGGCGGTGAGCTGGTGCTGGTGTCGCGCGACATCACCCAGCGCAAGCAGGCCGAGCTCGACCTGCAGTTGAGCGAGGAGCGCAGCCGGCGGCTGATCGAGCTGATGCCCGAGGCCGTGTTCCTGCACAAGGAGCAGGTATTCCAGTCCGCCAACTGGCGCGCGGCCGAGCTGCTCGAAGTGCTCAGCCCGGCGGTGGTGATCGGCCACAACTGCATGGAATTCATCCACGCCGACTACCTGCCCGTCACCGCGCAGCGACTGGCGGAGTTGAACGAGAGCGACCAGACCGTGGCCTGGGCCGAGCTGATGCTGCACCTGCCCAATGGTAAGGACAAGCTGGTCGAAATTTCGACCAGCTCGTTCTGTGTCGGGGCGGAGCGGCTGATGGTGTCGCTGGCGCGCGACATCTCGGAGCGCAAGGCCGCCGAGGCGCAGTTGCGCGAAGCCGCCAAGATCTACGAGGTGGCGCTCGAAGGTATCGTCATCCTCGAGGTCGACGGCACCATCCGCAGCGTCAATCCGGCCTTTCTGCAGCTGTGCGGCTATCCCGTGCGGGAGCTGGTCGGGCGGTCGATCCGCAGCCTGTGCGAGGGCCTGCACGACGATGTGTTTTTCACCGCTCAGACCTCGTCCCTGGCCGACACTGGGCGCTGGCAGGGTGAGATGTCGCTCAGGCGTGCCAACGGCAGTATCCTGAACGAGCTGGTGTCGCTCAGCGTGCTGCCCGGCAACGACAGTGTCTCCGCATCATACGTGGCGGTGCTGGCCGACATCACCCAGCTCAAGGAGGCTGAGGCCGAATATCGTGCCAAGGCAAACTATGACCCGCTGACCAAGCTGCCCAACCGCAACCTGTTCCAGGACCGGCTCAACCACCTGTTCCTGCAATCGGAGCGCAGCGGCCGCCATTTCGCCATCCTGTTCATCGACCTCGACGGCTTCAAGCCGGTCAACGACCAGTTCGGCCACGAGGCGGGCGATTTGCTGCTCAAAGTGGTGGCGGGCCGCTTGCGCGACTGTGTGCGCAAGAACGACACGGTGTGCCGGCTCGGCGGGGATGAGTTCCTGATGCTGCTCGAAGACATCGTCGAGCCCGATATGGTCAAGCACACCGCTGCCCGCGCGGTGGACGAGCTGCGCCTGCCGATCACCGTCGGTGGCCGGCAGGTGAATGTCTCGGCCAGCGTCGGCATCGCCATCTACCCCGAGGATGGCGACAATCCCGCCACCCTGCTCGCCAATGCCGACGCGGCGATGTATCTGGCGAAGCGCGGCGGCAAGAATCGCTACGCCTTCTTCTCGACACACCTCTGACGCGACTATTGTTTGCTTTTGATTGACGGTGTTTTGTTGATTGATCTGTTTATCTGGACAATCAAGCCGCCTAAGATGGCTCCATCGCAACCCGCTCACAGGAGCCCCTCATGAAACTCGCCCTCATCGGTGCCACCGGTTATGTCGGTTCCGCCATCCTCGCCGAAGCGCTCGCACGCGGCCACCATGTCACCGCCATCGTGCGCCACCCGGAGAAGCTGGCCACCCACGCCAACCTCACCGGCCTCGCGGCCGATGTCTACGATCCGGCCCAGGTGGCGCAGGCCGTGGCCGGCCACGATGCGGTGATCAGCGCCTTCAATCCGGGCTGGGGCGATGCGGACATCTACGCCAAGCACGTCAAGGGCTCGCAGGCGATCACGGCCGGCGTCAAGCAGGCCGGCGTCAGGCGCCTGCTCGTGGTCGGCGGCGCCGGCAGCCTGTTCATCGCGCCGGGCGTGCAACTGGTGGATACGCCCGAGTTCCCCGAGCAGTGGAAGCAGGGCGCGCTCGGCGCGCGCGAGGCGCTCAATCTGATCAAGCAGGATACCGACCTCGACTGGAGCTTCGTCTCACCCGCCGTCATGCTCGAGCCCGGCGAGCGCCGCGGCCACTACCGCCTGGGTGAGGACGAGGTGCTGATGGGCGACAACGGCCCCGCCGGGATCAGCACCGCCGATCTGGCCATGGCCATCATCGACGAAATCGAGCAGCCAAAACACATCCGCCGCCGCTTTACTGCGGCGTATTGAGCGGCCGCAGGCACAAAAAAACGGCACCGTCAGCGGTGCCGTTTCTTTCGTCTGGATGAGGGCTACTGCTGCGGTTTCTGGCGATTCTGCCCCTTATCCATTTCCTTCACCACTGCCTGGATTTCGCGTTGGCGGGCCTCGATCGACGATTGCAGGTAGAAATCCCCCTTCGCGGCCTGGTGGGCGATGCGCAGCTGGGTCAGCGCCTCGTGCGGGTTGCCGCTGAACCAGTTAGCCTCGGCCAGGGCCCGGTGCTCGTGTGCGGTGTCGTTGAGCATCGAGTAGGCGCGGGCTTGCAGGTGATACAGGCCCGGGTCGCTGCTGGTGAGGTTGAGCCGCTGGTTGATGCTGTCGAGCGCGGGCTTGGGGCGGTTGAGCCGCAGCAGCGCCTCGACCTGGCCGTAGAACAGGCCCAGCACGTCCGGGTAGCGCGCCAGCGCCTCGGTGTAGATGTGTTCGGCCTCCTTGGTGCGGCCGGCTTCGAGCTGGGTGTCGCCGATCAGCTCGTCGATATAGGGGTGGGTCAGCATCGCCTGGGCCTTGGCGGCTTCGGCCAGCGACTTGTCGTACTGGCGATCTTCCATCAGCGCGACCGCATAGCCAAAGTGTGCCGCTGCCTCGGTGCTGAATTTGCGCTCGTCTATCGTGTACTTGTAATACTGGATGGCGGCCTTGGGGCCCATCTGCAGCACGCGTATCTTCTCGCGCACCAGTGAGAAATCGGGGCTGTCCGGCACCTGTTTGTAGGGCAGCAGGTCGACGCGGGCCTGGGTGTCGGCGATGCGCTCGGTGGTCAGCGGGTGGGTGCGCAGGTAGGCGAAGGCGTTGTTGTCGAGCGCCATCGTCGCCTTTTGCATGCGCTCGAAGAAACGCGGCATGGCGCGCGGATCGAAGCCCGATTTTTCGAGTGTCTGCATACCGAGGCGGTCGGCCTCGCGCTCGTTGTCGCGGCTGTAGCCGAGCTGGGCCGAGGCACCGAGCGCCTGGGCCGAGGCGATGGCCGCGACCGGCGTGTCGCCCGAGCCGCCGCTGCGCTGCGCGGCGAGGATGGCGAGCGCGAACGCCGCCAGCATCGGCAGGGTCAGCCGGCTTTGCAATTCCATCTGCCGCGCCAGGTGGTGCTGGGTGACGTGCGAGATTTCGTGGCCAAGCACCGAGGCCAGCTCCGATTCGCTTTGTGCGGTCAGCAGCAGGCCGGTGTGGATGCCGACAAAGCCGCCCGGCAGTGCGAAGGCGTTGATCGAGCGGTCCTTGAGCGCGAAGAACTCGAAGGGGATGGTCGGGTCCTGGCTGTTCGACGCGAGCTTGTAGCCGAGCGTGTTGAGGTACTGGCTGACATCGGGATCGCGTACGAAATTCTCGCTGGCGCGGAACTGGCGCATCACGCTCTCGCCGAGCTGGCGCTCTTGCTGGGTGGACATCGTGCTTTGCGAGGAGTCGCCGAGGTCGGGCAGGCCGTCGGCCAGGGTGGCGCGCCAGCTGAAGCAGGCGAGCAGGACTAGGGTAGTGAGTAGACGCATGGTGCTATGATAGTCACTTTGGCGCGGCAGTTCCTGACACGCCTGTAAGAAAGTATTGCAAGCTGTTGGCAACGGAAAATCTTTATGCAGAACAACGATCAGCTCACCCATTTCGATGACAGCGGCCAGGCACACATGGTCGATGTCGGCGGCAAGCCGGAAACCCACCGCATCGCCGTTGCCACCGGGCGCATCACCATGCAGCCCGAAACGCTGGCCCGCATCAAGGCCGGCGACCACAAGAAGGGTGACGTGATCGGCATCGCGCGCATCGCGGCGATCATGTCGAGCAAGCGCACCGGCGAGCTGATCCCGCTGTGCCACCCGATCCCGCTGACGCGCGTGGCGGCGGATTTCCACATCATCGACGCCGACAGCGCGGTCGAGTGCACCGTCACGGCGGAAACCGTCGGCCGCACTGGCATCGAGATGGAGGCGCTGACCGCCGTCAGCATCGGCCTGTTGACCATCTATGATATGTGCAAGGCTATCGACCGTGGCATGCGCATCGACGGCATCAGGCTGCTGGAGAAGCACGGCGGCAAGTCGGGAAGCTGGAAGGCCTGAAACCGGGCCACGGCCCGCACAGTCCACGGTCGATCGACTGTTGCGGGCGGTGCGTGATACCGGTAAGGGGAGGCCGTAGACGCCACGGATGCGATGCCGGGCGAGGCGCCGTCTTCCCGCCCGTCGCCAGGATCGCCCCCTTTTCTCATCGCAAACCCTGGCTGTGGCTTGCCTTCTTGTGCGGCGTGCCGTGCCTGCCCTGTCTCGCCGGCCTCGTCTTCTGGATCTGCCGCGCCATCGACTGGTGTGCCTGCTGCTTCCTGCAATAGCGCACTGCCGCCGTTGAGCCCGTGGGCCAGGCCTCGCCTGTCGCGGCGTGGTGTGTCCCCTGATTCGGGCGGCAACTGTATCTGTCTCCGCCCCGTCGTGGTGCGGCACAATTCCCTTCCATCGGCACTTGCCGGATAAGTCTCATCCGTTTGGCCGAATCGGTCCTGCTGATGTCCTGATCCGGGCTGCTGCGAGCGGCGGGGCCGACGTAGCATGGCACTACCCATTCACCTGCAAAGGAACACGCCATGAGCAAGAAAGCCGCCCTGCTGGTCATCGATGTGCAGCAATCGTTCGAACACCGCCCCTACTGGCGCGAGGACGACGTGCCGGCATTCCGCGATGCATTGCTGGCGCTCATCGCCGGCGCCGAGGCCCAAAATGTCCCGATCGTGCACATCTTCCATTCCGAAGGCGAGAGCGGACCGTTCTCCAGGGCATCGGGCCTGGTGCGTGCGATGGACTGGCTGCCGCAGAACCAGGCCGTCAGCTTCGAGAAGCATGTACATAACGCCTTCACCGATACCGGGCTCGGCGCCTGGCTCGAAGCGCATGGCATCGGCAAGCTGATCGTGTCCGGCAGCCGCACCGAGCAATGTTGCGAGACCACTACGCGGGTGGCGTCTGACCTTGGTTACGAGGTCGATTACGTCACCGAGGCGACGCTCACCTTCCCGATGGTGCACCCGGCCACGGGGCGCGAGTACAGTCCGCAGGAGATCAAGGAAAAGACCGAGCTGGTGCTGGCAGACCGCTTCGCCGCGATCAAGACGGTCGCGCAGGCGCTGGCCGATCTCGAACCGGCGGGGGCTGCGCGCCTGCCTGCCTGACCCCGGCCGAGCGGCGCCGCGCCTTTCCCTCGCATTGGGGCTGGGCGCTGGGCGCCGCGCAGCATCCATCCACCACAACAGGCCCGAATAGCCATCATGAACGCAAGCACCATGCCACCACGCGATATCGCCCTGGCGCTCGTCGTCATCCTCGTCTGGGGCTTCAACTTCGTCGCCATCAAGTGGGGGCTGCATGGCGTGCCGCCCTTGCTGCTGTGCGCGCTACGCTTTCTGGCCACGGTGTTCCCGGCGATTTTCTTCGTCAAGCGCCCCAGGGTGCCGGCCCGCGACATCGTGCTGTATGGCCTGAGCTGGGCCGTGGTGCAGTTCGGTTTCCTGTTCAGCGCGATCCAGGTCGGTATGCCGGCCGGGCTTGCTTCCGTCGTGCTGCAGATCCAGGCCTTCTTCACGCTGCTGTTCGCGGCCGGCATGCTCGGCGAGCGCTGGCAGTCCACCCAGCTCGCCGGGCTGCTGGTGGCGATCGGCGGGCTGTGGCTGATCGGCAGCGCGCACGGGCAGAGCATGCCCTTGCCCGGTTTTCTGATGACGCTGGCGGCGGCCGTCGGCTGGGCGTTCAGCAATGTGGTGGTGCGGCGCATGACGCAGCGCGTGCCGTCGGTCGACATGCTCGCCTTCGTGGTGTGGGCCTCGCTCGTGCCGCTGGCGGTGTTCGCACCGCTGTCCTTCGTGGTGGAAGGGCCGGCGCGCGTGCTGCCGGCGCTGCAGCGCCTTGATCTTACCTCTGTGCTTTGCGTGCTCTACCTGGCCTACGCCGCCACCATCGTCGGCTATGGCTTGTGGACCTGGCTGCTCAAGCGCTATCCGGCCAACTCGGTCGCACCGTTCAGCCTGCTGGTGCCGTGGGTGGGGCTGTTGTGCGCCGCGCTGCTGCTCGATGAGCGTCTGCTCGCGCAGCAATGGGCCGGCAGCCTGCTGCTGATGAGCGGGCTGGTGCTCAACGTGTTCGGCGGCCGCTTGATCGCGCGCCTGCGGGCGAGGGTTGCCTGATGAAGCCGCTCGACATCTATTTCGTGCTGACGCCGCGTTTCGCGCTGCTCGATTTCGCCGGGCCGGCCGAGGCCTTCCGCATCGCCAACGAATTCGGCGCCGCCTTCCGGCTGCACATGGTGGCGCCGGTGGCGAGCCTGCACTGCTCGATCGGCCTGCGCCACGACGGCCTGGCCCCGCTGCCCGAGCCCTTGCCGAGCGGTGCGCTGGTGATGCTGACCGGCACCACGCGCTCTGCCGTCGATTACCAGCGGCCCGAGGCACAGCAGGTGGTGGACTGGCTCGCACGCAGCTTCACCAACACCCACCGCCTGGCCTGCGTGTGTTCCGCCAGCCAGCTCGCCGCACGTGCCGGCCTGCTTGCGGGCCGCCGCTGCACCACGCACCACAGCGTGACCGAGCGGCTGCGCGAGCTGGCGCCGACCGCCCGCGTCGAGGACGATCGCGTGTTCGTCGAGGATGGCCCGATCGCCACGGCCGCCGGCATCACCGCCGGCATCGACCTCGCGCTCTACCTGATCGAGCGCGAAGCGGGCGCCGCTATCGCCCAGCAGACCGCGCGCGAGATGGTGGTCTACCTGCGCCGCAGTGGGCAGGACCCGCAACTGTCGCCGTGGCTTGCCCACCGCAACCACCTGCACCCCACGGTGCACAAGGCGCAGGATTTGATCGCCCAGGCGCCGCAACAACACTGGTCGCTCGACACGCTGGCCGATGCGGTCCACGTCAGCACGCGCAGCCTGACCCGTCTGTTCCGCGAGCACACCGGCACCACGGTCAACGATTACCAGCAGGCGATCCGCCTGGCCCACGCGCGGCAACTGCTGGAGAACACGCACCATCCGATCGAGCGCGTCGCCGAGCTGTCCGGCTTCGGCTCGGCGCGCGACTTCCGCCGCGTCTGGGGCAAGGTCTACGGCGACAGCCCCGGCGCGATGCGTGCCGAAGGCCGAGCGTGACATGAATCCAGAAAACAGGAGAGAGCCCCATGCTGCAACTGCGACCGAACTGCGAATGCTGTAACAAGGACCTGCCGCCCGACTCGCGCGAGGCGCGCATCTGCTCGTTCGAGTGCACGTTTTGCGTGTCATGTGTAGAGGGCGTGCTGGCCGGCGTCTGCCCGAACTGCGGCGGCGAGCTGGTGCGCCGGCCGATCCGCCCGGCGGCCAAACTGGCGAAATACCCGGCCTCGACCGAGCGGGTTTACCAGCCGGCTGGGTGCGGCAAGGTGGCGTGAATCCTGGCGCGGTGCGCCGGGGGTGAGGGCAAGATGCCTACCCCGCGCAGCGCGCGAACGCCGCGCGCAATTCCGCCTCCGGCAAGCCGCGCCCGATCAGCACGATATCCGACCTGGGCGCGTCATCGCCCCATTCCCGCCCGTAATCGAAGCCTGCGATCTTGTGCACGCCCTGGAATACCAGCCGGCGCGGGTCGTCGGCGATCGCCAGCACGCCCTTGTGGCGCAGCAGGTTGTCGCCGTGTTCGTCCATCAGCGCGTTCATGAAGGCGCTGATGCGCTGGAAATCGAGCGGGCCGTCGTGGTGCAGGTGCAGCGCGGCGATATCGTCGGCGAAGGAGTTGCCGCCCGCTGCCCGCAACGCGCCGCCAGGCGTGCCTTGCGAGGGCATGTAAAGCCGCGCCTGGCTTGGTGCCTGGCGCGACAGCATGTCTTCGTCGAGGTGAAAGCCGCGCACCTCGAACAGCAGGTCGAGATCGACCTGGCCGTGGTCCAGCCGGTATTGCGGCGCCTGCAGGTTCATGCGCGCCAGCCGGGCGCTGAGCGCCTCGACGGCGGGGTCGCCGCTGAGGTCGGTCTTGGACAGCAGCAGCCGGTCGGCAAACCCCACCTGCTTGCGCGCGACGCTGTGCTCGTCGAGCTGCCGCGGGCCGTACACGGTGTCGACGACGGTGATCACCGCGTCGAGAATATAGGCCGCCGCCAGCTCGGGTGCGGCGAAGAAGGTCTGGGCGATCGGTGTCGGGTCGGCGAGGCCGGTGGTTTCGATCACCAGCCGGTCGAACTTGAGCTCGCCGGCGAGCTTGCGTTCATGCAGCGAGCGCAGGTGGTGGGCCAGGTCGCCGCGTATCGTGCAGCACAGGCAGCCGTTGGTCATCTCGACCACTTCGCTGGCTTCCTGGATCAAGAGCTCGCTGTCGATGTTGACCGGGCCGAACTCGTTTTCGATGACGGCGATCCGGTGGCCATGGTGGGCGCGCAGGATGTGGTTGAGCAGCGTGGTCTTGCCGGCGCCGAGAAAGCCGGTGAGCAGGGTGACGGGGATCGGGTTCATGGTGGCGATGGTAGTCGATTATGTGGAGTGGGCCGGGTGTATGGCCGGGCCGTCGGCGCGGTGGCCCGATGCGTTAGCGTAGCGCAAGTCGGCGGCGCCGCGCCAAGGTAACAGGGCGGCGCCCCGTGAGGAACGCCGCCCTTGGCTCGACAGGGTGTGCCCGCAGCGCGGCCCGCGCGACGGACAACCTCGTCTCGTGGCGCCAGCGCGATGCCTGGGCGCACCGTTCAGCAGCACTTGCCTGCGCCGCCGCCGTAGCGTGTCTCCTGCCGTTCGCGGAAGAAGGCCTCGTAGCTCATCGGCTCGCGCTCCGGGTGGGTGTCGCGCATGTGCTTCACATAGGCTTCGTAGTCGGGCACGCCCACCATCAGATTGGCGGCCTGCCCGAGATACTTGCCGAGTTTTTCGAGCTGGGCGAACACGGCTCAGGCCCGCGCGGCGGCGGCGACGAACGGCGTTTCCTGCGCCGTCGGGTGCGCTTCGCGATAGGCCTTGATGCAGGCCTGGATGCCGAACAGCACGATGCTGACCACGAGCAGGATGAAGCCGAAGGCGAGCGTCGCATCGACATAGTCGTTGAACACCACCTGCTGCATCTGCACCAGGCTCTTGGCCGGCGCCAGCACCTCGTCCTTGGCGAGTGCCGCTTCATACTTGTGGGCATGGGCCAGGAAGCCGACCTTGGGGTTGTCCGAGAACACCTTGAGCCAGCCCGCGCTCAGCGTGCAGATCAACAGCCAGATCGTCGGCAGCACGGTGACCCAGGCATAGCGCTCGCGCTTGAGCTTGAACAGCACCACGGTGGCGAGCACGAGGGCGATGCCGGCCAGCATCTGGTTGGCGATGCCGAACAGCGGCCACAGCGTGTTGATGCCGCCCAGCGGGTCGACCACGCCCTGGTACAGGAAGTAGCCCCAGGCCGCGACGCACAGGCCGGTGGCGGTCAGGCTGGCGGCCCACGATTCGGTCTTCTTCATCGACGGCGCGAAGGCGCCCATCAGGTCCTGCAGCATGAAGCGGCCGGCACGGGTGCCCGCATCGACGGCGGTGAGGATGAACAGCGCCTCGAACAGGATGGCGAAGTGGTACCAGAACGCCTTCATGCCGCTGCCGCCGAACACGTTCGACAGGATCTGCGCCATGCCCACGGCCAGCGTCGGGGCGCCGCCGGCACGCGAGATGATGGTCTTCTCGCCGAGCTCCTGCGCGGTCTGCGTGATCATTTCGGGGGTGATCAGAAAGCCGAAGTTCGATACGGCCGTGGCAGCGCTGGCTGCTGTCTTGCCGATGACCGCTGCCGGGCTGTTCATCACGAAGTAGACGCCCGGGTCGATCACCGCGGCGGCGACCAGCGCCATGATGGCGACGAAGCTCTCCATCAGCATGCCGCCGTAGCCGATGAAGGGCATGTGCGACTCGCTCTCGAGCAGCTTGGGCGTGGTGCCCGAGGCGATCAGCGCATGGAAGCCCGAAACCGCGCCACAGGCGATGGTGATGAACAGGAAGGGGAACATGCTGCCCGCCCACACCGGGCCGGTGCCGTCGATGAACTTGGTCAGCGCGGGCATCTTCAGTTGCGGTGCGACGAGCAGGATGCCGATGGCCAGGCCGACGATGGTGCCGATCTTGAGGAAGGTCGACAGGTAGTCGCGCGGCGCCAGCAACAGCCACACCGGCAGCACCGAGGCGACGAAGCCGTAGCCGATCAGCATCCAGGTCAGCTGTACGCCGGTGAAGGTGAACACCGGTGCCCAGATCGGGCTCGCGGCCACCTGGCCGCCACCCCAGATCGACAGCATCAACAGCACGAAGCCGATGACCGAGATCTCGCCGATGTGGCCGGGGCGGACATAGCGCGTGTACAGGCCCATGAAGATCGCGATCGGGATCGTCGCTGCCACGGTGAAGGCGCCCCACGGGCTTTCCGCCAGGGCCTTGACGACAATCAGCGCGAGCACGGCGAGGATGATCACCATGATCATGAAGGTGCCGAACAACGCGATCACGCCGGGCACATGGCCGATCTCGGACTTGATCAGGTCACCCAGCGAGCGGCCGTCGCGGCGCGTGGAGATGAACAGCACCATGAAATCCTGCACCGCGCCGGCGAATACCACGCCGGCGAGAATCCACAGCATGCCCGGCAGGTAGCCGAGCTGCGCCGCGAGCACGGGGCCGACCAGGGGACCGGCGCCGGCGATGGCGGCGAAATGGTGGCCGAACAGCACGTATTTGTTGGTGGGCACGAAATCGAGCCCGTCGTTGTTGCGCACGGCGGGCGTGGTGCGCTGCGGATCGAGCTTCATTACCTGCCTGGCGATGAACAGGCCGTAATAGCGGTAGGCGATCAGATAGACCGATACCGCCGCGACGACGATCCACAAGGCATTGATCGATTCGCCGCGATGCAGGGCGACCGTGCCGAGCGCAAACGTGCCGATCAGCGCGATGACGCCGAAGATCGCATGGCGTGAAAGTTGGTGCATGATGTGTCTCCGAACCGGTGCGCCACGGCTCATGGGCCTGGCGCTGAATGGTGAGGCTCCTTGGCTGCCTGCGGCATCCGCACCCGTGGGCGGGGCTGCTGCGGGCATCCTTCGCTCGGCTGAATCGGTACCGGCATCAGGGTAAATCCCGGCTTGCCGAGCTTGGGCTCTACTATTCTCCTTTTAGGCATTCGTTAACATTCGCAGTACTACCGGACTGCGCTGCGTAGTAATGCGTAGTGCGCCGCCGCAAATACCATGAAGCTCAAATACAAGATCGTCGCGCTTACCGTGCTGCCCCTGCTGCTCGCCATGTTTGCCATTGGCGCGCTGGTGCAGTACCGCGCCGAGCGCCTCGCCGAGCGGCAGGTGGAGCTGATCGAGGAAAGCTTCATGGCCGCCAAGCGGGCCGAGCTCAAGCACTATGTCGAGCTCGCGCTGAGCTCGATCCAGCCGCTCTACGACGCGCGGCGCGACGACCCGGCTGCGCAGGAGCAGGCCAAGGCCATCCTGCGCGCGATCAACTATGGCGACGATGGCTATTTCTTCGTCTACGACATGAGCGGGCGCAATATCGTCCACCCGCGCCAGCCGCAGCTGGTCGGGCGCAATCTGTGGAACCTGACCGACCCGCAGGGCCGCCACGTGATCCAGGCGCTGCTCGCGGCCGCCAGCCGCGATGGCGACGGCTACCAGCGCTACGGCTGGGAAAAGCCCTCGACGCACCAGCTGACCGAGAAGCTCGGCTACGTGGTGCTGCTGCCGCGCTGGGGCTGGATGGTGGGCACCGGCATCTATCTCGACGACGTCGAGCGCGCCACCGCCGAGGTGCGCGAACGCGCGCGGGCTACCGTGCGCGCGACGCTGCTCGGGCTCGGCGGCGTGGCGCTGGTGGCGGTGCTGCTGGTATTTGCGGGCGGGCTGGTGCTCAACGTCAGCGAGCACCGTCTGGCCGACAGCAAGCTCAAGGCGCTGGCCCAGCGCATCGTGAATCTGCAGGAAGAGGAGCGCGCCCGCGTATCGCGCGAGCTGCACGACGGCATCTCGCAACTGCTGGTGTCCACCAAGTTCCAGTTCGAGCTGGCGCAGCACAAGCTGCAGAGCGGCGGTGAGGGCGCCTGCGAGGCGCTCGACAAGGGCATTGCAGGCCTCGGTGACGCGATCGGCGAGGTGCGCCGCATCTCACACGACCTGCGCCCGTCCATCCTCGATACCCTCGGCCTGTCGGCCGCGCTGACGCAGCTCGCCAACGAATTCGAGCAGCGCACCGGCATCGCCGTCGCGCTCGATCAGGATGGCGGGGCGCACGTGCCGACAGACGAAGCCGTGGCGCTGTTCCGCATCGCGCAGGAAGCTTTCACCAATATCGAGCGCCACGCCGGGGCGCAGTCGGTGCGCGTCAAGCTGTCGCAGGCTGGCGGCTGCGTGCGGCTGTCCGTCGTCGACGACGGCCGCGGCTTCGACCCCGCCAGCATCGAGCGCGCAGGCGGCATCGGCCTGCGCAATATTCGCGAGCGCGTCGAGCACCTGGCCGGCCGCTTCACCCTGCAATCGCGCCCTGGCCGTACCCGGCTGGTGGTCAGCCTGCCCCTGTCATGGAAAGGCCGTTGATGAGCACCACCCCTGCCTCCCCACGCCGTATCCGCCTGATGCTCGTCGACGATCACCCGCTGGTGCGCGACGGCCTGCGCGCACGGCTCGAAGCCGTCGCCCAGATCGAGGTCGCGGGCGAGGCGGGCAGCGGCGCCGAAGCCCTGGCCCTGGCCGAGCAACTGGCGCCGGACCTGATGCTGGTCGATATCGGCATGAAGGACATGAACGGCATCCGCCTCACCGAGCTGCTGTCCGAGCGCTTCCCGGCCATCCGTGTGCTGATCCTGAGCATGTACGACAACAGCGAATACGTGACCAGCGCCATGCGCGCCGGCGCCAAGGGCTATGTGCTCAAGGACGCCGGCTCGCACGAGATCATCGCCGCCATCGACGCGGTCGCCGCCGGCGGCAGCTATTACAGCGCCGCCGCGGCCCAGGCACTGGTGAAGCCGCAGGCGCAGAGCTTCGACCTGACCGAGCGCGAAAAGGAAGTGCTGATCCTGCTCGCGCACGGCCTGTCGAACAAGGCCATCGCACAGCAGCTCGACATCAGCGTGCGCACCGCCGAAACCCACCGCCTGAGCCTGCGCCGCAAGCTCGGCATCGACAGCGCGGCAGGGCTGGTGAAATACGCGATGGAGCGGGGGTGGTTGAAGTAGGGCGCGCTTGTCAGCAAAGTCCAGATTTCACTTCAGGTGGCTGATTGCGCGGCATCTGGCGTAATCGGACGCGTTGGGCTGAATTTGCGAAGCCCAACGGTGGTAGTGAGTGTTGGGATTGTCAGACCCAACCAGGCTGTCGAGCATTTCGAGCGCGGTGTAGCCGCGCGTGGTGACGGTGTGGGCGGTGCCGTCGTTACGCTGGCCCCAGGGGTCGTAGCGCAGGCGTTCGAGCAGGTTGCCGCTGCTGTCGCTGGCGGCGACGATGCTGCCCTGGTGATCGGCGTGCAGGTACTTGAGGCTGTTGCTGGCACCGCTTTCCAGCACGGCGAAGGCGTGGCCGCCGGCGCTCAGGGTGTGGCGCCAGGTGGTCTGCCCGGCCTTGCTCTCTTCTTCCAGCGCGCTGTTCAGGTCAAGCCGGGTGTTGTCGTACCAGACGGTGCTGGCCACGCCGGCAATGCTCTTGACCTGCCTGACGCGCTGGCCGTCGCTGTCGAGCACGAAGTCGAGGCTGTCGCTGCCTTGCTGGATGTGGGTGAGCTGGCCGTTGTCGCTCCAGGTGTAGTTGCGGCCACCGCCGCTCAGAGCAGACGGCGCATCACCCTTCGCTTCAGAACATGGAGGGCGTGTTCGAAGCACAGCACAATACGCCGAATGGCAGCAAACGAGACGGCAAGACAAGCATTGGCCATGCAGTGCAATGCGCTTCGCTTCGATTGCATTCTACCGCGGGGTACGGATTACGGCCTTACCTAGGTAGCTTAAGAAAATTTCTCACAAATCTTATATAAGCCAGCTCGTGAAATGCCAAATTAGATTTGGGCTCCATTCTAGACAAGAAAGATGTCAATTCTTTACAAATATAAAAATCATCATCGTTTAAGTATGCCAAAATCGGGATAAGGGTAGGGCCCTGCATATAAAAAACACAATCAGCACCCCCTTCACCATTACGGTGAACTTTCTCATGAATTTCGTATGATTCCATGTTCATATTTTTTATTTTCTGCCATAACGAAGTGGTAGCCTGAAAATCTTTAGTGCTATCGGCAAAACATTTCACGACAGAAACAATAGACAACGCCATTGGATTCACATCGGCTTCACACGATATGTTCCAACAACCGCCTGGGGAGAAAGCCAGTATCTTATGTATGTCCACATTAACAGCAGCCATCTCCCTGCTTATTATAGTTTCTTGAAGCTGGCTACGAAGCTCCTCAACTTTGGAATAACGATAGCCAAAACATATTTCCAGATAAAACCCTTTAGTTACGCCAAAAGTTGTCAAATGCACATCAAGGTGGATTTCCAAATCATCTGAAAGGTGGTTAATCCATCTTTCCGAACGTAGCCTTTTGAAGCCAATATCTTTTAGAAAAATGTTTAGCGTTCTTCTGAAATGTTTAACAAAATTATCTGACGCCATAATTAATCCCAATACTTTGGAGGCGCACATACATCAACACCGCCCATCACGCATTTAGATGCATACTCGTAATCCCTCGCCATAAAGTACGAATCTATAAATAGTGAAATTGGAAAAAAGGACCGCAACAGAGTACCACCTGCATTGAAGTACCTAGCTGTAGTGGGACTTCTCATTATTCTAGTGGAGCTCTCTGTATATAGACTAGCAGTAAATTTACCCTGATCACGCACCAATTGATCTGGATTAATGTCTAGAACACCTTTAACGTAATAGCGACCTTCTGCAAGCGCGTCAATATGGCTTTTTTGATTTGGCGTCCATTTTGCGCAGCTCCCATTTTTGCATTCAATTGCGCTAATTTCTGCTCCCCTCCGCCCAATTATATCCATTTCGGATGCTACGCCATCTTCAAAAACGATTTGGCGATTCGTGTACGTACTCCAGCCTTGACCGTTCAATTCCGCTTGAGCTTGCACTTCAAGCGCTTTCCCTTTTTGCTGGCTCGCCAAATCATTAAACAAATAAGCAAACGCCGCCGTCACCGCCCCATTGGAGAACTTACCCCCCGCCAGGGACGAGGCCAGCCCGCCCACCACGGCGCGTGAGACGGTGCCGGCAAAGCGCCCTTCCGGCAGGCCCAGGTGCCCGGCCGAGGTGGTGAAGGCCTGGGCGATGGCGGCCGGGCCGCACTGCCCGCCCGAAGCCATGGCGCTGGCGCAGGCCACGGCGGCGTGGCCAACGACCTGTGCCACTTTCATTTCCGCTGAGGCGTGGAGCGCTGCCTCGCCATGCCCGACCGTGACACTGCCCACGCCGAAGAAGGCGGCGGCGGTGAGGCCGCCCTGAAAGGCGCCTTCCAGCGTGCCGCTCTGGACACCACCTGCGATGGCCCCGGCGATGATGGTGTTGGCAAACGCTGCCTCCGCAGTCGTTCCTGGCACCATCGCCCAGCCGATAAACCAAGGGCCGCATCGTGCGGCCCTTCTCTTAACAGCTACCCGCCGCAGGCGGGTGGATGAGGTTTTTTTAAGAGATTCCTACTTCATTCTGGGCAACATCCAAGTATTTTTTCCAGTTCTCAAACAATCGATTTTCATTGTCTTCTTTGCTGTGATGGCTTGGATCATAATCATCCATTACCGGCATATACCTCACGAAATTCTCGATCTCGCCCGGATAATCAAAGTCAGCATAAATCGTTTCGACCTTGCCTAAAGGATCATCAATCCGATCCTTGTTATCCAATGTCCACGCAAGCATCAGGTAGAGCCATTTTTTAGCCGACATCAATCCCAACTTCTCCGGCTCAGAAGCAGCGAGTTCCCTGAGTAATTCACCAACGCGGGATGTATCCGACTTGTCCAAGCAAGATAGTTCAATCTCACCTGCATCTGAGTCCGAACGAAGCCTTTCTTTCGCCAGATCAACGATATCCGACCAACCAATCATTTGGTGTTCGTAACCCCAAAGGGCCTCACGCCATGACAGTGAAACACGTTCCCGAATAAACAAAAATGGAATAGGCATCAAATTCATATCAAGGCACCTTTGGAACTCGTTGATTAGGAAGACCAGTAACAGTGCCGCCTTCAATAAAGCGCTGATGTGTCACTTTTCCAGCCGAGTCATAAATGTATTCGTAAATCCCGTTTTTGCCATTGAGGCCGCCGGGTGTTTGAAGCAAGGTGCGTTCAACGCCATCTCCGCCACGCAAGGGAAATACCTGCCCTGCCTGAAGCTGTTCTTTCGACAGGAAACTTGCTGCGCGATGTGAGGCATCAGCTTTTAAGCCACTGCTTATACGTTCAGCATTGAGAATTTGCTCTGCTGTGGTGCCTACGCCCTTTGCCGCACTAAAAAGCTCGAATACTGCCGTAGGACGGGTAATCAGCGCCACACCGATCTTGAAGATACCAACCCCATCAGCCAAGGACAATGCTAAAGCTGCTGACTCCCCCGTGTCCATGGGCATGGCTTCGGCCGCGCCTGGAATCGCTCTCATCCTTGTCTGATCAGAGTGGCGTGGTTCACTCTTCGCCACCTCATTAAACAAATAAGCAAACGCCGCCGTCGTCGCCCCATTGGCAAACTTGCCCCCTGCCAGGGACGAGGCCAGCCCGCCCACCACGGCGCGCGAGACGGTGCCGGCAAAGCGCCCTTCCGGCAGGCCCATGTGCCCGGCCGAGGTGGTGAAGGCCTGGGCGATGGCGGCCGGGCCGCACTGCCCGCCCGAGGCCATGGCGCTGGCGCAGGCCACGGCGGCATGGCCGATGACCTGTGCCACTTTCATTTCCGCTGAGGCGTGGAGGGCTGCCTCGCCATGCCCGACCGTGACACTGCCCACGCCGAAGAAGGCGGCGGCGGTGAGGCCGCCTTGCAGCGCACCTTCCACCGATCCGCTCTGGATGCCGCCGGCCACCGTACCGGCGATGACGGTGTTGAGGAAGTCGGCAGCCAGCGCGGAGCCGGCTGCTTCGGCGCTGACCAGCGGGTAACCACCGGGCCCGAGCAACCAGGCGACGACAACGGTGACGATCGGCCGTACGTAGTGTTCCCGGGTGTTGGTCCAGGCGCTGAAGCCGCTCGGGTCGGTCAGCATCATCGGGCTGTTGTAGACGTAGCTGTACGGGTTGTAGCTCTGTCCGTTGTCCGGTGCCTGGTTGACCGGGTCGACGCTGAGGAAACGTGCCAGGCGTGGGTCGTACACGCGGCCGTTCATGTGGATCAGGCCGACGCTGTCGAGTACGTCGGTTGGGCTGAACTTTATGAAGCGGCGTTATAGATCGCGCACCGTGCGACTGCAAGCCGGCCCCTGCCTTGCATTCTGAAGGGCCTGGCCTCGGCCGGCGGGCGCCAGCCAGAGGCTGTCCGGCCGCTACTGCCCCAGCCCGCCCACCTGGCGTGCCAGATAGCTTGCGTAGTTGTCGGTCATGCCGCCGATGAAGTCGAGCACGCGCATGTAGGCGTGGTAGAGCGACCAGTCGCGGCCCGGCACGTTGTGTTCCATCAGGTCGAGCGTGCGGCGGGCGCGGAACGACAGCGTGCCGCTGGTCTTGAGCTGGTACACGGCGTTGAAGAACGGCTCCAGCAGCATGTCGAGCGTGGTGTAGGCGCCGACCTCGACCTCGACCTTCTGCCGCGTGTTGAAGATGTCGGTGCGCGCGAGCTGCTTGGCGGTGTTGAGGCTATCGGTGATGTGTGCGGGGCAGGCGCGCAGGATGTCGTGTTCCATTTCGCCCGCGAGCAGCGCATCGTGGTTGGCGACGAAGGCCTGGGCCACGGCGTTGACCATGCGCTGGATCGCCTGGCCGCGCAGCAGCGAGATGCGCCGCCGCGTGGTGGGCGATTCGGCGAGTTCGTCGCGCAGTTCGGTCGAATCGCCGATGAGGCTGATCAGGATGGGCTCGACCTGCTCGTACTTGAGCACGCCGATCTCGATGCCATCTTCGAGGTCGAGCAGCGCGTAGCAGATGTCGTCGGCTGCCTCCATCAGGTAGGACAGTGGGTGGCGCGCCCAGCGCCGTGGCGCGAGCTGCGGCAGGCCGAGGCGGGTGGCGACGTCTTCGAGCAGCGGGGCTTCGGCCTGGTAGCACGAGAATTTCTGCTTCTGCCCGGTATGCTCGACCGTCCATGGGTACTTGAGCATGGCACCGAGCGTGGCATAGGTCAGTCGCAGCCCGCCGTTGAAGCGGTGGTTCTCGAGCTGGGTGATGACGCGGAAGCCATGCGCATTGCCCTCGAAGGTCTGCAGGTCGAGCTGCTCCAGCGCCGATAAGGGCTCCAGCAGATAGGCCTTGTCCGTCTGGCAGAACCAGTCGCGGATCGCATACTCGCCGGCGTGCCCGTAGGGCGGGTTGCCGATATCGTGGGCCAGGCAGGCTGCCTGCACGATCGCGCCGATGTCGTGTGGCGCGATGTGGGCCGGCAGCCTGTCGTGAATCAGCTGGCCGACCATCATGCCCAGGCTGCGGCCGACACTCGCCACCTCGATCGAGTGCGTGAGGCGCGTGTGCACATGATCGTTCTCGGTCAGCGGGTGCACCTGGGTCTTGCGCCCGAGCCGGCGAAACGCGCTCGAGAACACGATGCGGTCGTGATCCTTGTGAAAGTCGGTGCGGCCGGCATCGGTGCGGCCGGCATCGGGGCCGGCGGGCTTGGTGTTGCACAGGCGCTCGGCGGAGAGCAGCGTGTGCCAGTTCATCTGGGTCATGGGATCGGGCTTGACAGGGGCGAGGGGCGCCCCGTACATTCGAGGCATCGCGCCAATTTGAACACAGCTTGCGGGCGCGCTACAAATACAGCTAAAGCGTGGTGAGATGGAATCATTCCCGAACCCCGCTTTGCATCGCAAGCGGGGTTTTTGTTTATCGCGGCTCAATGTCGGGCCGCTCGCGCCGATTTAATGGACAACTTGCGGGGCGCCATCGAAATACCGCTAAAGCGTCGCCTAGGGAACTTGCTTCCGGGCGCGCCTTCCAAGCTGCTTGAAGGAGCAACCATGTTTGACTGCTATCTCGACGAATCCCGACTCGTTTCCTCTGTCGCCCAACGCCAACCGCGCGAGCCCGAGCCGCAGGGCGTGCGCCGCGGCCATCCCAAGAGTTATCTGGCGCTGAGTTTTACCCGCCGCACCGAAAGCAGCGTGCGCCAGCAGTTGCTGCAGCAGATCGCCAAGCTGGTCGCCGAGCCGATCGAATACGTGCATGGCGACTACCATGTGCGCGCCGTGACGCTCGAGCAGGCGCTGCAGATCAACCGCCTGGTGGCCGACCAGGCACATCTCGAAGTCCACGTCGTGGCGGGGCGCCCGGCGCTGGTGTAGGGCTGCGGCCGGCAAGCTGCCGGTTTCCCGACTGGTAAACTTTCCGGCTTCGGGCGACACTAATGCGTTTTGTCGTTGCCAGAACGCATGCCGCAAACCCCTCCCTTGCCCAGTTTTCCGGCCGAGAGCCGCGCCATCCTCAAGCTCGCGGGCCCGATCATCGTCGCGCAACTGGCGCAGACGGCGATGGCCTTTGTCGATACTGTGATGGCCGGCCGCGTATCGCCCGCTGACCTGGCTGGCGTGTCGCTCGGCGCGAGCATCTGGATCACCATCTCGCTCAGCTTTACCGGCATCCTGCTCGCGCTGAGCCCGCTGGTGGCGCAGGCCTACGGCGGCAAGCGCTATCACGAGATCGGCCCGATCATGCGCCAGGGGTTGTGGCTGGCGCTGGCGCTCGGGCTGTTCGCGGTGCTGCTGCTCAAGCTCGGCACGCCCGGCATCCTGCGCCTGGCCAAGGCGGCACCCGATGTGGCGGAGAAGACCGAGGGCTTCATCGACGGCGTGATCGTCGGCCTGCCGGCCTTCCTGATCTACAAGGTATTCCACAGCTACACCTCCAGCCTGTCGAAGACCAAGCCGATCATGGTGATCA
The DNA here is from genome assembly GCF_040812015.1 of Chitinivorax sp. PXF-14. Classification (NCBI taxonomy): domain Bacteria; kingdom Pseudomonadati; phylum Pseudomonadota; class Betaproteobacteria; genus Chitinivorax; species Chitinivorax sp. PXF-14. Next base: position 10,911 of record NZ_JBFNXJ010000015.1, on the reverse strand, counting down.
GCGTGCTGGCCTTGCTGCTCAACATCCCCGCCAACTACGTGCTGATCAACGGCCTGTTCGGCCTGCCCAAACTCGGCGGCGCCGGCTGCGGCTGGGCCACGGCGCTGGTGTGCTGGTTCTCCCTGTTCGCGCTGATCGCCTATACCTCGCGCCGTGCCTTCTACCGCCAGTTCGAGCTGTGGCGCCACTTCGAGTGGCCGCGCTGGGCCGAGCAGAAGCGCCTGCTGCGGCTGGGCCTGCCGATCGGGCTGACCTATCTGGCCGAAGTCAGCGTGTTCACCATCGTCGCGCTGATGCTGGCGCAGCTCGGTGCGAGCGTGGTGGCCTCGCATCAGATCACGCTCAATTTCTCGGCCCAGACCTATATGTTGCCGTTCGGCGTGGCGACGGCGTTGACCGTGCGTGTCGGCCAGCATGTCGGGGCCGGCAACTACGCGCACGCGGCGCATACCTCGAAGGTTGGCATCACGCTGGTGCTGCTGCTCGCCTGCGCCACCGCGCTGCTGATCCTGCTGATGGCGCCGCAGATCGCGGCGATGTACACGCCAGACAAGGCGGTGCAGGCACTGGCGGTGACCCTGCTGCTGTTCGCCGCCGCCTACCAGTTGCCCGACGCGGTGCAGGTCAGCGCGACCGGCGCGCTGCGCGGCTACAAGGTGACCACGCTGCCGATGGTGATCCAGGTGCTTGCCTTCTGGGTGGTCGGCATCTTCGGCGGCTACATGCTCGGCCTGCACGGCGTGCCATTCGTGAACGATGGCACGCCGCTCGGCGCGCCGGGCTTCTGGTGCGCGCTGGTGCTGTCGCTGACGGCCGCGGCCGTACCCCTGTTGTGGTATTTGGTGCACGTCGCCAGGCGCTATCGCTGAGCCGGCTATAATGACGCCTTTTGCCCTGGAGCCGCCGTTGAGCCAGCCCCTGATCGAATCCAACGTCTCGCTCAAGCCCTTCAATACCTTCGGCGTCGACGTGCAGGCTGCCGGCCTGGCCCATCTCGCGTCGCTCGACGAGCTACGCGCCGTGCTGGCCGACCCCGCATGGCAGGGCGTGCCGCGGCTGGTGCTGGGCGGGGGCAGCAATATGCTGTTCACGCGCGATTTTCCGGGGTTGGTGCTGCGGGTCGAGCTGCAGGGCCGCACCAAGGTCGATGAAGACGCGCAGGCCGTCTACGCGCGCGGCATGGCAGGCGAGAGCTGGCACGATTTCGTGCAATGGACGATCGCGCAAGGCTGGGCCGGGCTCGAAAACCTGTCGCTGATCCCGGGCACGGTGGGCGCCAGCCCGATCCAGAATATCGGCGCCTATGGGGTCGAGATTAAGGATTGCTTCCATTCCCTCGATGCCATCGAGCTCGCCACCGGCCAGCTCAGGCAGTTTTTGCTGGCCGACTGCGCGTTTGCCTATCGCGACAGCGTGTTCAAGGGTGCGCTGGCCGGGCGCTACCTGGTCGTCAGCGTCACCTTCCGGCTGCCGAAACAGCCCTGCTGGCACACCGGCTACGGCGAGATCCAGCAGGAGCTGGCGACACGGCAGGTGACGGAATTGTCGGCGCGCGCCATCGCCGACGCCGTCATCGCCATCCGCCGCCGCAAGCTGCCCGACCCGGCCGAGATCGGCAATGCCGGCAGCTTTTTCAAGAACCCGGTGGTCGAGGCGTCACTCGCCGCCGCCTTGCGCGAGCGCTTTCCGGCGCTGCCGGCCTATCCGCAGCCCGATGGCCGCAGCAAGCTCGCCGCCGGCTGGCTCATCGACCAGTGCGGCTGGAAAGGCCGCAGCCTGGGTGCCGCAGGCGTGTACGAAAAGCAGGCGCTGGTGCTGGTCAACTGCGGCGGGGCGAGTGGTGCCGACATCTGGCGGCTGGCCGAGGCGATCCGTGCCTCGGTCTACGAGCGCTTCGGCGTCGAGCTCGAACCCGAGCCTGTGCGCTGCTGAGGCGTACCTGATATTTCGTCAGGCATATTCATTTGCGATGGCGGGCTGCACCGCCAATAATGTTCAGTCGCCTCAGTAGGATAGCTGCACGGTCATCTGGCCGGGGCGCCCGATCGACAGCCCGGAATGAGAGGGCATCCATGCCCCCGTTGTCACAAAAACAATTGGAGATTCGCCTGAGCGGGCCCATCGCCGATGGCGAGCGGCTCGCCTGCCTGCTGGCGCTGGCCGAGCGCGTCTTCGCCGGCAACCCTGCGCTTGCGCTGAATGTCGCGAGCGATGCGCTGATGCTCGCGGAGCGCCTGGGCGATGCCGTCTCGGCATGTGCCGCACAATGCTGGCGCGGCGTCAGCCTGCTGCTGGCAGGGGAGCCGCAGACCGCGCTTGGCGTGCTCGAAGCCGAGCTCGAACGCGCCGCCGCACTTGGCGTAAAACGCTGGTGGGGCGAGGCGCAGCACGGGCTGGGGCTGGTCTACGACAACCTGGGCCTGTACGACGAGGCGCTCAAACGTCTGTATGAAGCCTATCGTGCCTTTGACGAGGCCGGCGTGGTCGAGCGCCGCCTGGCGGCTTCGTATCGCATCGGCGTGATTTTCTCGCAGGTCGGCAAGACCGAAGAGGCGCTGGCCCACCAACGGCAATTGATCGAGGAATGCCGGGTGCTGGGCATGGACGGCTATCTGACCCGGCCGCTGGTGTGCATCGGCATCACCTTGCGCAAGCTCGGCCGCCATGCCGAGGCCTTCGAGGTGTTCGACGAGGCGCTGGCCCACGATGCGCGCGAGCCGATGCCCGGCATGGCCGAATCGACACGCTACAACCGGGCGCGCGTGATGCACGACCTGGGGCGCGTGCAGGAGGCCGAGGCGGAGCTGCGCACCGTGTTGCCGACGGTCAGCGCCGCCGGCATGGCGGAGCTCGAATTGCTGATCCGGCTCGATCTGGTGCGCCTGTGTATCGCCAACGGCCGCTATGGCGAGGCCGAGACGGACCTGGCGTGGGCGCTGGCCCAGGCCGAGCGCGGCCAGCTCAAGCCGTTGATGGCCGACACCTGCCGCGCCTACGCCGAGTTGTACCAGGTGCAGGGCCGTTACGAGCCCGCCTACCGCTACCTGCTGCGCTTTCACGATATCGACAAGGACGTGTTCAATGAGCGTTCCGAACACAAGTTCCGCTCGCTGCAGATCGGCTTCGAGGTCGAGAAGACGCGGCGCGAGACCGAGCTGCTGCGCGAGCGCCACGCCGAGCTGACCAAGGCGAACGAGGAGTTGCGGCGGGTGGGCGAGTTGCTGTTCAAGACCGACCGCGAGAAATCGCGCCTGCTCGCCGAGCTCGAACGCCTCTCGGTCACCGATGCACTGACGGGCCTCTACAATCGCCGCCACCTCGACAATGCACTGGCGCAGGAGCTGGAGCGCAGCCACCGCTACGGTCATACCCTGTCGCTGGCCATGTGCGATGTCGATCATTTCAAGCTGGTCAACGACCGCTTCTCGCACCAGACCGGGGATGCCGTGCTGCGCACCATCGCCTTGCTGATGCGCGAGCAGCTGCGCGATAGCGACATTGCCGCCCGCTTCGGTGGCGAGGAATTCGCGTTGATCCTGGTCGAAACCGACCTGGCCGGCGCGCACGAAGTCTGCGAGAAGCTGCGCCAGAGTATCGAGCGCTACGATTGGCAGGCGGTGCATGACGGGCTGTCGGTGACCATCAGCATCGGCCTCGCCGAATTCCACTGCGGCGAGAGCATCGACACCCTGGTCGGGCGTGCCGACCACGCCTTGTACGAGGCCAAGCATCGCGGCCGCAATCGCATCTGCATGGATTAGCGCTGTCATTCCTGCTACTTGCTGAAATCCACAATTGCCGCGCGGACATGATGAGCGCATAAGGTGCGCTTCCGGCGCGACCGGCGCCGCAATCCTCAGTGGAGAATGCAATGAAGCTATGGACACGTCTGTTGCTGGTGCTCAGCCTTGCCGCAGCAGGGCTGGTGCAGGCCGATGACCTCGACGACATCGTGAAACGCGGCGAGCTGGTGGTGGGAGTAAAGGATGCAACCCCCCCTTTCGGCGTGCTGGACCAGAAAACCAGGACCGTCTCGGGCTATGACGTCGATTTCGCGGCCGGTATCGCGCGGCGCCTGAATGTGAAGCTGCTGGCCAAGCCTGTCGATTCAGCCGATCGCATTCCCTTCCTGAAGGACCGGAAAGTCGACCTGGTCCTCGCCACGATGACCAAGAATGCCGAGCGTGAAGCGCAGATCGACTTCAGTTACGGCTATTTCGTCACAGGGCAGAAATTCCTCACCAAGCAGGGGCGTATGCATGATCTGGTCGACCTGGAAAAGGCGACGCTCGGCACGGTGAAGGGGTCAACCTCCGAAAAGCAGGTGCGCAAGGCCCTGCCCAATGCAAGTATCGTGCTGTTCGAGGATTATCCGGAGGCGGTCAAGGCGCTGACGGACGGCAAGCTCGATGCGGTGACGACCGATGAGCCGATTCTGGCCGGCTTGCTGAACAAGCTGCCGAACAAGAAGCAGTACGAAATCCCCAACGTACCGCTGTCGCTGGAAATTTACGGGGTCGGCATACACAAGGGCGAAAAGCGCCTGCAGAAGGCCGTCAACGACGCATTGCTGGACATGGAAAAAACCGGCGAGGCCACCAAGATATTCGATCGCTGGTTTGGTCCGAACACACCCAACGCCATGCCACGGATATTCGTCATCCGCAGCAACTGAGCGATGTTCGACAGAAAAGGCCGCGGCAAGCGGCCTTTTTTTCGGCCCGACGAAGATGCCGCAGCGAGCCTGCATTTAATGCGCAACGCGTTATACTAGCGCTGGGACCCTTATCATATAAGAACAACAGTGCCTGTCTCGCTCGAGGAACTCGAACAACATCTGAACTCGGCCGCCAATGCGGCTGAGCGGCTGGCTGCCGCGCTGGCGCTGGCCGAGCGGCTGCAGCAGGCCGACGCGAGGCGCGCGCAGGCGCTCGCGGACGAAGCCATCGAGCTGGCAGCCTCGCTCGACAGGCCCGCCGAGCTGGCCAGGGCACATTACTTCAGCGGTTTTGCCCATCACTACCAGGGAAACGCCAGCGAGGCCTTGTCCCATCTGCAGGCGGCCCAGCGCGCCGCAGAGCAGGCCTGCGATCGAGAATGGCTGGGTATGGCCCGCCGCGGCATCGGCATCATCTACGATACCTGTGGTCTCTACGATCAGGCGCTGGAGTGTTTTCTCGAAGCGCTCGCGCTGTTTCAGCAGGTGGGCCTGCCCGCGCGCGAACGCATGGCGGCCAACAGCATCGCAATCATTTATTCCCGCACGGAACGGCGCTGCGAGGCCATTGAACAGTTCCGCCTGCTTGCAGACCAGTTTGGCGTCGCAGGACAGATCAAGGATCAGGCCTGCGCCCTGTGCAATCTTGGGGTCGATCTCGGCAAGGAAGGGCAGGCTGACGCCGCGCTGGTGGCGCTGGGCCAGGCCGAACAGCTATTGCACGGCCACGGTGCGGACGGACTGCTGGCCGCGATCCGCGCGAATCGCGCCAGCACCTTGAGCGTATTGGGCCGCGCGGTCGAGGCTTTGTGCCTGCTGCGCGACGTCATCCCTGAGCTGGTCAGCCATGGTATGACGGTCAGCGAAATCGACGCACGGGTGCAGCTTGGCCGCCTACTGATCGAGAGCGGCCACTACGGCGAGGCAGAGGTCGAGCTGCAGATGGCTCACGAAATGGCGCTGGACGGGCAGATGCCGGAGTTCCTGCAGGACGCGCAGCGCGTGCTGAGTGGCTTGTACAAGCGCCAGCGTCGTTTCGAGCTGGCGCTCGAATACAGCGAGCGCTACCACACATCCGAACGCGTGATGTTCAACGAACGCTCCGATCGCAAGCTCAAGCTGCTGCAGGCCCGCGTCGACCTCGAAAACGTGCGCCAACAGATGGAGCTGGAACGGCTGCGCCACACCGAGCTGGCGCGGGCGCATGAGGAGCTGCAGCGGGCCAGCCGCGCGCTGTTCGAGGCAGACCGCGTCAAGTCGGCCCTGGTGTTGCAGCTCGAACAACAAAGCATGACCGATCCGCTCACCGGCATTCACAATCGCCGCTACCTCGATCGCCAGCTGGCGCAGGAATTCGAGCGAGCACGGCGCTACCGGCACCCGCTCACCGTGGCGGTGTGCGACATCGATCATTTCAAGCACATCAACGATCGCTTCTCGCACGCGGTGGGAGATGAAACCATCAAGGCAGTCGCGCAACTGCTGCGCAGCCATGTGCGCCAGTCCGATATCGTCGCGCGGTTTGGCGGCGAGGAGTTTGTGCTGGTGTTCATCGAGCTGGGGCTGGAAGACGCGGCGGCGGCGTGCGAAAAGGTCCGCCAGACGGTGCAGGCCCATCCATGGCATCACATCCACCCTGACTTGTCGGTGACGGTCAGTATTGGCGTGGCGCCTGGCCACGAGCATTTCAATCACGAGAAGATGTTGTCGGCCGCGGACTTGTGCCTTTACGCGGCCAAACACCAGGGGCGCAACCGTGTCTGCAGCGATGTGCCGGCGGTCAACTGAAGGTGCGCCGCTGCGGCTGTCTGACAAGCATGTATAATTGCGCCATTTTTTCGCAAATCCTCGCGAACTCCGCATAGCATTCAATGATTCAGAAACTGATCCGCCGCGTGTTCGGCAAGCGCAAGAGCGGCAAACCCACTGGCCCGGTCGTCGTCCCCGTGCAGCAGCACGGCATCCAGCGCAGCGAGATCGCATCGAGCGCGCTCAAGGTGACCGACAAGCTGCAGGAGGCCGGTTACGAGGCCTATGTCGTGGGCGGGGCCGTGCGCGACCTGCTGCTCGGCAAGCATCCCAAGGATTTTGACGTTGCCACGAGCGCCACACCCGAGCAGGTGCACGCGCTGTTCCGGCGCTCGCGCATCATCGGCAAGCGTTTCCGCATCGTCCACGTGACCTTCGGCCGCGACGAGGTGATCGAGGTGACGACGTTCCGTGGCGATTCCGACGGCCAGGTGACCGACGATGCCGGCCGCATCCTGCACGACAACGTCTGGGGCAATCAGGAGCAGGATGCCCGCCGCCGTGACTTCACCGTCAATGCACTCTATTACAACCCCGCGACCCAGGAAGTCATCGACTACCACCGAGGCATGGACGATATCGCCGCAAAGCGCCTCGCCATCATTGGCGACCCGGTGCAGCGCTTCCGCGAAGACCCGGTGCGCCTGCTGCGCGCGGCACGCCTCGCTGCCAAGCTTGAATTGACCATCAGCGAGGAAACCCGCAAGCCGATTGCCGGCATGGGCGAGTTGCTGCAGAACGTGCCCGCCGCACGCCTGTTCGACGAGATGCTCAAGCTGCTGTTCTCGGGCCATGCCTGGCAGTGCCTGCACCAATTGCGTGAAGAGGGCCTGCACCATGGCTTCTTCCCGCTACTCGACGTGATTCTCGAGCAGCCCATGGGCGAGCGCTTCGTGCAGCTTGCGCTCGACAACACCGACCAGCGCATTCGCGAGGATAAGCCGGTGTCGGTCGGCTTCTTGTTCGCCGCGCTACTGTGGCACGAGGTGTTGGCTGCCTGGAAAGATCGGCAGGCCAAGGGCGAGCTGCCTACCCCCGCGCTGTTCGATGCGATGGATCAGGTGCTCGAAGTGCAGGAAGAAAAGCTTGCGATCCCCCGTCGCTACAGCGTCACCATGAAAGAGGTGTGGGCCCTGCAGCCGCGCTTCGAGCAACGCGCTGGCAAGCGGCCCTTCCGTCTGCTCGAGCACCCGCGTTTCCGTGCCGGCTATGACTTCCTCGCGTTGCGCGCCGAGAGTGGCGAGGCCGATACCGAGCTGGCGCAATGGTGGGAGCGCTTCCAGGTCGCAGAGGGCAGCGAACGCGAGCACATGCTGGTCAAAGAGGATGGCGCGCCCGCCAAGAAGCGCCGCCGTCGCAAGCGCAAGCCCAGTGAGCCGGCCGTCGAGGCGGGCGGTGACGCAGGCGGCAACGAGTGACCTTGCAGATCGCCTTCGTGGCGCTGGGTGCCAATCTCGATGCCCCGTCTGCTCAGGTATTGGCCGCTATCGATGCGCTCGATGCGCTTGACCACACCCGGCTATTGAAGGCTTCTCCCCTGTACTGCAGTGAGCCGGTCGGTTATCTCGATCAGCCGGAATTCGTCAATGCGGTGGCAATGCTGGAAACGGCACTCGCTCCGCAAGCACTGCTGGATGCGCTGTTCCAGATCGAGCAGCGCTTCGGCCGGGAGCGCAGCTTCCGCAATGCACCGCGCACACTTGATCTCGACCTGTTGCTGCATGGCGAGGCGGTCATCGAGACGGCGGCGCTGACGCTGCCGCACCCGCGCATGCACGAGCGTGCGTTCGTCTTGCTGCCATTGCTCGATATCGCGCCAGATTGCATCATTCCCGGCTGCGGCGCGGCAGCCGATTATCTGGCAGCTTGCACGAGCCAGCGTCTGCAGCGTTTGGAAGGATAGTCTGTGGATTTGGAGCGCTGCCCCTACATCGTTGTCGAAGGCGTCATCGGCGCAGGCAAGACGACGTTGGCACGCAAACTTGCGGAGCACCTGCGCGCGGCCACCTTGCTCGAACAGCCGGAAACCAATCCCTTCCTGTCCAAGTTCTATCAGGATCCGGCCCGCTATGCCCTGCCGGCACAGCTATCGTTCTTGCTGCAGCGGGTGGAACAGCTGGGGCAGCTGCAGCAGCTGGATATGTTCGCAAGCCACGCCGTTTCGGACTATCTGCTCGCCAAGGACCTGCTGTTCGCTGAGCTCAATCTGAATGATGAAGAGCTACGGCTGTATCGCGCCATCTACCAGCTCTATGCCCCCAAGGCCCCCACACCAGACCTGGTGATCTACCTGCAAACGCCCGTGGCGATTGCCTTGCAGCGTATCCAGCAACGTGGCAACAGCTATGAGGCAGGCATGTCCGAGGCCTATCTGCGCCGCTTGGGTGACAGCTATAGCCGTTTCTTCCATGGCTATGAAGACGCCCCGCTGTTGATCGTCAATGCTGCCAACCTCAATTTTGTTGATAGCGCCGAGGATTTTGAGTTACTTTTGCAGTGCACCAAACAGATGCGAGGCCGGCGAGAATTTTTCAGCAAAGGCTGAGTGTCGGCAGCTAACATAGCAAATGAGCGAGTCAAAACAACTACTATTGAGCAATCGCTTGATAGGTGGAAGGAAATGATGCGGACAACCATAAGCAGCCTGCAGAAAATGGCCCACGAAGGCCAGAAGATCGCCATGCTGACCTGTTACGAGGCCAGTTTTGCTACCTTGATGGATGAAGCAGGGGTTGATGTCCTGCTGGTGGGGGATTCCCTGGGTATGGTCGTGCAGGCCGAAGACAGCACCTTGCCCGTCACCCTGGAGCAGATGGAATACCACACGCGCTGCGTTGCCAAGGGCGCAAAGCGGGCATTGATCGTTGCCGATCTGCCGTTTGGGGCTTACCAGGAAGGCGAAGCACAGGCATTCAGATCATCCGCCCGTTTGATGCAGGCCGGTGCGCACATGGTCAAGCTCGAAGGCGGGGCGGTGATGGTCGATACCGTTCGTTTCCTGGTCGAGCGCGGCATTCCAGTCTGTGCCCATATCGGGCTCACGCCACAGTCCGTGAACCAGCTCGGCGGCTATAAGGTACAAGGCAAGACCGAGGAACAGGCGTGCCAGCTCAAGGCCGATGCCTTGGCCTTGCAGGAAGCGGGCGCCACGATGGTGGTGCTGGAAGCTGTCCCGGCAAGCCTGGCCAAAGAGGTTAGCGAATCCCTCGATATGCTGACCATTGGCATTGGCGCAGGCGTTGAATGTAGCGGGCAGGTGCTGGTGATGCATGACATGCTCGGCATCTACCCAGGTAAAAAAGCCCGGTTTGTGAAAAATTTCATGCAAGGAGCGGAGTCGATCCAGGCTGCGGTCCAAGCATATGTTGGTGCGGTCAAGGCGAAAACCTTCCCCGCAGAAGAACACTGTTTCTGATTCTGGATGGCCATGAAAGTCCTGCATACCATCGCCGAATTGCGCGAATTCCGTAAGACTGCCGGCAGGGTCGTGTTCGTGCCCACCATGGGCAATCTGCACGAAGGCCATCTGTCGCTGATTCAGCTTGCCAAGCAGCATGGCGATGCTGTCATTGTCAGCATCTTCGTCAACCGGCTTCAGTTTGGCCAGGGCGAAGATTTCGAGCGCTATCCACGTACGCTGCGCGACGACTGTGCAAAACTCGAGAGCGTCGGCACGGCCGCGGTGTTTGCGCCTGACGAAAACGAGTTGTATCCGCACCCGCAACATTACTGCATCGAGCCGCCGTCGATTGCCAACGAGTTGTGCGGCGCCTTTCGACCGGGACACTTCCGCGGCGTGACGACGGTCGTGACCAAGTTGTTCAATATCGTTCAGCCTGACGTCGCTATCTTCGGTAAAAAGGATTACCAACAATATTTCGTACTGAGGGATATGGTGCTGGATCTCAATATGCCGATCACCATTATTGGTGCCGAAACCGGCCGTGCCGATGACGGCTTGGCGCTCAGTTCGCGGAACGGTTATTTGAGCTCGGAGCAAAGGGGCGAGGCGCCGCGTATCTACCGGAACCTGCAGCGCATCCGCGACGCGATTGGCAATGGCAGCCGCAACTATGACGAGCTCGCGCTACAGTCGGTAAGCGAGTTGCGTGAGCATGGCTGGGATGTCGATTACGTCGAGGTGCGTGACGCCGAAACCTTGGGGCGGCCGAGTACGGCATCCACGCACCTGGTCTTGCTTGCCGCGGCAAGGGTGGGCGCGACCCGCCTGATCGACAATTTGGAGGTTCAGCTGTAAAGCTGAGAGCGGTACAAACAAAAAGCCCCGGACATACGCCGGGGTTTTTTGTTTGTGTCGTCGAAAATTTACTCGACGCTTTTCTTTTATCTGCCATGGGGTTAGCTGGTTTTCCCCGTGGCGGCTG